>CAYYGZ010000198.1:0-8721 GCA_964471275.1 uncultured bacterium | reverse complement strand
ACATTGAATTAGCACTAGAGAGTGACTTGCCCATACAGAATTCTACTTTACACATGCATATTCATTTGAAATAAACCAACTCACTCCGACCCCGCAAGCCATCTGAGCTTCTTTGCTTCACTTCGAATCTTGTCCAACTCCATCTTCATGAAGACGATGCCCTTCCAGTGCGTGTAGTCCGGTGAATTGTGATACGCGCCCTTAAAAGTCGTCGGGTGATAGAACTTGAACAGTCGGAAAAATGCCTGCTCGATCTCAGAGGTGTCCTCATAAAGCTGCTGGCCCCCCAGCTCCAACACGTGACCGGTGACTGGGTTGGGTCTACGATCCTCCGGCATGGGGTCCAGGAATCGATCGTCGTAGAGTGCTTGAATTACGGCCCTCGCCTCCGACAGGATCTGGTCCGCTTCCTGCTTGATCTGGTCGGCTCTTTCCAGGCTCTCCCTGCTGAACCGGCTGCCGTGGCACGGAGCACAAACCGACAGCATCTGTTTTCGGTTAGCGTCGAACTCCTTCCGCGAGATCCGCTTCATCGGGATGCTGGGATAATACTGGTCTTCCAGCACAGCCCCGTTCAGGACCTGGCCGAGCGTCAGGTTCTCAACGTGCCCGTGGAATCCCTTCGGCATGTGACAGCTCGAGCAGGTTGGATATTTCGTCTCATCCCGATCCGTGAAATAGAGCGTCCCGTGCACGCTCGTACGATACGCCTCGCTTACGGGATGATCCGGCCCTCCGTGGCAGACTTCGCAAGCCTCCGGCTGGCGAGCGAACTCGGCACTGAACTCGTGTCCTGGATGACATTCGTTACAGCCACCGACGCTACCGTCCTCGAATCGGGTCCCCGTCGCGTGACACATCATGCAGCCCTCTTCCTGAAGCGCCGCAGACTGGGCGATATATCTTGCGTCAGACAGGGCCACCACCTCCGCCTGTGCGTGGGCACTCCCTGCGTAGTCATCCACGACCTGACCGTGGCAATTCCCACACACGCCGGCCGAAACCTTCCCCTTCGCGGCGAGCACTACCTCGTGATCTTCGCCGTGACAGTCTGCACAACCGACATTGGCCCTGAAGTGAACGGATCTCCGCCACGCGAGGTCAATCCCGGGGTCAAGGGTTCGGTGACATCCTTCGCAGGTCTGGTCCCCCGTAGTGCGGTAGATGAAGGCAGGTTTCTCCGCCACCCGCTTCAAGTAGACATCCCCGTTCGGATAGAATAAACCAAAGGCCGTAACAGCCAATACCAGACACCCCACACCCATCCCCAGCGCTCTCCGGTAGGCTTTCAGCTCTCTAATCAGGCGGCTCAACACGCAGCAATTCTCCTCACGATTCCTTACCCCTCGATCTCGCTGAGTATTTGACGCGCAGGCTGATTCGCGGGATCCACCGCCAGCAATCGCTTCAGAAGGACGAGGGCACTATCCTTTTTTCCCTGCACCATATATAACTGTCCCAGGTTCAGGTGTATACCTGGTGTCCGTGGGTTGAGAGCCAGGGCAGTCTCATAGTATGTGACGGCTTCATTCACGCGACCCGCCTTCTGTGACAGGGATCCCAGAACGCCGTGCCAATCTGCCAGATCGGGATCGAGCACGGATCCTTCGAGAGCCGCAGAAGCAGCTTCCGCATCTCGGCCTCCGGCATCCAGGACCAAGGACAGCAGAAGGTACCCTCGCGAATCCGCCGGGCTAAGCGAGATGCATTCACCAAAATACCGTTCAGCCTCAGCGAGGTTGCCCGCCTGGAAAGCAGCCCGTCCGTGTTCGAAGGTGCGCTCAGCCCAGGCATCTAGCTGCGATAAAGCCCCACGGGTTAGGCCAACGAGACCGTGCACATCACTCGAATCCGCCGCCAGGAGCGCTGCCTCGTGTGAAAGGCTCTGTGAGAATGCGTGCCTCGCCTGGGGGAGGCGGCCATCCTCTGTCAGCTGGTGCCCCTTTACCCACCATCCCCAGGCCGACTGGGGGCTCGGCCCCAGCACATCCTGAATACCCGCACTCGATGATAGCACCAGAAGGGCCAGATCTCGAGCGGCTGAACGGTGTCGTGGACTCGCGTCGAGCGCTTTCAAAACAGACTTGATGGCGCCCTCGACATCTCCCTCAGCGGCCAACGTTCTGGCCTCGGCCAGGAGCACGGATGGCGAGGAGAGCTTCACTGCGGCACCCCGCAACTGCAGACCAGCTGCCTCGGTTCGATGGTGTCGATCATAGAATCCTCCTAGACGAGCACGTGACCCAAAGTCCTCCGGCAGGGACTCGACGGCCCTTCTCAAGATGAGCTCCCCGTGAGCGAACCGCTCTTCCCGCTCTGTGATGCGGGCAAGATCGGACTCCGTCTCCGGATGGCTCGGGTCCAGTTTACGAACCCTCTGAAACAGCTGTCGGGCCTCCCCGTAGGCGCCAGACCGCTCTCTGAGCTCTCCCAGACCGTCGAGCAAACCGGGATCGTCCTGATGCAGATCGGCCACCATCTTTTCATACTCGGCGAGCGCGAGATCCAGGGCTTCCCGTGCTTCGCCACTTGGCGGCAGGTAGCCCAGATCCAGCAGGGCAAACGCGGTGTAGATGCGGACCGATCGGATCGAATCCGTCAAAGCAGCCGCCAGAGGCGGGATCCCGCGGACATCGCCGATCCGGCCCAGAGCAACCGCAGAACGGATTCGGACCATCGGATAGGGATCGGACAGGGCGACTACGAGATCGTCCACAGCCGATTGCGCGGCCAATTTGCCCAGCAGCGTGGCTGCGACAGCCTTCCAAACGGGTCCGGTCGAGGGATCCCTCAACCGTTCTCTCAGCGGGCCGATGGCGACCTGCCGGCCTGTTTTGCCGCGGAAGTACGGTTGTACAAACTCTGCCTCGCGATCCTGAAAATCCGGGAACCATTCATCCACGTATTCGGAGGCCCATTTAGCGGATTTGTCGGCGTGGCAATCGGCTGCATTGCAGGAATTGGGCACACCGAACAACTCTGTATTTCGCGGCGATGGTGAAGCGATGCGGTGATCGGTCATCTTCTCGCCCGTCACGCGATGGTAGGGCATGTGACACCCGACGCAGGTATTCCCGTCGCTTGCGAGCTTGTGACGTGAGTGGACAGTCGGATCTGCGGCGATCTCCTGATGACATGATTCGCAGAGAGCAGTCGTCCGTCTGTCTGCAATCAGGTCGACTTCGTGGTCCGACCCGTGTGGGTCGTGACAGCTCGTGCAGATCAGGTCGCCCTCCGTGTAGCAGGAGCTCATCAGATGAAGGGCCGCTGGATACAGATACACGCGGGGCTGTCCATCCGGGTAGAAGGTCTCGTGATCCGGTAGATGCAGCGTGTAGTGGTCGTAGAAGGGCTTGCCCGCGGCGTATCCCTTCGAAATGATTTCCTTGGCCGCGTGGCACTGTGCGCACACCTCGATCTGCTCGTCCACGGGAAGCCGCTCCAGCTCCACGATGTTTAGGTCTCCTCCCGGGGTGGATAGCGTCTGGTCGTGGAGCTTGCCCGGTCCGTGGCAGGCCTCGCAGTCGATCGTCAGGTTGCCGACCGTGGTCTCGTAACGATCCGCTTCGTAATCGTAGTGCTTGTGCACGCGGCTGGCGTGGCAATCATAGCAATGGTAATTCCAGGATCGACCCCGATTCGCCCAGAAATAGAAGTCCCCCGGCCTCAGCGGCTTGTCGCTCTGGACAACCCGACCTTCTTGTGCGTCGACCCAGGCTCCCTTCTCACCGTCGTGGTAGAGGGGCAGCACCTGGAGACGGCCGTCCGGAAACGTCGTCAGATAGGCCTGGTGCTGTCGGACACCGATCGTGTAATCGACACGGAAGGGCTGGATCTCCCCATTGAGCCCGAGCGTCTCCATATAATAGCCCGTCTCGTCTCGATACATCCGTGACGTGACGCCGCCGTAGGTATGGCGCACATCACCGAAATCGCCGACGACGGTCGAATCCGCCGGCACCCCCATCGCCTTGCTGTGAAGGCTGCGCTTCCACTCGCCATACAGGTTCGTGTGGCAGAGGGCGCAGCGTTCCAGACCCGTGTATCCGGGCTCGTCCTGGCGGACGATCGCTGGGCGATCATCACTCGAACAGGCCGAGAGCAACGTCGTAAGCCCCAGGAACAGGACGTATCGAAACGCCCTCCGGACCCGCCGCTTTCTCGCAGGGGAATCGTGCGACTCTGACAAGCAGCAACTCCTCGTATCATCTTTGAAAAACAACGATATAATGCGCAAAGAAAGCCAAGAGACCCGATCGAGTCAAGCGATCAACTGATCCGGAATTGGTCCTTGACCGACCGCAGTCGCTGCGATTTATTCACCTCACTCTACCAGACGCCGGATCGTCGTTTTCAGCCCCTGCACACCCGATCATTCGCGAGTCCTCTTGTCAGACAAACTCCGTAAATGGATTCCGCTGGCCACGCTGTTTACCCTTTACCTCGTGATCGGGTCAGCGAAAGTCATACTCACCACCGCGAGCCCCTACTACGATCCGGAGGACGAAACCAACCTCCATTTCACAGAGAATGCCGTTCAGTATCGCTACGCCAGGATGATCGCGGAGGGAACTGGGATTCCCGAGAACGACACGCGCATCCAGCATCCCGAGGGTTTGCGGGTAGACGAAGAACTGACGGTCACGCTGGAATGCGTGTCAGGGTCACTCTATCGAATCCTGGCGTTCTTCGGATACGATACGCCCTTCCACACCTACAGCGTCTATTTCATCTCCTTCTTCTCATCTCTGACGGTGTTCCCGCTCTACCTCGTCGGGTGCCGGCTGTGGGGCGGGTGGATTGGGGGTATCCTTGTCGTCTGCTTCTACGCGGTCATGCCGCCAGCCTGGATGCGATCGATCACATCCTTCAGTCGTGAGGACTTCACCCTCACGTTCCTGTTCACCGGATTGGCCTGCTTCGGCCTCTCTCAAGGCAGGCACCGCGAGCGCTGGATGCCCTGGCTGGCGGGCGTCGCTCTGTCGCTTGCGGCGATCAGCTGGCACATCACCAACTTCGCGATCGCCATCCTCTTTGCCTACGCGATTGTTGCCTACTTTGTCTATTCGGACGAGCGTGAAAGCCTTTTCGACGCGCTATGGCCGGTCGTGCTTCTGCTGGCCCTCACGGGAATCGCGTCCGATCTCCTGCGCAACAAGTGGTTCGTCACATCCACGACCATGCTCGTCGGATACGGTCTGCTCGCGGCACACCTGATCGGGGAGAGGCTCCGTCTGAGCACGCCAGCGCGTTTGGGGATCCTGATTGGACTGCCCGTGCTGGCGCACATCATACTCTCCTCGCTGGTAGGAGAAAACTACCGGGCCTACAGCCACGCCTTCGACGTCATCTACTACAAACTGCGCTTCGGCCTTGTCAAGCCAGATGATCCCACGCTCATGAATTACGATGCGCGTGGCATGTGGTCGTCCTCGTTCCGGTCGCCGACTTTCGCGAGTATCTGGACGATGTTCTCGACGCTCCTTGTCGTATCAGGTGCGGCTGCCGCCCTGGCAATCCGGGATCTCTACCGTGGCGTCCTGCCCAGGTCACAGCGCTTCTTCCTGTACTGCTTCTTCGCATTCCTAGGAGGCTACGTCGCCTTCGACCGAATCCAGGTCTTTCTCGTATTCTTCGCGGCCGGGATCGCCGGGCGATGGCTGATCATACTCGGTGACCGGAAGCGGCTCGTGATTCTCGGACTCTGCGTGTTCATCGGCTACGAAGTATACAACGATACGCGCTTCTACATCACCGTCCACCGATCACCGGGGCTCGAGCGCCTGGTCAGCTGGGTTCGCGAGAATACTGCGGCCGGCGACGTTGTCATGGCCGCATTCCACATCAGCCCCTCGATCCTGACCTACACGGATCGCCCGATCGTGCAGCATCCCAAGTTCGAGTCGCACATCATACGCAAGAAATCGGAACGCTTCCTCAACGGGTTGTTCTCGTCGGAGGAGACCTTCTACAACCTCGCTCGCGATTGGGAAGCTGACTGGTATGTATACCAGGCATCGACGGGGCTGGACACATCTCTGGAGTCACCGCGATACGTCTCCGGTCGAACGACCATACCCGTGGAGTCCGCCCTCTACGGATTCCAGTTCGCGACCGATCGGCTCAATTACTTCCATCTCGTCTACCAGGACAGCTACTACAGAATCTTCAAGGTTGGTGAGCCACCGGCATCACCGCCTGATATCACCTACCAGCCCGTTTTTGACCTCGGCGTCTACACCGATCGGCCGGGGACCATGCCCACAGACGAGCAGATCGCCCGGGTCAGCCGAGAGCTCGGCGAACCTCGTGTCGGACAGAAGCTTGCCGAAGCACTCTCTGCAGACGGTCGATACAGCGACGCGGCAGACGTATACGTGCGTCTGGCAGAAAAGCAGCCGCGAAACGGAGACTTGCGACTGGCTGCCGCGAACGCGCTCGACAAAGCAGGACGCCAGCGCGATGCCGTCCCTCATTTCCTCTCAGCTCTAAGATCGAATCCGGGGCTCTCGCGGTATCGTTTCGAAACGGAAAACGGCGTCGTATTCAGAGACGGTGCGCGGATGCTTCTGAGCTCCGGCAGAATCGAGGAAGGGATGCTATGGCTGGAGAAGGCCGTCAGCCTGTTGCCTGAGGATGTGGAAGCCGCGACGAACCTGGGGATCCTGCACGGGAATGCGGGGGAGACGGGCAAATCCCGAGCGCTCTTCGAGCAGGCAGTGTCAGTGCGACCGGATTACCCGCCTGCCCATCTGCAGCTCGGATTACTCGATCAGAAAGAAGGAAACCACGAAGTGGCAGTCGAGTGGATGCGACGCTACCTGGAACTGGCCCCGAACACACAGAACCGCTCGGCGGTTCGCGAAGCCATCCGGGTGAGCAAGGCGGCCCAGAGAGGACCCTGATCGCTACCGATCTGCCTGGAGTTCATCGATCACAAGCTGTTGATTCGCCGCAACGTTCGGTTTCCTGCTGACCCGTCCGGAGGGCCACACCACCTCGATATCACACATCGCTGCGTTCCCCAGGCCAAAATGTACACGCAGATCGTTCGCCGACTGGTAGCTCGCCGCGCTGTGCAGATCCATCTCCTGCGTACGTCCCTCGGCCGAAACTGATACTCGGGCACCGATTCCATCCCGGTTCGACCAACCTTCTCCCTCGCCCCTGCCGGTGCCGCCCACCAGATCGACGATGAGCCAGTTTCCTACGTCGGACCGATTGATCAGCAGATCGGCTGTGTCCATCACGTTGCCGACGAGCAGATCAATATCGCCATCGTTATCGATATCGCCCGCCGCGAGACCCCGGCTCGCCTTCACGATCTCCAGCCCCGGTCCCGCCTGCCCGGAGACATCCCCAAAGCGACCTGCCTGATTCTCCATGATCTGGTTCGGCTGTTTGTACTTCGCGACATCCGAACCCAGCTCGACATTGTCGAGAACGTGCCCGTTTGCAACAAACGCATCGGGATCCGTATCGTTGTCAAGATCGGCAAAAATTACACCGAAGGTAACCCGCAACCTGGAAGGTGGACCGATTCCCGTGGTTGTCGTCTCGTCCGAGAAGATGGCCCCCCCCATGTTCCGATACAACGTCGATGTTTCGTCATCGTAGTGGCCAATTAGCAGATCATACAGACCATCGCCATCGGTATCTGCAAAATCGACACCCATCCCGGCTTCCGCTTCACCACCCTCATTGTAGGCGGCCCCTGAGAGAAGCCCGATCTCATCGAACGTACCGTCACCCAGGTTGTCATACATGAAATTCTCCATCTCATCATTTGCCACGTAGATATCGAGATCACCGTCACGATCGAAATCGGTCGCCACGACGCCCATACCCCGACCTTCTCTGTATATGCCGGTCAATTGAGACACGTCAGTAAACGTCCCGTCGCGGTTGTTCCGGTACAGCACATCGTGTGCGCCGTCATAGATATCGGGTGAACAGTAGCCGAGGACTCCGTCGCTGCCGGGGCAGAGCTTGTTTGTCTCGAGCGTGAACTGCACGTAGCTGAGGGAGAGGAGATCGAGATAACCATCCGCATCGTAGTCTAGGAATGCCGCGGAAGAACTCCACTGGTTGTCACCGCTGCCGGACTGGGCCGTCACATCGGTAAACGTGCTGTCGCCGTTATTCCGGTATAGGATATTGGCACCGTAGTTCGTCACATACAGATCGATATCACCGTCGTTATCGTAGTCACCAACCGCGCACCCCATCCCGTATCCGGCATCTCCGACGCCAGCTTCCTCGGTCACGTTCGTAAACGACCACCCGGATTCGATACCGTCATTCCGGAAGAGCTGATTCGTTGGCGTGTCGACAACATCGGACCCGGGCAATGCGGCTCCGTTCACGAGGTAGACATCGAGATCACCGTCGCCGTCGTAGTCCAAGAAACCGACCCCGCCGCCCATCGTCTCGATCGAGTACTTTTTGCCGCTGGCCCCGTTTACGTGGGTGAAATCGACACCTCGTTCCGACGCGACCGCGTCAAAACGGAAGCTTCCGGCGTGCAATGGCGTGAGAAACAGCCGGGCGAGGACCACGATAAAGATCAGGAAGGTTATGATTCTACCAGGATGATTCGGCGTAAGAGACACGGAATACTCAATTGAGTGAATGATCTAACTCGAAAGCCCGGGGACGCGAATCACCTCGGGATACAGGAATGGGCCTTGTGGGTGTCCAACACTCACTCGCCGTCGTGCA
>CAYYGZ010000197.1:0-8745 GCA_964471275.1 uncultured bacterium | reverse complement strand
AAGCCAGTAAAAACGCCTCCCGCCCTGTCGCCCTCACGTTGGTGACCCCGAGGGGAGTCGCAACAGTCGCAAACATTCCCGGCGAGATCTATGCACTCGTCGATGGTCGTTTTGTGCCTGCTGGGCCTGGCATCGAGCGAGCAGCGTAACCAAGGCAAGAGACAGCTTTCTTTGCTGACGGGGTAGGGGTAGGCGACCCCCGGCGAACACCTTTCCCGTTAATTACATCCACGCGCCCAAATTTCCCGCACAAAAAGACCCTCACACGTGGCCGCGCCTGAAGCCTCGTTGCTCGCACACATCCACGGGGCATCTTTGCGTCCCACTCACCTATTTGCTAACATCCCCTGCCCGTCCGTATCATGGTTGCATGATGCGCACCACTCTCACCATCCTCCGTCTGCTCCGTAACGCGATGTGCGTAGGGGCCTGCCTGCTGTGGGCAGTTCCGGCCTACGCCGTGGAACCGACGCTTGCCCGGCTGTCGATCTGGTTGCCGCCCGAACGAATGGTGGAGTTCGCGACGTCCCATCAGGCGAAGCTGTTGCCGATCCTGAACAGTCACGAATTGGTCCAATCTGCCGAACCCGCTCGCGCCCCGGTGGACAGCGTGTTCAGCCGGTTGTTCGAGTTCGGGACACCAGTCAATGTGATCGAGGCACAGGAGGCATTGGCCGCAAGCGAGCCGTGGAAGGTGGGCGGGCGAGATGACTATAGCCTTTGAGTGCCCACTAAGGGAAGCCGCCATCGATGCGTGCGCCCGGCGCTTTGATGCGGTGATCATCGGCGGCGGGATCACCGGCGCGTCTCTCTACGATCGAATGTGCAGGGAAGGTTACCGCGTGCTGTTGGTCGATCGCGGAGACTTCGGCTCCGGCACCAGCCAGGCGTCGGCGATGATGATCTGGGGTGGCCTGCTCTACCTGCGGCAGCTCGACTTCGGCACGGTGTGGAAGTTGTCACGTGCGCGCGATGACCTGATCGTCGCGCCCGGGTCGTTGGCCCGAACCCAGAGGTTCCGCTATATTCCGGCGCTGGATCGAGGTAACGCGTTTCAGATCCGCGCGGCTCTGTGGCTTTACTGGCTGCTAGGTCGACGTCGACGGTCTATTCCAAGCACCGAAAACACCTATCCCGAACAGGCGTTCCTTCGCTCGAAACTGTTCGGCCACTCGCACGTCTATGAAGAAGGCGTGCTCGAAACTTCTGACTGCCGCTTTGTCCTTGAGTGGATCTTACCGCATCACCCTCCCGACCACTGCGCACTCAACTACTGCGCTCTGGAGCGCGCCGCTTACCGGGACAATCGTTGGCACCTCGAGTTGACGGATCGCCATCGAGGTCGGGGGCTCAGCGTCTCTGCCAAGATGTTGATTAACGCTGCCGGCGTCTGGACCGACAGGATCCAACAGCTTTGTGGCTTGACCAGTCCCTACAAGCACATGTTCAGTAAAGGGGTGTTCATCGCCATCCCGCTGCCGGCGGGACACAACGCCTCCCTCATCTTCGACCTGGACGAGCAAGGCGACGCACAGACTTTCCATCCGTGGGGGCCCGTCTCATTGTGGGGACCCACGGAGACGGCAGTCGGCTCGCTCGAAAATGGCTTTCGCGTCGAGGCTGACGACATACGCTCCCTGTTGGCCCAGGCCAACAAGAACCTCAATCTCAACGTTGACACGAGCGACATCGTTTCGCTACGCTGCGGCATCCGGCCGCTTGCCGTCAAGCGAGGCTACAGCGCAGATCACCATCCGTTTGAGTTGTCGCGCAAGCACCTGGTGCACCACGATCGTGCCAACGCTGCGGTTGCGATCTACGGTGGTAAACTGACATCGTGTCGTGAGCTGGCGAGAGGAGTCGTGGCCAGGCTGAAATCCCAACTCCGTCCCAGCGGAACCCCGACTTCTGACGGCGACGCGGAGACGATCCAGGGGGGCGACAAGTGCGTTTCAGAACCATCCTGGTGCCGGGATAACGAGCTCTGCCTCACGCTAGACGACTACTTGCGTCGACGATCCAACATCGCACAGTGGGTCCCACGCTGCGGGCTCGGCCGGGACGACAGCAACCTCGAGGAAGTGATCGCCGCCGCACGGGCGATCGAAGGCGAACGGGCAGACGCCTCGGTCGAAAGGTATCGCTCCCGTGTCCGCGAGGAATACGACACGCTCCTGGCGAGCGTCTGAAAAACGAGAGTCAGATGACCAACAAAGCTCATAGGGACCTTGCACAGGTGACTAAGTGGCCCCTGCTGGACCGGGGTGATGAGGCCGCCATTTTGCAGGTACTTCGGGATGGCGACCTCTCGACGCACCGGATCATCCGCGACCTCGAGCACGCATACGCCGAGTACATCGGTCGAGGGTTCGCGCTGGCCCACAACAACGGGACCTCCGCCCTGATGGCAGCCTTCCACGGTCTCGGGTTGCAGCCCGGAGACGAAATCCTGGTCCCCACCGCCACATTTTGGGCTTCCGTGCTGCCGATGCTCTGGTTCGGCCTCGTGCCGATCTTCTGCAACAGCGAATCGGCTCGGCTTGGCATCGATCCCCAACACATGCGAGCGCGCATTGGTCCAAAGACCAGGGCCGTCGTGGTCGTTCACCTGTGGGGGTTGCCGGCCAAGATGACCGAGATCCGCCAGGTCGCCGATGAGCACGGTCTCAAGATCGTAGAGGACGCCTCCCACGCCCTCGGAGCCCGCTGGCGGGGTAGGCCCTGCGGCAACCTGGGCGATGTCTCGGTTTTCAGCCTGCAGGGAGACAAGCTCGCACCCGCAGGCGAGGGAGGCATTCTCCTCACGGACGACGCCGAGATCCACGAAAGAGCGATCTGCCTCGGCGATATCACCCGAATCATCGAGCTGGACACGCAGGCCAGGCGCTTTGCGGCGACGGGCTTCGGCGTAAAGACGCGGATCGCACCGATTTCGGCCGCGTTGGGTTTGTCTCAGCTGCAGAAGCTTGATACACACAACAGGTGGCGAAACCGAAATCATGCTTTCCTGTCCGCTGAGCTCGAGAAGTTGGGCTTCGATACCTTTCTTCCTCCCGGCCACATAGACCGCGTCTACTTCGAGTTCATAACTCGCTACCGCGGTGAAGAACCCCCAGATCTGCTCGACAATCTCAACAGCTTGGGTTGTCAGGTCTCCCGACCGCGCTACCCGCTCCTCCACGAACAGCCCTTTTTCGCCGAAGGACACTATCGCGCCATAGGTCGGTTTCCCCCGGATGCTGCAGATCACAAACGCGTGTGCGGCGATCTGTCGAGTACGGCCGAGCAAAACGCTCGGCTGATCAAGCTACCAAACTTCCCCGGCCAAGATGACGGCGACCTAGGGCGGTACGCCCAGGCTTTCGCCAAGGTCCTACGCGCCTGATGCGATGCGCCAACGCCGCATTGCACGGCACGCACCTGGTGATCATCTTGTTCACCACCTTGGGCTGGCTTGTCCCGGCCTGGCGCCCGGCTCAACTTGTGCTCTGCGCCCTGATCCTGCTCTCGTGGTTCGGTTTCGGCATCCCATCCGGAAAACCGGGAATGTGCCTGGTTACGGAGCTCCAAAAAAAGCTATGGTGTCGCATGGGGATCGAGGACCGCGACAGTTACATGGTGTATCTCCTCGAGCAGATCACAGGCAAACGCCCAGACCCGACGAGAACAGAGGTGGCGACACAGGCGACATTCTACGCCAGCGCTGTGATCTCGCTGGTTCTCTTTCTTCGTTGAGCTGACCTGCCCCCCTAGAATGTTACCAGTCCTAAAGTTAGGATATGGGACATAGAAAGGGGTCATCATGGCCAGGAAGCGTTATACAGCAGAGCAGATCATCGGACACCTTCGTCAAGCAGAGATCCGGACTTCTGAGGGCAAGACCATCGCTGAGGTGGTGCGTGAGTTGGGCATCAGCGAACAGACCTACTACCGCTGGCGTAAGGAATACGGTGGCACGGAGGTCAGCCAAGCGCGCCGACTCAAGGAGTTGGAGCAAGAGAACGGACGGTTGAAACGCCTTGTGGCTGACCAGGCCTTGGACATATCGATCCTCAAGGAGGTGACCTGCCCCCATCTATGTGTCCACATCCATAGCTAGGATGCGGAGTAACGCTTTCTTGCCATGACGACCCCTTTCTGGTTACCCATATCCTAACTCTAGGACTGGGAACAATCCAGGGGGGCAGGTCAGTCAGTCTGTTATGAAGGGTGACGCTTGCCCTCTCGACATTTTTCCATCTGCGTAGCATACTGAAAGTTTTCGTTTAGAACATCGTGCCAGGAGGCGCATAAGGTGAATCGCAAAGGGAGAACGGGCCGGTTGGCGGCCCTGACGGCAATGATGGTTGTGTTCGTGGCGTGCCAGGTGGGCCAAGGTCAGAAAACGACTCATACGCATGATTACAAGCGAGGCGCGATCGATTCTGTTGCGACGGAGATCCCGGATCGGGTCGTACTGACCTGGGCGGACAATCCGGCCACGACGGTTTCGATGACGTGGCGAACGGCGACGCGCGTGGACTCGGGCGCGGCCGAGATCGCCGTGGCGGATGCCTCACCGAATTTCGTGTTCGACAAGAGGTCTCAGAGGGCTTTGTCTGAACCGTTCGAGCAGCACGGCTACGGGTGGCGAAGCCACTCCGTGACGTTCGAAGACCTCGAGCCGAACACGGCCTACGCCTATCGCGTCGGCCACGGCAACGTCTGGAGCGAATGGTTCCATTTCCGTACGGCCAGGGCCGAACACGCGCCTTTCACGTTCGCCTACTTCGGGGACGCGCAGAATAACCTCCTGGCCCTTTGGGCGCGCACGATTCGAGCGGCCTACCAGAACGCGCCGTACGCCGACTTCTTCCTACACGCCGGGGATCTGGTCAACCGGGGGAACAGGGACAGCGAATGGGGCGAGTGGTTCGAGTCCGGGGGATGGATCCACGCGACCATCCCGGTGATCGCGACGCCCGGTAATCACGAGTATCCGAGAGACGAGAACAAGGATCGAGCCCTGTCCAACCAGTGGCGGCCGACGTTCGCGTTTCCCAAGAACGGTCCTCCGGGCCTCGAAGAGACGACTTACTTCATCGACTACCAGGGCACCCGGATCATTTCGCTCAATTCGAACGAGCAGCGCGAGCGCCAGACAGAGTGGCTTCGAAAGGTTCTAGCAGCCAATCCGAACCGGTGGACGATTGCCACCTTCCACCATCCGATCTATTCCACCTCAGGAACGCGCGACAACAAGGAGCTGCGCGCCATGTGGAAGCCCCTCTTCGACGAGTTCCGTGTAGACCTGGTTCTACAGGGCCACGACCATACTTACGGACGCGGCACGAACGTCGCAAAGGGGAAGACGGTCTGGGAGGCTGGTCAGGGAACGATGTACGTCGTGTCCGTCAGTGGACCGAAGTTCTACAAGCTGACCGAGCAGGAGTGGTATACCAAGGCGGCGGAGAATACGCAGCTCTACCAGATAATCACCGTCGGTCGGGACACGCTGGACTACGAGGCGCGTACGACGACGGGCGAGCTGTATGATTCATTCAGAATGGTCAAACGGGTAGGTGGGCCGAACGAGATCATCGAGGGACGGCTCGCACGCGATCGCCGGCACTCGAACACGCTGTCGGCACCCGAAGACGAGCGCGCCCACTAGTCAGCCCGCTCTCTGATCCCTGGTCTCTATTTCCTATGAAGCTCCTCGATCTCGTCCGACACGCCAAGTCCAGCTGGGCAGAACCCGGCTTGGCGGACATCGATCGACCGCTGAACAAGCGAGGGAAACGGGACGCCCCCGAGATGGGCCGTCGGCTCAAGGAGCGGGACGCCGTGCCGGACGATCGTTACCAGCCCGGCCAAGCGGGCGCGCGGCACCACCCGTGATCTCGTCAAGGCCTTGGGGTTTGGGGGTGAGAGTCAATCGTTCACGGAGACCGCAACGCTGTTATATGCACCGGCAAAATTCAAGAAGTCGGCGAACTCAACGGTACCGTTTTCGTCGGTGTCTGCTGCCGGGAGGAACCCAACTTCACCCTCGCTAAGGCCATAGGATGCAGCGAATGAGACAAAGTCGCCGAAATCCTCAATGAGTGGTGTGCCGTCGTTCGGGTCCATGATCCAAACACGTGCTCCTGCAGCATCGCGATAGTCCAACTGTCGACCAGGCAAATTTGTAGACCCGGGAGTAGGGTCAAACAACACTAGCCAAAAGTCAGCACCATCCGGGTATCTCCCAAACGACACATCTGTGTTTTGCTTTCCAAAAATGACGAGATCGATCAGTTTGTTCCCGTTAGCATCCGTGTCTATCAGCTGGACGGTTTCGCCTTCCTTCGAAAGCTTGAAATTGGCGTGAAGCCCCGTTTCATCTGTTACGTCTTTGTCTGCCCATACGACCAGGTGTTCACCTGGTGCCAGCGTGGTCCCCTCTGGAAACATCCACTGCTTCGGGTCACTCTCTTTATCCGTCAGATACATGCCGGATAAATCCGTGGTTTCGCCGCTCACATTTAGCAGTTCGATCCAGTCTTCAAATTCACCCTCGCCATCCTGGATCGTGGCACTATTAGATGCCATAAATTCGTTGATAACGATTCGGTCACGAGGAAGGTCGAGATTGACCACGGGATCTGGGCCTGGCGTCTCCTGCGCCAGAGACACGACTGTTTGGAAGGTGAACATATATTCTATCAAATAGCTAGAAGGGTAGGACGGCATCTCGGCGCCGAAAATGCCGTCTCCCGGATAATCATCCCCGTGTGCACCATCATCAAGCATCTTGACGGAGCTGAATGCTTCCGTTGAGCCGTCCGTATGATAGAGCGTGGCCCGATTGATTTTGATCGCACCACTTGTCTGCGCGGTCGTTTCAAATGTAATACCGTTCCCAATATTCACACCTACGACTAGAGTGATCAAGCCTATCATAATTCCAGAATACCTCACGTCACCTCCCAATAAGTCGGAGCGACATTTCTGGTTCGAGTTTATTCCCGTTGACGATCCAATCCTCAGTTCTCTAAGCTTCTGAATGGAGAAAGCTAATATGCTCCTATAAGGCCTATTTCTCATCAGTATACCCAGGGCCTTGCCTGCTTGATTGCAAGTGACCCCTCAGCCGTAATTTTATACTCGATTTCCATAGCAAATTTCTCTTGGGTACCAATGCCGTATAGTTCTCTGAAATGCGTGTGAATGGTCTTGAGCATCCTATGGAGATCTTGCAGATACGCCTGCGTCAAGATAAGTGTGTCATCCCCAATTTGATTCGATCGACTCCTGACAGTGAAGTTGTTGCTGTTTGTCGCGCTGACAAGAATTTCCTCCGGGGTCTCCGCCGCCTTGGGATTGGTAACCAAGTTTTCCCCAACCTGCGTGTTCAGGTAGTAATTGCCCACTGTCTGGTAGATGGGGTCGTCACTGACAGCGACACCGTTTGCTCGTTCATCGCTGAAGTTCGGATGAAGCAGGACTCCCATCGCAGCGGAGAAGTGGTCGATGCGGTAGAAATCCCGTTCTTCGAAAGCGCGGAAATTCCAGAGACTCGCATAGACCTGTTTGATGGACACAGAGAGATGTCCCTCATCCTGTTTGTGCGTGTAGGAATCGTATAGGCCTGCTCCGCTGAATCCGGGCAAGTCCTCGTTGTTTGTACTGGATCTGCACCGCACGGAGGTGCCTGCTGGGAACTCAGCGTGTAGTGCTGTGAGTGCCGTCATCATCCACTCAGGCATTGTGGCGGCTTCAATTTCATCCCGTAACGTTTTCAGCGCACTATCTCGAAAATTCGTGTCGGTCTGGAAATCGGGGTTATCGAGTAGGTTGCTGACTCTGGTGTAGAAGTCGTTGTGCTTCATAAACATGTCGTAGAAGAAGAAGGGGAGACCAAATCCATTCGGAATGACACCTTCGGCAAAGTCAAACGTTCGGAGAGTCGCCAAATTTGCCGTTTTTACACCAAAAGAATTGGAATCGGTGAAGTCGATCGTGTCAAGCGAGCGGTATTTCAGGATGGTCAGATTTCGTTCAGGAAACTGCGTTTCCGACGGCCGTCGGTCGGCGAAGTGCGTGTTCACTTCCTCGAGCGTTGCCTCCCTGATTTCATAGCCGTCCGCATTGACTCGGAAACACACGTAACTGCCGATTAGTGACGAGATAGATTCTATTTGAAGCGATCCTTTGATAAATGCGTTAGGTACACCATCTTGGATAGCGCGTAGGTTTACATGGGAGAGGGGTGTCTGCGGTACGGTAGTGATGATCCCGCCTACACTGGATAATTCGTTCGGAAGCGTTTCGTAGATGACGAGATCGCGTGATCCTGGCCTTTGCACCAAGTTCATGAGCCTGAGCATTCCATATCCTACAGCGATATTCAAGGGTAGAAAGCTGATGTCTCCGAAGATGTCATCTTGAAAGAGGATCGGGATACGGGACGCGTCATAGAGCGTTTTTTCTGCCCAATAACGTGGCAGAGCATTCATAGGCATCGGGTAATAAGCAAGGTTGTTCTGCAGGAGGGGCATGTTCTTGGCCATAAGTTCGTGAACCATCTGCACGTCCTCGAACGAATAGGAGTCATTCGGTTCAAATTCGAAGCGATATACCCCTGCTTCGCCGTTTGGACCGGTAAGGAAGGGATGATAAATGGTCTCGCCGCGCATCTCGCCTGTTACTGATGGTCCCGGTCTACGACCACCAGGCGGTGAACCACCAGGCGGTGAACCACCAGGCGGTGAACCACCAGGC
>CAYYGZ010000196.1:0-8767 GCA_964471275.1 uncultured bacterium | reverse complement strand
CTGGCTCTCGAGGCTCGAGGTCGGAACTCTTTTCATCGAGCCGGGCAGTCCCTGGGAGAACGGTTACGTCGAAAGCTTCAACGAGAAGATCAGGGATGAACTCCTCGACGGAGAAATCTTCACAACGCTGCAAGAGGCAAAAGTGTTGACGGAGGTCTGCCGGCGAGAGTACGAATCAGATCCGACCACACAGTTCACTGGGCTACAGACCACCTGCACCTGAAACGATCGAGACTTCTGGTGGGAGCGTGATCGTAAACGATCGGCTCAGACCGTTGTCGGGTCCGTTCAGCAGAACGTCAAGGCGTTGACGATATGTTGATGGATTCAGAACACCGTTTGTGATCTCGTCCAGAAGGACGTCGACGGTCTGTGACCAAACGGTCAGTCACAGATACTAGGGGTGGACGGTTTCGCAGGGCTCGTAGGGCCCCCTTGGAATGGAAACCGTAAAACGGTGGGAAGTGGCCGGTTGTCCCGCGCCACCTTGACCTACCTACTCAAATAGTCTACGATCAGGTCGATTCTGTCCGATTCTTTCGGGCAGTGCCGGTGCACAAACAGGGAGCGCCCGGCAGACCGGTCAGACAGAATAGCAACCGCCATACCAATCCCCCACCCCACCGCATCAAACAACCCATAAACAACTTAAAAACAAATGTTTACTTCTGTTACGTCGATTGAAATTTTCAAGTTCTTACGCCCCAGTGCAGGAAGATCCTGCCGTAGAATCCGGCCCTTCCTTGCCTGAGTACAGACCTTGACCAGACAAACTGCTAGCGTCGTTTACCTGTATCTACTGGTGGGTCTCCTCCCCCTGGTAATTGTCCCGGGAATCGATGAGTTCGCGCTTCTGCCTCGTCTGGCATTCCTGCTGGTCCTGACACTGGGCCTCGCGGTCTACTTCGCCCTGAAGCCGGACCCCAGTCAGGAACTCCCCCGCCAGATAGCCATTCCCCTGATCGTATTCTGGGGTATCCTGGCGGCCTCTGCCTTGTGGGCAAACACCCCCATTCGATCCACATTCGATCTGGCGAAGCACGTTCCCGTCTTTGCTATGTTCGTCCTCCTGGTTAAAGCCTTTCCAAAGGAAAAACTTCCGACTGTTCTCACGATCCACGCGGCAACGGGACTCCTGGTTTCTGTGATCGGCGTCGCTGAGTACTTCGCCGCTCTTCCGTTCACCATACCTTCCACAGGCAGACCCAGCGCCACGTTCGCGTTCCGCAACCTCGCGGGTGCATACCTAGCGACGGGAATCCCGCTGGCAATCCTGGGGCACGCCATCTGCCGGCTGGCCTGGCAGCGGTGGCTGGCCCTCTTGTCCGGAAGCACGATGTCCCTGTTCCTCATATATACAAGGGCGCGAGCATCCTGGGTCGGACTGATACTCGGAATCTGCGTTGCCGGCGGGCTATGGCTGTGGACCGAATATCGAGCCGGCCGTCTGACGGTGAGACGAATGACCGGACTCCTGCGCGCACCGGTCACGATTGCCGCCATCCTCACGTTCTCACTCGGTTTCTTCCCTGATCGGCTCAGTGAAGGCCATACGCAGCGCTTCGATGACAAGAAGGACAGTTTCTCGACCGCAATCAGATCCATCGTCAAACCTGGCGGCGATCGAGGGCGCTTCAAGATGTGGTCCGCGACACTCGACATGATCTCGGATGCGCCGATCCTCGGGGTCGGCCTTGGGAACTGGGAATATGTCTACCCACCCTACGACAAGGGTGCGCAGCTCAGGGCGACCTCCACACCACATCGTCCTCACAATGATCTGCTCTGGATCTGGTCCGAAACCGGTACGATCGGAATAGTTGTCTATCTGGTACTTCTCGGAACCATTCTCTTACACGCGGTCCGCAGCCTTCGTGACGCGACTGACCCACACGATGGATGGACGATACTCGCAGGTGTGGCTTCCATCACCGCGTTTGTTGGTGTCGGTATGTTCAGCTTTCCCTTCGAACGTGTTCCACCGGAATTCCACTTCTGGCTGAGCATCTCGATTATCTACATCTGCACGGGTAAGAGCCGGCCCGCAAGGAAATCCAGTCGTGTGGCAGAATGGCTACTCCCCGCTGTGCTGGTAGGCGCCCTGTTGATCACCGCCAGGCACATCGAATTCGACGTGCACTATACGCGAGCCAGCATAGCCTACTTGCAGAAGGACTTCAAGACTGCATCAGAGCACGCGTCTCGAGCTCTCGAATCGGGCATGTTCGAGCACCAGGCATTATTGATCGTTGGCGAAGGAGCCTATCACCGGAAGGAGTGGGATACCGCTAAAGCACGATATCGGGATGCCCTTCGCTACCACCCGAATTATGCGAATGCTCACAACGGTCTGGGCCTAGCGGCCCTGGGTCAGGGCAAACTTCGCGAGGCCCTGGACCACTACAACCGGGCTATAGAGATTGTGCCGAACCACAGGATCGCGACATACAACAAGGGCATCGTGTTTGAGAAGATGTCAGCCATCGACAGCGCCATCGTCGCATACCGGGCATCTTTTCGCCAGAATCACGCAGCACCCTACGTCAACCTGGGATCCATCTACCGGAACCAGGGCAAGATCGACAGTGCAATCGCAGTCTACGGGAAGGCGGCAGCAGCCGTGATTCCTGCACCAGAGGCATACTACAATCTTGGCGCGATCCACCTGGAGCGAAGAGAATTCCCTGAGGCAGGCGAGGCCTACCTCAGATTCCTAAACCTCTGGCCAGACAAGGATTCAGTCCGGGCTGCCGCCAAGGAAGGACTCTCGCAGGCCTATTCCGGCTACGGTGTTCAGCTAGAGATGCGAGGAGCGGCGGACTCCGCTGCAGTATCCTATCGTCGAGCACTTGAGATCGATCCACAAGAACCCATCAACTGGTTCAACCTTGGGAATGTCCTGAGACGACAGTCAAGACTCGAGGAGGCCGTTTCTGCATACGAACGGGCCCTTGAGCTTGATCCCCAACATCTCGACAGCCACAACAACCAGGGAATGTCTTACCGAGATCTGGGCGAAGATCGAAAGGCTCTGGAGATCTACCGGCAGGCAAAGACCTTTGCCCCCGTGAACGCAACACTAAACTTCAACCTTGGGCAGGTCCTGATGGTCTTGGGCGAAATTGAAGAAGCGACAGAAGCGCTTGATCTGTTCAGGACCCACTGGGAGGGCGACCCCACTCTGATCCATTATTATATGGGTAATGTCTACGCCCAGTCGGGGATGCCTGACAGGGCCAGATCGGAATACCGATTGTTCCTGGAAACGTGGGAGGGGGACGAGAAGATCCGCAAGTCTGCAGAAGGAATCCTGAGATCGATCATGCTGGACGGGACGCCGTGACAGGTTTGCGCAGATTCTGGTTCGTAACATTTATCCTCCTGCCACTGGTCTTCTGGAGTGACCTCTACGAAGGCGCCCTACTGCCACGCCTGTTGATACTCCAGCTCGGCTTGGCGCTTGTCGTCGTCTGGCTGGCACTCGGCCGGCATCGGCAACCGATTCCGAAGAAACTGATCATTCTGACCGCATTCTGGGTTCTGGCCCAGGTTCTCTCCCTGTTCCAGTCTGTCAACAGAACAGAATCGTTCCTCCAGCTTTCGCAGTATCTTGTTCTCACCATTCTCCCCCTATTGCTGGCCGCCTCCATGAGTGCACGGGATTTGCTACCTCTCGCTCGCGTGATTGCGACCGCATCCATTCCGGTCTCGGTTATCGGCATCTGCCAGTATCTGGGTCTCGCGTTTCTTGATCTTCCGTCTCAGGCTCAGCCGAGTGCGACTTTCTTCCATCGCAACGCGGCGGCAAGCTACCTGACGGCGGTCATCGGGATGTCGGGGCTGTGTATGGTGAAGAGCAGACGACGCTCAGAGAAATGGCTTTTTGCGCTGGTGACGGGTCTCGCCCTGATCTACCTCGTATTCACCAGGACTCGCGGTGTTTGGGTGGGAGTTGTTGCGGCGGCGATTGCTGTAGGCCTTATGTATCTTCGATACGGAACACCACGTGAACCGAACAAACTCAGGCGAGTATCGTGGTCGATTGTGACGGCCTGTCTGTTGATTGTCGGTACAAGCTTGCTCCCAGATCGAATATCCGTGCACGATAGACCGACCTTCGATGACAAGAAGGATTCCCCAATTGCGGCCGTGACTTCGATCGTGTCCTCTGACGGGCATAGAGGAAGGCTGGGACTGTGGCGGAACACGTTGAAGATGATTGGAAGCGCCCCGCTGCTCGGCGTCGGCTTGGGAAACTGGGAGTTTCAGTACCCGGAATATGCCCGAGGTGACCACGTCAATATCAATGCGGCGCCCCGTAGACCTCACAACGACTTCCTGTGGATTGCCAGCGAGACCGGTCTGATCGGGCTGGCTGCGCATCTATGTCTGATCGTGGGTTCACTCCTGGCAGGCGTGCGCGCGTTTCGGTTTGGACCGACAGCCCAGCGGGAGGTCGCGCTCGCGATGCTCTTCGTCTGCGTTGCCCACCTCGTGGATGGTATGTTCAACTTCCCACGCGAGCGAATCGGAGGCGCCTCTCTATTCTGGCTGGCCATCGGGTTCCTTTGGATCCTCGTGCCCCGAGACAACACGCGAATCAGCTTCCCGCATCGATACCTGTGGGTGGCGGTCTTAATCGCCGGCTGGGGTATTTGGACAACCGGTCGCAGAATTGGATACGACTATCACCACCTGCGTGTGCACTCGGCGGAGCGTACGCAGGATTGGCCTACTGTATTGACCGAGGGCCGCAAGGCACTGACCTATGGATCCCTTCGCGCCAACACCTGGATCGCAATGGGGCGCGCCCACTACCGGAAAGGCGAAGTGGATCAGGCTATCTTGAGTCATCGGAATGCGCTTGGCCTGCACCCGAACTCGCTCAACGCGCAGAATAACCTGGGAATCTCGCTCAGAAAGGCGGGACGTACGGATGAGGCCATTCTGGCCCTTCGGCGAGCGATCGAGCTCTACCCGGGCTTCGTTGAAGCCCATAACAACCTGGGGAACGCCCTCCGGGACATTGGACAAATCGATGCATCGATCCGAACATTCGAGCACATCCTTGAGAAACCGAACGCCCAGATCCCTCAGATCTACATCAATCTCGCTAGATCCTACGTTATCAGCGGAGAAACCAGGAAGGCACACGCAAGCTACACGCAGGCGTTGACTCTTGACCCGGAAAACCTGACAGCACAAAGAGAACGCAACCAGATTGAGAAATCGCACCAACATGAGCCAATCGACCGATCCTGAGTCCGGATCTGCGTATGTGAGCATCCTGGGTTGGGGCATGTTCTGTGTGCCGCTGGTCTACAGTCCTGCTGGCCCCGGATTCCTCCCACTCAAACGCACAGTGCTATTTGCTACTCTATCGATCTACGCCGTTGCGTTCGCGTTCGATAGGCGTCGCACTGCTCGGCAATGGCATACGGCACCTTTTATTTATCCCGGCATCGTATACGCATCGCTCGCGGCGGCCTCCGTTTTCTGGGCGATCAATCCGGTCTCCGCCGTAGTCGAGACCGCCCAGCTTTCGGCTCTTCTGGTCCTCGCAATACTGATCCTGAACACGCTGACCCTCGACGATATCCCGAAGCTCGCCAGATACGGCGCGATGTCCGGAGGAATCGTAGCCATCCTTGGCATCCTGCAACACTTCGGGTTGGACAGGTGGTATCTATCAACCCTGGGGTTGGAGTATCTGCGCATCCCTTCGGTCGGCCCGCCCAGCGGTACGTTTGCCTTCAGGAACACGACGGCAAGCTACCTGATCGGCAGCATCCCCCTCGCGTATCTTGCCTGGCAGACGGAGAAGACCTCAATCAGACGATGGATGTGGGCTACATCATCCTGCTGCATGACCCTCCTGCTCGTCTACACTCGGACACGGGGGGCGTGGGTCGGTCTGATTGCGGGAGTCCTGCTGGCTTTGACCTATCTGGCAAGACAGAATCGGATCAAGATCACTCGGGCGCCAGGTCGCAAGACTGCCGCATTCGTTCTGGGCGTTCTCCTCCTGGCGGGACTGGCGTCACTCGAACCGGATCAGCGGGAAACAACCCCGCAGAAGTTTGACACGGTCAAGGAATCGGCCGCGCTGGCGCTCATCTCGATCGCCAGCCCTGATGCCGACCGAGGACGCCTGACCTACTGGAAGCACACGGCCAACCTGATCGCGGATCATCCCTGGCTGGGCGTCGGATATGACAACTGGGAGTACTACTATCCAGTGTATGACCGCGGCGAATGGATCCGATCGAATTCGGAGCCAGTTCGACCACACAACGACATCCTCTGGGTCTGGAGCGAATTGGGGATCGCGGGTCTCCTGGCCTTCCTGGGACTTATCCTACTGCCCGTGTACAAGGTCTTCAGAGGAACCCCCGGTTCTGACACCGAGGTCGCTGTCACGACGGCCTGCCTGGTTGGTGCTGGCGCTCTCTTTGTCCACGGAGGGTTCAGCTTTCTGCGCGAGCAACCGGCCGCCTCTCTCCTGCTGTGGTGCTCCCTTGTCGGACTGTCAATCCCTCAGAGGCGTCGGCTGGCCGACGCCTGGTCCCCTGCCGCTGAATACGCGGCAATCGCAAACGGTCTCCTTTGTGTCTTCATTGGGATCGCGCACCTGCGGTTTGATATTGGGTATGCGATCGCGCTGCAACAGCACAACGAAGGCAACTTCGGGCCGGCACTCATCGCGATCCAGGATGCAAAATCTCAAGGAATGTTCGACCACAGAGCGGCATTCCTAGCAGGTCGAACCCACCAAGCAGCGGGCACGCTGTCAGAAGCAAGATCCGCATACGAGGATGCGCTCACATACCATCCCAACTATGCTCACACGCACCACAATCTGGGCGGCGTCTTCGCATCACTCGGGGACAGCGTAGCCGCAGAGACGCACTACCGCAGGGCTCTGGAGATCCGACCCACTTACCACTCAGCCAGGATCAACTACGCCAACGCGCTTGTTCGTTTTGGCCGACTGGCAGAGGCTCGGTTAGAGGTCCTGAAAATAACGGAAAAGATGGACAGCAATGCACAGGCTTACGCGCTTCTCGGGGCGATACACCTGTACGAGGGCAGCATTCAGGAAGGTGCAAAAGCCCTGGAGAAGGCAATCGGGCTGAACCCAACCTTCGCAGAGCCCTACAACAACCTTGCCTTGGCCTACGAGCACCTTGGGCGCCCGCGCGATGCAGTCGAGGCCTACAGGAATGTCGAGCGATATTGGGAAGGCTCTCCAGGCTACCTCGAGAAAATCCGTGAACAGATTCGACGACTTGAGGCCCAGAACGTGCCATGAGCAAACACACTGAATCCGTGCCACTGACGAATAGGGTGGCAATGATCCTGATTCCCGGGTTGTTCGCCGCTCTTCCGCTGGTCTTCGATGCAGACCTCTACCGTTTCGCTCTCCTGCCCAAGCAGATACTACTCCAGATTGCATTGCTCGCACTGACGATTGTCTGGATTCGAGACCTAGGTCAACAGACTGTCACGTGGTCGCCGAGTCGTACCTTCCTGCCTGCCACCCTGTTCTTCTTCTGGTCGACGATCTCGGTCGTTTTCGCGGACCTGAATGTCTTCGGTGCGACGACGTTCCTCTCACATCAGATCACGTTCTATCTGCTCTTTGTCGTCGTATCACAGGTTTCATCGCTGCAAACGATCGATCGTGCAATCAACTGGTCCTGTGTTTCCGGGATCCTATTTTCCCTCATCGGCATCCTGGAGTTCTGGGGTGTCGACATAAGCGCCATACCCTCGAACGGCCGCCCAAGCAGCACCTTCGCATACAGGAACTTCGCAGCATCCTACCTGGTAGCGATTCTCCCCCTCGTATTCATCAACGTCCTGCGGGCTAGGGCCAGGGCTGAAATGATCCTCGCATCGGTCGCCGCGCTTTGCACGACGTTGTTCTTGGTCTATACGAGAAGCCGGGGCGCCTGGCTTGGCGCCGCCACAAGCCTGATCACGTTCACGTGCCTCTATGCCGTGACCCGATTCTGCTTGGTCGGCAAGCACACCATCATCCGCACAGCCAGCGGACGCCTGATCCCGATCGTCACCGCCTCGTTGCTGATCTTGCTTCTGCCTTGGTCACCAAGAATCAGTGCACCGCACTCGCGTGCGATAGACGAAGGCAAGGCGGATCTGCTCGACGCGATGGGATCACTTACCGATGGTGATGCGAACAGAGGACGTTGGCACCTGTGGTCGAGAACGCTGGAGATCGTGTCAGATCACCCAATCACGGGTGTGGGTATGGACAACTGGAAGCTGGCCTACCCAGCGTACGACGGGGGTGTCATGATCAAAGCAGGATCCGCTCCGGAGCGTCCTCACAACGATCTTCTGTGGATCGCTTCGGAAACCGGGATGCCTGGCGTGGTTCTGTATGGTTGGCTCTTGCTCCAATCAGCCGTGACTGTGTTCAGAATGGCCTTGCGGCGAGACGAGAACGCGCTGATTGCCGGGGGACTTCTCTGCGGACTGATCGCCATCGTCGTCCACGGATTCTTTGGTTTCCCGAGGGAACGGATCGAAACCTCATTCTTCTTCTGGAGCGCACTCGGATTGATTCACGGTCTCTCCGGAAAACGTGAACGCCGGAAGGATGTACCGATGCCCCTCCTGCCGTGGTTGTCGCCCGCCGTACTCGGCTTATGTGTCGCGATCACCCTCGCAGAGATTCGCTTCGACCGGGCTCTGCTCGCTGGGCTGCGGAGTTTTGCGGGAAACGACATCATCTCGACAG
>CAYYGZ010000195.1:0-8774 GCA_964471275.1 uncultured bacterium | reverse complement strand
TGAGGGTGGGGCTGTATGGGAATCTGGATCTTTTCGATCTGCGGCTGATCGCAGAAGAAGAGATCAAGCAGGAGCTGGAAGCCCTGAAGGGAGTGGCTGCGGCGCGTGTTTCTGGGGGGCTTGAGGAGGAGATCCGCGTCGAGATAAGCGAATCACAGCTTGCCGTGATGGGGCTTGGCATCAAGAATATCAACAACCGGCTTCGTGAGGAAAACGTGAACCTCGCGGGCGGGAGCCTCCTCGACGGTCAAACACAGTATCTGGTTCGGACGCTGAACGAATTCCAGACGCTGGAGGACATTTCCAATCTGGTGGTTGGCGAGCGTAACGGGGTCGAGATTCGCATACGAGATGTGGGCACTGTTCTTCGGTCGAACAAGGAGCGCGAGGTCGTAACACGCGTGAACGGCGTCGAGAGCGTCGAGATCGAGATCTTCAAGGAAGCGGACGCCAACATCGTCGCCACAGCAAAACGTGTGAGAGATCGTCTGTTCGGCACACCCGAGCAGCTCGATTATGTGCGCAAGCTGAAGGCCGGCGAGATCGAGAAGGCCAAGTCCGGTGACCGCCGGGCGCAGGTGAGGCAGTTCGTACAGTTAAAGGAGATGACGGAGTATGTTGCCTTCTCCCTGCCCGAGGGTGTCGACCTCGAAATGCTATCCGATCAGAGCAAGTTCATCAAGAATTCGGTCGATGAGGTCAAGCAGACCGCGCTGATCGGCGGGTTGCTCGCCGTTCTCGTGCTCTACGTCTTTCTTCGGAATCCAGTTCACACGACGATCGTCGGGGTTGCCATCCCCGTTTCGATCGTCGCAACATTCGCACCGATGAACATCTTCAATGTGTCGCTGAACGTTATGTCTCTCGGCGGGTTGGCGCTGGGTATCGGGATGCTTGTGGACAACTCTATCGTTGTACTCGAGAGCATATACCGATGTAGAGAGGAAGGCGACGATCTCGTGACGGCTACGGTCCGAGGGACCGGAGATGTCGGCGGAGCCGTGTTCGCGTCGACACTGACGACGGTTGCAGTCTTCTTTCCGATCGTTTTTGTCGAGGGCGTCGCGGGTCAGATTTTCGGTGATATGGCGCTGACGGTCGTATTCTCGCTGCTCGCCTCACTCGGCGTCGCCCTCTTTGTGATCCCGATGCTGGCATCCAGAAACATCAAGGTCGGTGATCAGGACGGGGAGTTTGACGATACCGTAACCCTCTCTCGCGTTACCGCCTCCGAGATCATGCCGTTCAGGTCGATCGAGCGTATCAAGTCGCTGGCGAGTGAGATGACCGCCCAGGAAGGCGACGTCGGCGCCTATCTAAAAGGTTCTGGCTATGTCGGCTGGATGGTCGGGGAGTTCGTCTTCCGCCTGTTGTGGCTGGTAGCTTCGCTGTTGGTGACCACACTGAAGGCGTTGAGCCTGGTGATCGGTGCTCTGCTGTTTTTCCCGATCGGGGCACTGGTCAACCGGATCCGCAAGAAGCCGGTGGCAGATATATGGACCGGTCTTCGGACGTTCGCCGAGGATCGGGAACTGCGCGGGAAGACATTTGTCAAGGTTGTCTGGGAGGATCTCCTCCAATTTGCGACGATCAGCTCGCTCGGGCAGGACTTGCCCCGGGCATTCCGGTGGTCCATCCATTCGATTCTGAAACCGCTCAAGTGGGTTGCCTTGGGCGGCTGGGTCCGCCGAATCCTCAAGGTGATTCCCGGTCTGCTCGGCGCGATCGGCGTGCTGCTTCTCGTCCCACTCGGACCTGTCTATCTGATCCTGAGATTCTTGATTTTCACGGTGTTGATGCTGATCGGTAAGGCGCTCATCCATATTCTGCTGCTGTTGTTCATGACCGGAACGGTCGGGCTGATTCTGTCTGCCGCGCTTGTTCTCCCGTTTATCGCCCCCATTCTGTATCTCTTCGAGCGAGGTTTCTCTCAGGTCACACGCGCCTACCCGCCCGTCCTGCGTGCCGCACTCTCGAATCGGCTGTCAGCGATCGGTCTGGCCGTTATCCCGTTTGCATTCGTGATGTTCTACCTCGTACCGTGGCTCGGATCTGAGCTGATCCCGCAGGTCCACCAGGGCCAATTCGACCTCGAGCTGGCCCTTCCCGTGGGCACCCCGCTCGAGGTCACAGACCGGATGATCAGCCAGATCGAGAAGCGCGTTCTGGAGGAATCTGAAGTCGATCAGATGGCGACGTCGGTCGGTGTGGACAAGACCGAAATTTTCTCATCCGATCAGGGGGAACACACGGCTACGATTACGATCGTCCTTGCGGAAGAAGCTGACGCGAACGCGGACGCAAATCCTATCGATGCGTTTGCCGGCAGCGTGATGAGTCTCCCTTTACGGATCTGGGGTGGGATCACGGGCAAGAGCGTGCTGGCCAAGCGCGAGGACGACCTGATGGAACGAGTTCGCTCTCGGTTGATCGATCTACCGCAGGTTAGAACGGATTTTTCACGACCGGCCCTGTTCACGTTCAAAACGCCGATTGAACTGGAGATCCGGGGGTATGACCTGTCCGATCTGCAGCGTCTTGGCGGCAAGGTCGAGAGACGGCTGGCCGAGGTTCCGGGGCTTTACGACGTGAAATCCAGTCTCCAACGGGGAAGTCCCGAAGTTCAGATCATCTACGACCGCGACGTGATGGCCAAATACAATCTGAATATCCGGAATGTGGCGACTCTCGTCCGCGAAAAGGTACAGGGGGATGTCGTCACCCGATTCCGGAAGGAAGATCGGCGCATCGACGTTCTGGTTCGTGTCGATGAGGTGGATCGCACCGGTGTGGACGATCTGAGAAGGTTGGTTGTAAACCCGGGGGCACGTCAGGTGCCGATCCGGTTGTCCTCGGTTGCTGACATTCAGGTTCACGAGGGACCGAGCGAGATCAGGCGTATCGATCAGCAGCGAGCGGTTCTTATTTCGGCGAACGTATCTGGGTTGGACCTGGGAACGGCGACGTCGTATATCCAGACATCCCTGGAAGGGATGGACATTCCCTCAGACGTGACCTTCGTGATCGGCGGGCAGAACAAGGAGATGGAAACCTCTTTGGACAGCCTGGCCTTCGCACTGGCCCTCGCGATCTTCCTGGTCTATATCGTAATGGCCTCGCAGTTCGAATCGTTTGTCCATCCCCTGGTGATCATGTTCACGATCCCGCTGGCCTTGATCGGTGTGATCGTGGTGCTCTTTGCGGCGGGTATTCCACTCAGCGTGGTGGTATTCCTCGGGATGATCATGCTCGCCGGGATCGTCGTGAACAACGCGATCGTGCTGGTCGATTATATTAATCAGCTCCGACGTGAGGGAATGGAGAAGATCGATGCGATCGTGGAGGCGGGGTCGATTCGCCTCCGTCCGATTCTGATGACGACGGCGACCACCGTGCTCGGTCTGCTGCCGATGGCCCTTGGCCTCGGAGATGGGGCTGAAATCAGGACACCGATGGCGATCACCGTTGTCGCAGGGCTGATCAGCTCAACGCTGCTCACATTGGTCATTATCCCGACGGTCTACTCGGTGCTCGATCGGGGCAAGTAGCGGGACCGAACCCTTGACGGCGTTTGTGTTTGTTGGGTAACTTTTCCTCGTTTCTGTCGTCTAACGTTGGGTGTGTCAGACGCGTATTCAGTTTGTCGGGTGGTATCCAGGATCTCGAATGAACAATCTGCAAAAATGGACCCTATTCTTCGTCTTTGCTTGCGTGGTGGGCGGGAGCGCGATCGCTCAGACAGAGCCGGAACAACAGACGCTCTCGCTGGAGGATTGCGTGCGGATCGCTCTGGGCCGGAACAACCGTATCGTTCAGGGCAAGATGACGCGTGACCTGCGGGACGCAGATGTGGATCAGGCGCGGGCCAGCTTTCTGCCGACGCTCAATGCCAGTTGGGGCAACTCGAACAGCGTCAACGGACCTCGTAATGCATCGTTCATCGACGAAGCGACCGGTGCGCTGGTCCAATCCGTCGGTGAGAGCACCACCAGCAGCGGTCAGAGCGTGAGTGCATCGATGAACGTGTCCCTGTTCGACGCGGCTAACCTCGCTAATCTGTCTGCCGCAAAACAGAATTATCAGGCGACACGCTACGATCTGGCTGCGAGCGAGGATCTCGTGATCTTTGAGGTGAAGCGAGACTACTACACGCTGCTCAAATCAATGAGTTTGCTCGAGGTGCAAAGAGAGCAAGTTCGTGTTTCAGAGGAAAGTCTGAGGCGGGCGGAGACGCTCAACGAAATCGGGTCATCACCGATATCGGAGGTTTTCAGCGCCAAGGCGGATCTGGAGGGCCATAAGGCGACGCTGATTCTGAGGGAGAACGACGTGGAGATCAGCAGGTCGAATCTCTCATTCACCCTCGGCCTGTCCGCGGATGTGAGCGTCATCCCAAGTGAAGTCGAGATCCGGATCGACCCTGTCCCTCTGACCTTCGAGAAGGCCTACGGGATCGCGAGCGAGAGACCCGCCCTGGCATCCGACAAACACGGCATGCTCGGGGCAAAAGACAATCTGCGCGCAACGCGTTATAGACAACGCCTACCCACGTTGCGATTGAACGGGAGCTACAGCTGGAATCTATCGGACGACGAGAGCTTCGACGGACTCGAGGATCTGTTCCTGAGAAACTATCGCTACAATGTCGGGGTCACCGTGAGCGTCCCTGTGTTCAACATGGGAACAACAACCACGATCAAGAGACAGAAGATCCAGTATCTTCAGCAGATGGAGACCTTTGAGCAATCCAAACGTCAACTGGGACTCGAGGTACGCCGGGCCATTCTTCGCCTCGAGCAACTGAGACGCAGCATTGAAGCGAACGAGGCATCAGTCGTGGCTCAGGAGCAGGACTTCAGGCTGCAGGATGAGGCATACAACTTTGGGGCCGGGACTTTCCTGAACCGGCAGCAAGCTCAACTTCGTCTGTTTGGCGCCCGCTCGGATCTCGTCCGCGCGCGCTATGACTACCAAATTCAGATTGCCACGTTGGAAGAATTGATTGGGATGCCGGTCGCTGAGGCGCTCAAGCGATAACCGGTGGATCGAGGAGGATGCATGTTTGGCAAGGTGATGTTGTCGTGTTTGATCGTCGGGTCGACGATGTTCTCGGGTCGAGTTTCCGCCCAGAAGACCGATTTTCTTCTATCTAACTGCTTCTACGGGGTTGTTTCTGCGGGAGCCGGGGTCTTCTTCCTTGTGGAAGCGAACAATGCGCGCAAGGACGGGAACGAAGCGTATGACCTGTATGTCACTTCCGGGAGCTCGACGCTGGCCCGTGAGCTGTATGACGAGAGCCGGCAGAAAGATACGAAAGCGGCGATCATGCTCGGGCTGGGTGTCGGCACGTTCACGTATGGTATCCACCTGCTGATGAAGGGCGGGGATGATCTGCCTGATCCAAAGATGGATCGGGGGCTTGTGGAAGTGAAAGGGATCAAGATCGACGCGGGGGCTGATCCGGCTCACGGCCGGATGGGGCTGCTTTTGAGGCGAACATTCTAGGGCAACTCGGCATCGCCTGACAGGAAACAAAGGAAGGCCGCCATCCTCTGGAGGATGGCGGCCTTCTCTATTTGACTTGATTGGGTCTTTCCTAGATACCCATCTGTCCTAGGATGCCCTCGGCTACGGCTTGCTTCACCTCGGGTGAGTTGGCGTCGAACTCGCCCGAGGCGATTCGAGCCTTGACGTTGGCGACCCGGTCTTCCCGGACATCTGATGTGTTCGCCGCCTCGTCGCTCAGCCTGGCCCGGAGCAATTCCGTCTCGCGGGCGTCACTGGAGATGTTCACGCTGTCTGCTGCTTGCGACGTGCTCTCCGTGCTATTATTCTCACTCGTCTGACGATCGCGCTGGCCTTCGACTTTTTTCGGGTCCCTCGGATCTACGGGTTGTGGGACATCGCTGATTCGGGCCACAACGGCCTCCTGTGTACAATTGGCATCAATGATGGTAAATGCTGATTCTTCAGAAAGATAGGTTGCGCCCTGTCTCCCGTCAAGCGGTCGGATGAAATCAATCAGGCTGTTGACCCCTACAGATGAAGGGCGTATCATTTTCCAACCTGCCACCACACACGAGAAAGCACCACATCCTAGATGCAAATTGTCGCCAGAATTCTGCAGCTCCTGGGGCTGATCGAAGCCGGATACGGCCTGTTCATTGGTCTCTATGAAGCGGACATCAAGAGAGAGCTGACGTTTGCTGCGTTTGGTGCCGTCCTCTTTCTGATTGGATGGATGCTTCAGAAACGTGCAAGCTCTTGAGTCGGGCGCTCGTGATCCTGTGGGTGTGTTTTCTGGGCTGCACGGGTGACCACGCTGATCCGGGGAGCGATCCGCCACCACCGGTGGACACGATCCCTCTCGACACAGTTGTCTCCGAATCCTATCGTGATTCGGTCACACGCATCTACTGGGCTCACCCGGATTCGGTCCTCCAGCATCTGCGTCCAGCCGCCTTCCCGGAAGATGTCCGGATCGCAGTGGCCCTTCTCGAGACGTCCAGCGGAGAAGGGAGGCTCCGGTTTGCCCACTATCTAGCGGAGCAGGGAGATCGCAGTGTTTCTGCGATCGTGTCGCTGGTCGATCGGTGTGAGGACTGGAACACGCTGATGACTGCGCTGCAGACACTCGGCAAACTGAAGGCTACCCGGGGCGTTCACTCTGTCGCCAGACGGCTACAGACACCGAATGACTGGGTGCGCATCGCGGCTGCCCACGCGCTTGGTGACATCGGCGGCGATGAGGCTGTCGAGTCGCTGGTGGTAGCATTGGATGACACGTCAGACACGGTTGTATCCGCGGCACTGATTGCTCTGGGGAAGACGGGCGACCCGTCGGTGCTCGACGTGGTCGGAGAACGCCTGGGTCACCACAATCCACGTGTTCGCGCGGCTGGCGTCTCTGCGATCGGTCGGTTGGGAGGATCCGAGGCTGCCAGACTTCTTTCCCCACTCTTGGATGATCCAGACCCGGGCGTACGGTTCAAGACGAGCCAGGGCCTCGATCGTATCGGTGTGGAGGCTTCCCAGAGATGAATTGCAAGGTGGGAGTCCAGACTCGGGTGATTGTGCTCACGGCTCTGATCGGGGTGGCCGGGGGCTGTGGGGGAAAAGCGTCCGTTTCGATCGATGTGCTGTTCGGTGAGCCAACTACGCCAGGTCCGAACGACCCGCCGTATGCGAGCGAAGTCCTCTATCCCAGCGGTTTGCGACTCGGGCTCATTCGAGAAGCGTCTCTGACTTCAACTTATCCCGTGCCTGTACAGAATCCGTTTGGCAGCTCGAGAGCCCGGCACTACGAGCGGGTGGGTAACTTCCTGCCGCTTGAGGTGGCCCCGCTGAGCGAGCGTGTTTCAGACGATTTTCTGCTGTCCGAGTATGTGGGCCCGACCGTGCAGCGAGGTGGGCAACGCGCGTTTGTGGATCCTCAGGCCGTGTGGCACGTTCAGCAGGTCCGGTCGGGTCTGGGCCGACCGCTGATCGTCTCCTCCTCCTACCGATCCCCGGAGCACAATCGTGACGTCGGGGGCGCGACATTCAGCAGACATCTGTATGGAGACGCGGTCGACGTGGATGTCAACCAGGCTTCGGCGGACGCAAACGTACGGGGTCAGGAGATATTCAATGAGGCCGTCGATGTCGGCGTCGACTTTGTTCTGCCCCTCGAGGAGACCTCGGTGAGCGTGAACGGGGCGACACGTGTGTCCTGGGTCCATCTGGATGACAGGGGATTCTGATGCGTTTCTTCTCTCTCGTGATCGTTCTTCTTCTTGGCGCTACGCGGCCGGCCGTCGGTCAGATATCCCTCGAGGCCGTTCGCATCGTCACGACGGATCTCGATCGGGACGGTCAGCCAGAGGTCATCACAGTGGGACGCGTGGGGGGATACCGACAGGGGGCCGGTGGGCGAGGAGGACTGCAGGTCAGTCAGCCTGCAGGTGGCAGGCTGCGGACACTGGGCTACCGCGATGATACGCCAATTCTGCGCGATGTGGCGATCGGTGACTTTGCATCGGACCTTACGCTGGATGTCTTCAGCATCGGTGAGGGGTGGCTGTGGGTGCACGCCTATGCTCACGGGGACGTGACGCTTGTGGATGCCAAACGGCTGGATACGGATTGGACCGATCGCGTGGCGGTTCTGGGGGACGGGGTGCGAACCCTCGTTGTCGCGACCGAGTATGCGATCCGTCCCGACAGCGATGTCGGGATGACGCGTGTTCGGGGTTTCGACTGTGGACCCGGATCTTTTGAGCAGATCTGGACTTTCGATCTGTCGGCACACGTGGGAGATCTCGCACTCTTGGATGCGGACGGACCCTACCTCGTCCTGGAGACCGGAACAGGCGATGAGGGAGGAGACGTGCTCGTGTATGATGTCTCAGGATCACCAACCCGGGTTTGGGAGGGCAGGACCACGAGCGGTCGTCGGTGCCTTGTCGTCGAGGCGCTGGCAGAAGGACGGGTCCTGCTTCGCTCTGCTGACGGAGATGCAGTGGTGTTCACCCTCTCCGGCGGCGTGTTCCGACGTGAGCGGACACTGGGAGCAATCGAGGGGGACCTCGTTCTCCACGTTCTGACGAATGGACACCCGGGGGGTGTGGGAACGATCCTGCCCGGTAAACGCTGGACAATTCGTCCGCTGGCCTTCTAGTGCATTGTCCCGTAAACAGATGTACTAATTACCAATCCTGTCGTATGTTTCCTCAAACACTTTGTTGAGGAGGAAACATTGGCCCGTCGAGGTCGACCAGCAAAGCAACTTGTCA
>CAYYGZ010000194.1:6051-8956 GCA_964471275.1 uncultured bacterium | reverse complement strand
CACCGCATCCAACTCCCGATGATCTCCTTCATCCATCTGTACACAACCCGGTGTCCGCATAAAGTTGTTATCGAACACGCCTCTCCTCACCAGCACCTCCTTGCACACCTGGAGTCCGACCATAATCAGCTGGTTGATCAACGGAAGATGCGCGTTGTAGAGCCGTCTGGCCTCCGCCCTGTCGCCCGCCTGGAACGCATCCCAGGTCTTCACATACACATCCAGCGTCTGCACGGCGGGCATAAACCCGGAAGACCCACGCTCCATCTCCGACATCATCCATCGGCCGTGGCCGCCGCCGAAGATCCCAAGACACTCTTCCCCAACATCCTGGATCACCTGGGTCAGGTTGTGCGCGCTCGGTTCACGCTCCTCCTTGATGTATTTAACTTCGTCGATCTCGGTCAGCAGTCGAACCAGGAACGCGGGCGGAAGCGGTACGATTCGAGCGTGCTGAACCATGATCGGCAGACCGCTGGCATCCGCGATCGTGCGGTAGTAGTCCATCACTTGATCTAACGACGCGGGTGAGATATATGGAGGAAGCGCGACGAGAGCATCGGCCCCGGCGTCTGCCGCCGCTTTCGCCAGGGCGGCGGCGGTTGCCCGACTCGGTGCCGCGACACCTGCGACCACGGGAATCCGCTTGTCCGTAGTCTCGCAGACCACCTTGATCGTTTCCATCCGCTCGGTCTCGGTCAGATACTGAAACTCGCCGCCCAAAACCGGATACACCAACCCGTGAGATCCGCACGCGATGCTGAACTCGACCTGTCCCGCCATCACACCCATATCGATCGTATCTGCTTCGGTCAACGGTGTCTGAAGCACCGCAAAAATTCCTTTCCATCTCTCTGCCATTTCTCACCTCTTATCCATGCAGACAATTAGCAAGCTCTTCGAACAACCTCTTGACAACCGCGTGTTCGAGAAGACCCTCGATCCGTCGATCTCCCGAAACGATCATCGCTTCCTGAATGGGATCATTCATCTCTATCCGTGCCCCTTTGGATTACCCTCTTGGAATGTGACATGATACGACCGACACGGCGCACACGACACTCTGGAGTCGGTGTCCTGATGAAGATAAGGGAACCGAGCCGGTTGACCCCTCATCAGCCAGCACCTATCTTCGGCATACCGATAGCTGAAACGAGATGGATCAAAAGGCGTCGGTCGTTCGTCAAATCGGGAAACAGCTCACACGATGTTGGTATACCATTGAAATCGACCCTCCTCAAAATTTTCTGTCTTCTGTTCCTGGCTGTCGGCTGTAGCCAACAGGATCCGGTCAAGCAGATGCAGGAAACACTCGCACCTGCACCAGACTACACGATCATCCTCGAGGATATGCAGGAAGAGGGTGCGGTATTCACGAAATACTACCACAAATACCACGTCCTCCAGGGAGAACGTCAGGTCCGGACGGATTGGGTCGAGGTTACCGAGGACGTTTACCGGAAGTATGAGCCCTTCCTGGGGATGGCACTCGTCTCGAAGTCTGAGGCCGAAGGTATGAGTTCAGCCCCTCACCCACCCGGTTACCACCACGTCGGTAATCCGACCTACGGTCATTGGGGAGGCGGGGGCTTCTGGGTCTGGTATGGTCAGTACTCGATGATGAGGACACTTCTTGGCGGGGGGATGGGCCGGAACATCTACCGCAATGACTATGATGATTACCGCACAAACCGTCGCAGTGGGCGGCCTTATTACGGTAAGGACCGCGACTACGGGACAAATGGAAAGTTGACCAAGCAGCAGCGTCCCAACTTCTACAAACGACGTCAGGCCAACCTGCAGCGGAAGAAAAGCAGCTTCTCACAGAAGGCCCAAAGCCGGTTCGGCCGGAGCCGATCAGGATTCGGTGGCCGGAGCGGAGGATTCGGAAAATGATGCTCGACAACTTGATGCTCAGCGCCATCTACTTGGCTTCATCCTTCATCCTGTTCTGGGTCGGTAAGCTGGTATACGATTTCACCACACCGTCCTACAAGGTAAAAGTGGAGTTGGTCGAGAAGGACAACCCGGCCCTGGCCGTCGCCCTCATCGGCTACTACTTTGCCCTGGTCTTGGCGATCGGCGGCGTCATGGCCGGCGAATCGAGAGGTCTTGAGGAGGACCTGATCGACATCGCGATCTACGGACCGCTCACGATCATCCTGCTCAACATCTCACGAATCCTGAACGACCGCCTGATCCTCCGGAAATTCAAGGTCCGGGACGAACTGATCGTCGATCACAATGTCGGCACGGGTGCCGTCGTCTTCGCGGGCTACCTTGCAACCGGCCTCGTCATCAACGGTGCGGTATCCGGCGTGGCCGTGCTCGACACGACCGGAAGTGTCATCAGCACCGTCGTCTTCTGGGCCCTCAGTCAGATCGCCCTGGTTGTGGCCGAACTCATCTACGACGCCATCACGTCTTACGACATCCACGAGCAGATCGAGAAGAACAACGTCGCCGCTGGTATCGCCTTCGGAGGCGCAATTATCGGAATCGGAAACATCCTGCGTCACACCGCGTCCGGCGATCTGATCTCCTGGTCCCTTTCCTTGCAAGAATTCGGACTCGAACTGGGACTTGGACTGATTCTACTCCCGGTCGTCCGTTTCTTCTCCGACAAGGTACTCCTGCCAGGCGCCAGCCTGACCGACGAAATCGTCAATCAGGAGCACCCCAACACCGGCGCTGCCTTCATCGAAGCCTTCTCTTATATCGGCGCCTCCTTCCTCATCGTCTGGTCACTATAGCACCAACCGATTTGTATGGGTCGTGGACCCGGTGTTGCGGCATCCCTGCACAGATGCGCTGACATCTCGAAGGGGAGTGGGCCCGTACGGGGTCGAGGGGTTGGGTGTGGGTGATGGATTGGGAGCGTGTGGAACACGCAGATGGGGTGCGG
>CAYYGZ010000194.1:1367-5951 GCA_964471275.1 uncultured bacterium | reverse complement strand
CGTTTTTGCCTCCTTTTGGGGCGCAGCCAAAAGAAGGTCGGCGAAATCGGGAGGATGGGAAAAGATTCAGAACAGAAGGCAATCTGCACAATGAAGACCTCCTCGAACCAAAGCCGCCTCCTCAAGGCCTGCCTCTTCGCCACCGGCCTATCCGGCATTGTTGCCGAGTTCACCCTCTCCACCCTTGCCAGCTACATCCTTGGCAACACCACACTCCAGTGGACACTGATCATGTCGCTCATGCTCTTCACCATGGGCCTGGGCAGCCGGATCAGTCGCTACCTGACACACAACCTACTCGATACCTTCATCACCATCGAGTTCGCACTCTCTGCCTTGTGCGCAACCTGCGCAATAGCCGCCTACTTCGGGACCGCTTGGCTCGGCGAATCGACCGCCCTCATCTACGGGTATGCCGCCGCTGTTGGTCTTCTGATCGGGATGGAAATTCCGATCGTGGCACGCATGAATGATGCCTACGAAGGCCTCCGCACCAACATCGCCTCGGTAATGGAAAAGGACTACTACGGTGCCCTCGTCGGCGGCCTGCTCTTCGCCTTCATCGCCCTCCCCCGACTGGGCCTGACCTACACCCCGATCGCTCTGAGCGCCGTAAACTTTTCCGTCGCCTCCCTGCTGTATTGGCGTTACCGGAATCTGATGGTCCGTCGGGGTCGATTGCACGTTGCCTTCTGGACTGTCGGGCTCGGCATCATCGCGCTCGCCGTATTTGCCAAGCCAATCCTCCTCTTCGGTGAGCAGAGCCAGTATCGCGACAGAATCGTTTTCACCGCGCAAACACCTTACCAGAAGCTCGTCATCACCGAATGGAAAAACGACCACTGGCTCTTCATCAACGGGAACATCCAGTTCAGCACCTATGACGAGGAGCGATACCACGAGCCCCTGGTGCACCCGGCACTCGGTGTCGCGAGAACGCGTGAGAGCGTTCTCATCCTGGGCGGCGGCGACGGCCTTGTACTTCGGGAGGTCCTGAAATACGCCGACGTCGACACCGCAACGCTGGTCGATCTCGACCCGGAAATGACCCGGCTTGGCTCCGAAAACCCGATCCTCCTGGACGTCAACGGAGGCGCGTTCAGAGATCCTCGAGTGACCGTCGTACACGAAGACGCGGGTACCTTCGTCAAACACACGCAATCGCTCTACGATGTCATCATCATCGACCTGCCCGACCCGAAAGGCCCCGACCTTGCCCGCCTCTACGCGCGTGACTTCTACCGGGACTGCGAACACATCCTTTCGCGGGAAGGCATACTCGTAACCCAGGCCTCGAGCCCCCTTCACGCCCGCAAAGCCTTCCTCTGCATTATGAAGACAATCGAGAGCGCCGGCTTCGCCACCGTACCCTACCACAACGCCATCCCCACGATGGGTACGTGGGGATGGATACTTGCCGGAAAGACGGCTGAAATCAGTGGCTACGATCTAAGAAACAGATTGGTAGGACTGCGCTTCGAGGAATTCGAAACACACTTCCTGAACAGGGAGGCGATGTCAGGAATGCTGCATTTCTGGAAGGGCGCCTTCGACGGAATCGAGGCCCTCGCCGTCAACACGATGATGGATCCCGTAGTCGACCGCTACTACCGCGAATCCGAATGGGGCTTCTAATCACCAAGCACTGGGCTGTCCAGTGCCAGAGTGGTGTTGACTATTGAGCCAGTATGTGAGCTTGGTTCGGGATCGTTGCTTTCTCTGCACGCAGTCGATGACGCGGTCACGAGCCTGGATCGGTCTCAGCCCCGGAACGGGGCGACCGCCGATAGCCAGGAATTCGGCCGCACAGCCTGCCCGTCGAGAGCGTAGCGAAGACAGACTGCGGGGCAAGCCCCAGGGTTGGACGGACAATTGTGAGCTGCGTCGAGATGGCCTTTTGGAACCCAAAAAGGAATGCCCCGGACGCGAATCGTATAAACACGTGCGTGCGAACAACGGTCTCGATCCGATGCGGCGAAACATCCGACTCATACGAGTCTGAACGGTGAACACCATTCTGAGTCGATGCATCCTAAGCACTCGTCACTGTCTCCTCCTCCTCCCCCGGCAACTCTGCCACATACTGATACTCCGGTTCCCGCTCCTGCCGCTCCATAACCTCCTCGATATGCTTCCACGTCTCCCTGAGCCCGTTCGGACACCACGGCAGCTCTGGCTTGATCAGTCGATGGAGTTTCCCGAGCCGGTAGCACGGCACAGCCGCATACATATGGTGCTCGATGTGGTAGCTCATATGCCAGTAAAGAAACTGCACAAACGGGTTCAGATAGATCGTTCTGCAGCACAGACGAAAATCGGGCACATTGTCCGTCAGACCGATGTGCTGTGAGGAGTTACAAAGAAACTGCAGCCACTTTCCAAACATCTTCGGAAACGTGATCGCCGGCAGGACCGCCCAGTATCCGGTGGCGACCCCGCCGATCGCGACCAGTAGGTGTCCGATCAACAGGATCCGCTCCCACCGCGTGTAGTCCCGACGACGCTCCGGGTCGCTCTTGGGGAACAGCTCTGCCGTCCAACCGTCTTCCGGCACGTAGCCACCGAACGCTTTGAGCTTTCCCTTCAGCAGATCGTAGGGATACGGGTAGTTGATGAGCCCGGTCTTCCAGACGTTCTTCGTCACATCGTACTTCACCGGCAGCACCACTTCCTGATCATCCGGCGGATGAAGTGTATATTTGTGGTGCTCCGTATGACTCGCCCAGAAATGGTGGTGATTGTGCCAGCCCAGAAAGGAAAACACGCGCAGAAAGGCAGGATTCAGCCAGCGAGTCTTGAAAACGGAGTCGTGAACAAGCTCGTGAAAGCCGTTGATCAGAAACTGCCAGAAATGGCCGTTAACAAAGATGAGTCCAGCGGTCACATACCAGGCCCAATGGTGGGATGAATAGATAACGGCTCCCGCACCACCTGCCAGAATACCGAGATAGCCGAGTGTCTGAGCAAACCCCAGGAAATCACTGCGCCTGTTCAGCTCTGCCAGCTGTTCGCGTCCGATTTTTGGCCGATACCAGTTGATCCGCGTCTTCCTCAGCGGGTCGTTGTATTTCGGCCCATCGGTCAGCACCTCCTCATCGCTGAGTGTCTCGTCAACGGGCAAGGATGCGTCCAAAGGCTGCGATTCTGCCATCTTCTTCCACTCCGATCGTTCAGTTGGCTTGGTACCCGGCCACGAGACCCAGTTTGGCGGTGATTGATTGTGCAAAACTGCGAGACATCAACCGGCCGCAAAGACCTGCAGAATGTTAGGCTCTGAATCCTGATTCCCTCAGCGTTCTCTGCAGTGGGAGGTTTGCCGCTCTAGGTCAGTCCTGGTATGCTTCCGGCCCGACATCGATCGGTCGCAACGGACCGGCCGCATCTCCAAGATCGCCGGGCTCTAGACAGCCGATCGACTTGTCATCTCCACGCAATCGACCGGCGGCATCGGTCGTGATACGGGGGTACGATTCTGCCGCGGCGCCAACAAGGCCGCTCGACGCAGATGGCCGAATCACACCGTTCGACAGACGCATAAGCCCGGTGTCGCCCCAGCTTATGCCAACCCGCGCCGGCATCCCCGAGCGGGCCATCTATCACATTCCCCTCCCAGACCCAGTCAACAGGCTCATCATCCTGGACCAGATCCACCGGAGCAAGATTGCCGGATGGGCCATCGACATCCGGAGACTGAAGGACAAAGACATTATTCGCAATCACACAGTCCTTCGGGGCCGAGCCATTCGGATACTTCGAGTGGTTGATCCCGATGCGCAGACCGGGATTGCAGCCTATGAAGGTGTTGAATGCGACGAGTGCCCGTTCTGTGCGAATATACAGATTATCGGGTGTCCTATCCATCATCCCGACACCGAAGCTCTGGAGCCCTCGAAACAGGTTGTTCACAACGATCTGGCCCTCGCCCTGAAGCCGAACTCCTCCTGCCCGCCGCTCACCGTCGCCGAGAAAGAAATTACTCTCCACCAGGTTGCCGTCACCGGTACGAAGAACCAGGAACCCTCTCGACTCACGAAAGGTGTTGTTGCGCAGGACGTTTCTGTTCGATTTCACAGAAATGATCTCAGCCTCGCCGCTGCACCTTTCGAAAAGATTGTGCTCGATGACTGTACCACACGCGCCGGGGACGGGATCAAACGGATTCTTCTCTGTGATCAGCTGCACCGTCTCGTATCCATTGTTCGACTTCCCGGGCGGAATGTCGATAAGATGTCTTCGATCGTCACGTAATCGGACTGGATCATCACCGGGCTCGCGATCCGGACATCTCCCGACCGTTCACCCCGTACGACGATCGGTCTCTCCGCCGTCCCAGTACCGGAAAGCACGCAATCTTCCCTGGCATAGATCCCATCTGACAACGTAATCATATCCCCCGGCTGCGCTCTTGAAACCCGTTCTACCAGCTCGCTCAAGGAATCCACGGTGTACCCCCGTTCAGTCCATCCACGGTCTTCCGCATTGACATTCAACACGACGAGTGCAACCAGAACGATGATACTCAAGCCCCCCGGACACACAACAGTCTCCCCCCAGCACGACCTGCTGTACCTACCCGAATCGTCT
>CAYYGZ010000194.1:0-1357 GCA_964471275.1 uncultured bacterium | reverse complement strand
CCTCGCTCCAGACCTTGACGTTCAACCCCGACTCTGATTCTCAGTCTAACATCCTTAAAAAAAGGCCCATCCACGCAAAGTGGACAGGCCGTCACATTACAACGATATGATTCGGGTCTAGGTGCTTCCAGGCAAAATGCTGCTGAACTGATACGGCGCAACAAACTCGCCCGCAGATGCAGCGAATTCATCTTCTCCCCACTGCTCGATCACCAACACCTGCTTTTCGGTTTCATCGACATACGTCCAGTTGACAAACTCCCTACCCACACTACCTGCCGACTCCCCGCCATTCTGATGAAAAAGCCCGGCGTCACTCGACTCTGCCTCATACACCGTTCCGAATAACGTCACCGTGTTCGGCGGATCATCACTTTCAAGGATTGCTGACCGAACGTCTTCCTCGACATTGGCGATGGATACCTTCTGATAGAGCACCCAGGTCTCTTCCTCGTCAACTTCGCGCTCCAGATATTGCACCTCGTCGGCCGCGGTCAGTTCCCACTCGTCCGTCCAATCTCCGTCGTAGTTATACCTATTGTGTGCAGTCACTTGCCAGGTCTTCAAATCGAAATCCAGGAAGTAACCCCGCTTCAGCCCCGACAGGGAAAGATCGCTCAACGGATCGAGCGCATCTTTCTCTTCCTTCTTCTTGAATGGATTCCAATTCATACTGACCAACAATCTCTATATTTTCGAAGACGGCTGTACCGCTCCCCTCGTTGAAGAGCCCTTGCCTCTACATCTTCACATCTTCTACTTCTCTATCCCCATTTTGGCCTTCAGCGCCGCCAGTCTGGCGTCAGAACTCCCACCTCCGGCGAGCGCTTTGTCGATCTCGTCATCCGCTGAGGTAGGCTGTCCGGCGAGGTCTCCATAGGCCTGCGCCAGTGATTCATCCTCATCGACGCGCTCCTTCATCCGCTCGAGCATGGAAACCGTTCCGGAGGAATCCACCTTGGCCAGCTGTTTGTTGATCTTCTTCGTCGCCGCCGCCGTCTTGGCCCGTGCACGGAGCGTGATCAGATCGTTCTCGTAGCTCGCGATCGTCGACTTGAGCTTGTCGACCTGGCTCTGAAGGTTTAATGCGGTCGCTTCCTGCTGTTGAGAATCGTTTCCCAGTTGCTTGCTTCGGGTTGCGGCATCATCCTTCCGCGACAGGGCTTCCGTCGCGAGCCGGTCGGCCTCACCCGCATCGAAATCTCCGGACTGCGCCTTTTGCAGGAGCATCATGGCCTTGCGCTCGTAATCTTCAGAGGCCTGACGGTTCTCCTCAGCCTGCTTCTTCAACCGGATGCCTTGACCCTTCACCTCAGCCAGACTCGTCATTGCGTTATTCAGATCCTTCTTCAGATCC
>CAYYGZ010000193.1:0-8972 GCA_964471275.1 uncultured bacterium | reverse complement strand
GAGAGAGGACTGCAACAGGTGTGCCAGTATCCCCCTAACTCACTAATCGGCCGATCTCCCGGATGTCTGAGTGGTTTCTTGGCGGAATGTGGGAGATTGCGGCCGGATGGGTCGGTGACCGGTTCTATCTTGGACGCCCAGAGAAGCCGGGGATCTCTTGAGCAGTGTCTGGGGACGGCCAAAAGATCCCTCGGGCTCGGGGTTTGGAAGGGCTCAGAACCAGTCGGTCTTTTGGGGAGCCGGATATGGTTCACTTCATTGACCCGGACATTCGATCTCAGTTTCCCGGAGGCCTTGGTGGTAACTGCTACGTTTGCCGATCAGCATCAGCTGCTAAGGCAGGTCTTTTGGGCTTGACGGGTTGGCCGTCGCATCGAAACCAGCTCCTGATAGACACGTATCTTGATCTTGCGCGTATTCCGCAGACTGTGACGAGCGATTGCGAGTCTTTTGGCTGCTCTCCCCATTCTCTCCCGTTCCTTGGTCCTACCCAAGAGGAACTGTAGCTTCTCAACAACTGCCTGTGTATCGCCTTCGTTCACGAGATAGCCTGTCTGGTGATTCCTGATGAGTTCACCGTGCCACTCGATGTCGTAGGAGATCGTGGGCGACCCCGAAGCCAACGCCTCAACAAGGCTGAACCCCCCCATAAGGCAAAGGGACGTGGCTGAAGCCCGTCTCAACGCCAGGATCGTGCTGTGTGGCTGGAACCCGATCATTCTAACGTTGTGCAGGTCAGGGTCCGATTCCACGATCTCTCGGATTCGGGTCTCTTCGTTTCCACCACCAGCAAGGACGAAAAGGACGTCCTTTCGTACCCGACCGAGTCTCCGCGCGACCTCCAGTATGTCGTCAAGGTAGTTCTCGCGTGACAGCCTTCCCGCAAAACTCACGATCTGGGTATTCAGACCAATCCCAAGCTGCTTCCGGATGTCTGTATCCTGTGTTGGTGTCGTCTCGAAATCCAGGCCGTGAGGTATGATCCGTATTCGGCCGCTGGGGGCACCCGAGCTCACTGCTCGGTCGGCAAGTGACTGTCGAATAGGCAGGATGAGGTCTGCACGTTTGTAGAGGAATGTTTCCAGCCGCCTCGCCAGCCACCTGGAGCCCAACAGCACCGGTGCGCCCCGCGAGCCATCCAACGCGTATCGCTGGTCATAGTCCGAATGTATCGAGATAGAGAATGGGATTCCTGTCAGTCGAGACACAACCCACGCGAGCGCACCCATGCAATATGGGTCCTGGCCTCGTATGAAATCGATCCGGTGGCGTCGAGCTATCCGGACTAAGGATGAAACCAGGCGATATGGATAGAGAAGCCGCTCGATCACCTTTACGACTCTGGACTGGTTCAGGAGTGCATCTGGCGCAAGTTCGTACACAGTGTGTCGGCCCGAAAGTCGAACTCTTCTTGTGGCTGGTGCGTGCGGATGGAAAGTTACCACGTTCAGGTAGCCGCCAGCTTCTCGCTCCGCAACCATGTCCAGAACGCCTTTGGCGGCGAGACCGTCCAGGTGGGCCGGTACTATGAAGAGTCCAGAGGGCATCAATCCAATCCTCGAGTTGTCAGCAACACAGAGTGCAAGAACGCAGTTCCGCTTCCCGCAAGTACGGCACTGCCGAGTAGAACAGGACCCTCTGGTTCAGCAATCTGTGAATCGTAGAGTCCTAGTGAGTGAGGGCCCAGGTCGCCGGGTATCTCAGTGGATGCCAGGACATCGGACATCTCGTCAGTCACGAAATCCGACCCACGGTCTGCACCGATCGTAATGGCGATGGCTCCCTTCTATCCTTTGCGAACCAGGTCGGCCTTCCGGGATGTCGGGCTTGGTGATTCTACCGGGACTGCTGGCTCATCGTGACGCGTGACATCGGGAGCGGTATAGCCCGAGCAGAGGGAGCAGAGCCCAGAATCCTTCTGGTTGTTCGCAACCGTGTGCCTGAAGTCACGGTAGCTTGGGCCGTTCCATATCTCCTCGACGAAGTCCTGCTCAAACACGTTACCGAGAACGTAGTTGCCCCTGGGATCGCGGCAGCAGGGAACCACATCTCCGTTGACCTGTATGGTTGTCGTGAAGTAGAGCCACTCGCAGTAGTGATCCGAAAGGTCCGTGGGACGTAGTATCCCACGATCGTATGAGTCCCTGTCATATATCCAGTAGTTCGGGTCTTTTGTAAGGAATTGGTTGGCCTGCTCCATGTTCCTGGCGCAAGGGCAGACGACCTCGTAGCCGTCCACGCCAATATCTTCAGCATATCGAATGAACTGATCGACCTCGTGCTCGTTGTGGTGCATGACGATGAAGCCCACCTTGAGCTGAGTCCGCGCATCAGGACGCCTTCTCTTCTCCTCGATACAGGCCTCGAGGTTGGCGAGGCTTCTGTCCAGATTGCCCCGAACACGATAGGTCTCGTGGGTCTCCTGGGTCATTCCGCCAATTTGGAAGCTGACACGCCCGATGCCTGAATCGATCAGGTTCTTTGCGTCGACGAATTCTCCGTTGGTGCACGTATCCACCCAGATATTCTTACTGGATGCGTGTTCGACCATCTCATACGCATTCTTGACCAGAAACGGCTCGCCCATGAAATAGAAGTAGAGAACGTTGAGGTGGTCCTCCATTGAGTCGACGACGTGGCGGAATGCGTCGATTTCCATGTGCCCGCCGCGCCGCCCAAGCGTGCCGTCACCGGTCTCGCAGACCGGGCATCGCAGGTTGCAGATGTTGGTCGGCTCGATGCTGACGTGAACGGGACGGCCGAACGCTCGGTCCGTCCGGAGCGCGGCAGAAACGGCACTCTTGCAGAAATCCACACTTCCCTTCCCTCCGGCCAACTTGGCGGATGTCGCGATTCGCGTCATCGCGAGGGAGCGCCGCACGCGCTTCGGGAGTCTTGACTTCAGCTGGTCAATCAACATTTGTCGGTCTCTCTGAGTGTAGCATCCATGGATGTGATCATCGGATAGCGGCTTTGGAGGTCCTCACCTGATATCTCAGGCCCGTCGTCATCGATCTGGACCTGTTCGAGGAAGACAAAGCGGCCGTCGGCGCAACACACCTTCCCCTCAACGATGTCTCCAGCTTCCCATCCCTCGGAAGAAGGTCTGTCGCACGGGCTTACGCGCCAGATCCGGATCAAGTCGCCGTTCAGATAACTGAATGCACCCGGGTATGGTCTGGTTTGCGCTCGCACCCAGTTGTAGATGTTCTCCGCGTCGAGCCGATCCCATCTGATCAACCCGTCCTCAGGCTTACGCTGATTGACGTATGTGGCGTTCTCGTGTTGCTGCTGGGTCCCCGCGGAATCTCCGGCCCTGAAGGCGCTCAACCCGTTCGTGATGGCGCGCAGTGAAGCTTCTTCAGCCCTGGCGAGTACGTTACTGATGTCGTCGGCTTCCAGGATGGGGAACGTCTCCTGGGCGACGATGTTGCCTTCATCCATTCCGTCGACCAGGTGGAACAGCGTCGTACCCGCTTGGCGGTCTCCGTTGATGACCGCCCAGATGAGCGGGGCGCCCCCGCGGTACTTCGGAAGCAGCGAAGCATGGATTCCCACGGTTCCGAGCCGCGCCAGATTGCGGATCTTCAACGGGATCATGTAGTACCATCCCGCCACCACAATCAGATCTGGTTTTGCTGCCTGACAGAATCCGAAAACATCTCCGCCTTTCATGCCGTTTCCCACAGACATCAGCGGGATGTCGTGTCCTGAAGCCAGGTCCTCGAAGTTGCGGTAGTTGACGTTGGTTACAGGTTCTTCAGCCCAACTGATCCGGAAGGTTTCCGGTATGCTGATGATTCCGGAAACGAGGTGACCGTCCTCGAGGACACGCTGACAGCACTTCCATCCGAGGTCGGTGCTGCCAAGGAACAGGATATTCACGGCTACCTCGTGATGAAGGTGCGAAGCCACCACTCGAAGCTGATCAGAGACCAGACGAAGAGCCGATGGTTGACCTTGCCGAAGGTGTGCTCATCGAGCTTCTGACCGACAAACGTGGGTTCCAGGTAATCGTAAATCCGGGCGGAAGGATTTCTGAGCAGTTTGTTGATGTAGTCGATGCTCTCGCCACGGAACCAAGATGCGTCCGGCGCGCTGAAGCCCTGCTTCTTCCTGTCTACGATCGTGTCTGGAATCAGCCTACCCATGGCCCTTCGCAGAATCTGCTTGCCGTCACCGGACGGCACGGTCTGGCGCTGTCGTCGGCCCACGTCGTTTTCGTCGACAATCTCGACGACCCGGTCGAGGTTCGCGAGTTTGGACGAGACAGAAAGGCCGAGGGCGAAGTCCACGAGATCGTTGTCCAGGAATGGAGCGCGTGTTTCGAGCCCGTGCGCCATGCTGACTTTGTCTTCTACGAGGAGAAGACCGTGGAGGAATGTTTTGAGTTCGAAATACAGTGACGCGTTGACCATCGTGTCCGGTGACGCGACATCGAAACGGACGGGCTCGATGACATCTTTGAAGACGTCGAAAGTAAAATGACCGTCCATAGATCGGTAGACCGGTCCGGTGAAGAGGCTCTGCTTATCCTGGTCAGAGACGAGACGCTGCCAGAACGAATAGTAGCTCCTGGTGTAATCGTCAAAGCCGGGATTGGCCATCTGTCTGTAGTAGCGCCAGGGATATCCGGCAAAGAGCTCGTCTCCACCAACGCCCGACATCACAACCGTCACGAACTTCGATGCAAGCCGGGCCACATAGTAGTTCGGGTAGCATTGACCGACTCGAGGATCCTCGAGGTGATAGGTCAGCTCGGGCATCACGTGTTCCATGTCGCCCGCGTGGAGGACCATTTCGTAGTGCTCGGTCTTCAACTGGTTTGACATCAATTCCGCCTGTGCCCGCTCATCGAACCCGAGTTCGAGCCCGGATGCTGAGGAGAGGTCGAAGCCGCCGGTGAAGGTCGTCAGTCGTCCCAGGTTTTGGCGCGCGACAGCCGTGATTGACCCTGAATCCATGCCCCCACTCAGGTAGCTGCCGACGGGTACGTCCGAGACCAACTGCCTCTGAACTGCCTGGGCAAAGAGTCGATAGAGCTCTTCTTCCGCTTCGTCTGGCGACATCTTTTCGGGGTTCTGGAAATCAAAATCCCAGTAGCGGTTGACGCTAATCGGTTGGTTGCCAGAGACGGTGGCGAAAGATCCGGCTGGCAGAAGCCGGATGCCCGCAAACATCGTTCGGTCGCTGAATATGTTCTGGAAGGTGAAATACTCATCCAGAGCATACGGGTCGACGTCCGCGGAGATCGATGGATGCGCGAGAATCGCCTTTATCTCCGACGCGAACACGAAGGTGTTGCCCGCCTGTGTGTAGTACAGCGGCCGTGTTCCGAACCGGTCGCGTGCGAGGAAGACCTGCTGAGTCGCCGGATCCCAGATGCCAAACGCGAAGTGGCCGTTGAATCTCTTCAAGCAATCGATACCCCATTCGATGTACGATCGAAGGACGACCTCTGTGTCCGACCTGGAGTAGAAGGTGTGACCCAGATGCTGGAGTTCGGTCTGGAGCTCTTTGTAGTTGTAGAGTTCACCGTTGTAGGTGATTGTTGTTCCGGTCGAGGAATCGCGCATCGGCTGTGCCGCCTTGTCGCTCAGGTCGATCACCGCCAGACGGCGATGACCGAATCCAACGGCACCGTCGCACCAGACGTCCGAACCGTCCGGCCCCCGGTGTACCATCGTTTCTGTCAGTTTCCCGACGAGAGACGCATCTATTTTCTGGCCATCCTGGTTGAGTATTCCGAGTATGCCGCACACGTTAGTCAGCCTCTCTTCGTGGCCCGGACGGAGTAGCCGCTTTCCTGCTCGTGGAAACGGTCGATCACCAGTGATGCTTCTCCACACCAGGTCTTGATCTCTTCCGCCGTCTGGCGGTGCGCATAGTGGGGCCGATACCAGTCGTAGTTGATGTGTACGTTCTCTTCGAACGTCAGATCCTCATTCCAATACATCTTGGCGAAGTGCCAGTAGAACAGACGCTGAACGTCGTGAGTACCCGCGGGGATTCCGAGGAGGGGAATCGGATCATCGAGTGTCACGTTCGCTTCGAGTTCCGACAGTTCTCTGCCAAGAACGGTGAGCGACCGCACGGCGTCCCAGGCGTCCTCTTCTGAACACGATGAAATGGCGTGCCGGATGTGATCATCCGTGAACTCGCGTACGGGGCCCTTCTGGCGGTAAACGTAGAATTGGATCTCTCCACCTTCAGCGAGGACTCGCGCAGCGTCGTGGAGTGCGTCCCTGGTCGATGGCGTGTGGTGCAGGACGCCCTCGGAGAAGACCGTGTCGAACGCGTCGTCAGGGAAGGGGAGTGAGAGCGCGTCACCCTGGACAAAGTGTGTGTTCGGGATCTCGGACAGACGGGTAGCTGCCACATCGATCGCTTCGGAGATGTCTGCGCCGACCCAGGCTGCACTGCCAGACCAGCGGTCGTTCCTCAGCCAGAGTGAGGAGCTGAACCCGCCGCCGCACCCCACGTCGAGGATGCGTTCCCTGCCGTCGTAGTAGGCGGCCCAGTCCTCGGGCGAGTCGAATCCGTACTTCTCGACCAGCCACTCGGTCGTCATTCTGCGTGAACCCTCTGAATCGTAGGTGTCTTGCTTGCCCCACTTGAAGGCAAAGGCATCGCGCGTCTGCAACTGGTCCTCGTCTTCTGTCGTCACAAACCTTGGGATACCCCGCGTGATCGGGTAGACGCGACCCTTTATAGAAGACAGTGATCCCCTGATGACCTCTTCGGTCGTGGATTCATCGATTTCCAAGGTCAGGCTTTGCTTGTCGACAGGGTCGGCGAGCAAGGTGCTTAATTGGGGCTTCATCAACGGTTCTCCACACTGAGGAGTGATTCGATCACACGATCCTGGTCCGTTTGCGTCATCCCCGCGTAGAGCGGGATCGCAAGGGTCAATCGATCGGCCGCGTGTGCGCCAGGGAAGTGATGCGGCTCAAGATTGTATTTGCGCCGGTAAAGGCCCAGGTCGGGGACCGAGTGTGTTCCCTGTCGTGTACTGATACCCTCGGTCTGGAGCGATTGCATGATCTTGTTCCGGTCCTCGTGCAGTTCATCGAGATTGCGATTGTCGGCTTCAAAGCCGTTCATCCGGCAGACATACGCCTGGTACCCGTGCATCGATCCATCGGGGACGGACGGCGTGTCCAGCCAGTCGATGGTTGAGAGGGCTTCGTCATATCGAGCGGCCAGCGCGCGCCGAGTGGTCTGAATGTCGATCAGCTTCTCCATCTGGCACACTCCGAGCGCGCCCTGGAGGTCGGTCATCCGGTAGTTGAAGCCGAGCTGCTCGAAAGCTGTGAGCAGGTATCCCGTCTTGCTCTGATGCCGGACGAGGTCCGACGCGGCGGCTCCGTGGTCCCTGAGGATCCGACACTTCATTGCCGTTTCCTCGTCGTTCGTGATGACCATTCCACCCTCACCCGTCGTAATCACCTTGCGTGGGTGGAAGGAGAAGCAGCCGCTGTTGCCGAAGGTGCCGGCGTGTCGGCCATTCTGCCAGGCGTCGAGCGCGCAGGCGGCATCTTCGATGATTGCGAGTCCGTGGTTTTCTGCGATCTCAGAGAGGCTCACCATATCTGCACATAGACCGAAGAGGTGAACGGGGAGGACTGCCTTTGTCTCACTGGTGATGAGCGATTCCACCTGGTTCACGTCGATGTTGAACGTAGATGGGTCAATGTCACAGAAGACGGGTGTCGCACCGAGATACTCGACGACGTTGGCCGTGGCGATCCAGGTGAAAGCGGGAACGATGACCTCGTCACCCGGACCGACGTCTGCAGCGATGAGCGAAAGGTGCAGCGCCGTCGTGCAGGATGTTGTGGCAATCGCATAGGCCGCACCTGTGTGCTCGGCAACGAGACGCTCAAACTCGGCGACTCTCGGTCCCTGGACGACCCAGCCGGATCGCAGTGTTTCGACCAGGAGCTGCTCTTCGGCTTCGTCGAAGCTAGGTTTGGTTATCGGGAGGTTTGGCTGAAGGGTATCGACCGTGCTCACAGCGAGATCTCCATCGCCTGATCCTGCCGCCGCCATTCGATTACCTTTCGCAGACCCTCGTCCAATCCGATCGATGCCTCGAAGCCGATTTCGCTCTTCGCGCGCTCAGTCGAGCCAATGCGGTTTGTCACGAAGGTCTGGCCCTCCGGCTCATACTGGATCTCGAGATCCGATTCGGTCAGGTCGAGCAGCACCTTGCACAGCTCACGGATCGATGTTCCGATGCCTCGACCGACGTTGTAGAAGCTGTCGCTCGCATCGCTTTGAATAGCACACAGGTTGGCGCGGGCGACGTCCTCGACGTGGACGAAGTCGTAGGACTGTGAGCCGTCGCCGTAGACGATCGGGGGGAGCCCCTGATTGATCCGGTCGAGGATCTTCATGATGACGGCGATGTAGGCGCCCTTGTAGTCCTGGCGTTGGCCGTAGACGTTCATATAGCGAAGGCCTACGTAATCCAGGCCGTATCGCTCGTTGAACGCGCGTACCATCTGTTCACCGGCGATCTTGGTCGCACCGTAGAAGGTGCGGTTGTTGAAGGCGTGATCTTCGCCCATCGGCGTCTCGAGAGCGTCACCATAGACGGATGCAGAAGAGGAGTAGACGAGTTTCTTGACACCGCGACGTGCGCAGGCTTCGAGGACGTTGAAGGTGCCTCCGATGTTGACGTCGAAGGCCGAGCGGGGATAGTCGTGGCACTGAAGGAGCCAGAGGGCAGCCAGGTGGAACACGGCGTCGGCATTCTTGACAGCGGCATCAAGGATGTCCGGCTGCGTGATATCACCCCCGATGTCGAAGACCCGGACGCGTGGATCTTCTAGCGCGGTTGCTAGGTTGTTCGTCTTACCTCGGACGAAGTTGTCGTAGATCGTGATGCTCTCGACGTCCTGCTCGCAAAGCTGGTCGACGAGGTGAGATCCGATGAATCCTGCACCACCAATGACGAGAATGTTGCC
>CAYYGZ010000192.1:0-9002 GCA_964471275.1 uncultured bacterium | reverse complement strand
TGGGCCAAGGGGAAGAGAGGATGAGGAGGATGAGGAGGGAGAAGAGAAGGAGGACAAGGGCGAAGCGAAAAAAGGGTTGCTCGATGATGTGCCCAGACATCTGCCGGCGCTGATGCATGCAGAAACGCTACAAAAGAAGGCAGCAAGGGTCGGTTTCGACTGGGAGAAGCTCGACGAAGTGACCGAAAAGGCCCGTGAGGAGGTTGGTGAATTCATCGAGACCCTTCACCACAAAGATAACCCGGAGCGAGTCAGAGAGGAGCTCGGAGACCTGTTGTTTTCGCTCGTCAATGTGGCACGCTTCGTTGGTATCAGCCCGGAGGAGGCACTGAGCAGAACCAACCGGAAATTCACAACTCGGTTTCAATATATCGAGAGGAAACTCGCGGAATCCGGTTCATCACCGGAAAAGGCCAGCCTGGGACAGATGGATCTATTCTGGGAAGAGGCCAAAAACGAGGCGTAACTACCGGATTAACAGCATCCGTTTTGTCGTGGAGAATGAACCGGCTTCGAGGCTGTAGAAATAGACGCCGCTCCCCACGTCTCTACCCAGATCATCCTTCCCCTCCCACCTAGCGTCATACCGACCGGGTGTCTTGAAATCATCGACCAACGCGCGCACACGCTGTCCCACAAGATTGAAAATCGTCAGCTTGACCTGAACGGCCTCCGGCAATTCGTAGGAAATTGTCGTCTCCGGGTTGAACGGATTCGGCACATTCTGCTTGAGATAGAAGGTCTCCGGCGGCAGGGCCAGCCGAATCGGATCCGGGAGTACTGGCGTGGCCATTCTCCCTCCCACCAGGAGGGCATAGACGGCGTCCGTGCGGAGACGAACGCTCTTCTCATCTTCCTTCGGCCGGAACACCAGAGAGATCAACTCCCCATCCCCCTCCCGCTCGTCACGATCGGGTGATCCGTTAACGACCACCAGTACACCCGGTCCGACTTCCTCTACCCGGCTTCGCCCATCCTTAAACAGACTCTCGCCCGGGTCATCACGCACAAAATCGGCCAGATCCGTATCGTAATGAAGTATCGCAAGGCAGCCAATGGATGGGACGAGCTCTGCAACACGGAGGGAGGCCCGGATCTGCCCTGGCTCGGCATCCGTGCTCTTCCACTCGAGAATCGACGGAGGATCGATCATCTGTCCGGCCGCGCGCACCAGATCCGTGACGTACAGGAAGTCATCGACCGTAGTCAAACCATCCTGGTTGGCATCAAACACGCTGTTTGATGTCTCCCCACCAGCTTTCACTTGATCAACAAACCGATCGAGGTCTGAGACGTCGACCAACCCATCCTCGTTGAAGTCGGCCGGATCTCTGATCGGCAACACGAGCGATATACGCTTCTTGTCTCGCTTGCCATCTACATCCAGAGGCGTTGCCTCCTCCGGTCGTGAGACGCCGGGAAAGAATTGGGCAATGTAGCCTCCTGCCCTTACTCGGATGAGATACCGTCCCGCGCCGATGCCGGAAAGGATAAATCGGCCCTCAGCATCCGTAATCGCCGCCACTGTCTCTCGCCGGTCAAGGGATGCGATCTCCACGGCTGCATCCGGAATCGGATCCACGCTCCCGCGTTGTACGATCTGCCCCGCAAGCGTCGATCCTGCTTGAAGAACGAACGGTTCCGCACGAAATGTCTCGCCGTCGCGTGTTGTGATCAAAGAGGCGTCTTCGGAGTTAGGCGTGCCTGGGAAATATGTCCGAAGGTAGCCTGGAGCCGTGATGATAATGTAGTAGGCCCCCTCCGGGATACCCTCGATCTCGTATGCACCTGAGGTGATGTCCAGGATACGGCCCTGAATCCAGTAATCGCCTGCGATCTCAGTCTCGGTGAGATCGGAACCTTCCGGGATCGCGTAGACAACGGCCCCGTCCGGGCATCCGCCGGTCAATTCTCCCGTGATGCGGCCCAGTTGCTTCAGTTGGAGTGTCGCCCCTTCAAAATCAACATCCCCCACCACATACTTCGAAGAGGAGCGCGCATACCGACGGTCATGGATCGCGACCCGATACTCACCCGGTACCAGACCCGTGATCGTAAATGTCCCGTCGGGATTGGATACGCAGATCTGCCCGAGACCGGTATCCCCGGAATCGAGCTGGGCACGCACCTCGATTCCTGGGAGTCTGTCCCCCTCAGGATCGACCAACCGACCGCTGATGCTTCGGCCACGCTGAAGGGAAAGGGCCAGATCATCGACGTGATCTCCCGCGGAGAGGGAGACTGATGGCAAAGACGCGGGGACATAGCCGGGCACGATCACCCCGACCCTGTAACTGCCCGGTTCCAGACCGATAACAGAAAAACCCCGATCGAGAATGGATCCGCGTTTGGGCAGAAGCTCTCCCGATCCGACAGGATATGCGATCACAACGCCACCGGCTGCCGTTTCCTCACCTAGAATCTGTCCGGAGAGTGATGCCACCGGTTCCAGCCTTACCCGGATCCCCGGGAATTTGGCGTTGGGATCGATGACGATTGGTTCCAGATTTATAAACGACTGAAAACCTGACTCGTGGGCTCTGACGTCGTAGCTCCCGGCCGGGAGATCCAGACCGAATCGGCCGTCGTGATCCGACTGTACTCTGCGCACGGTCGACGACGGCCCTAGAGCGGCAACAAGGTCGGGATCGGCGATCCCCTCACCCGTGCGCCGGATCAGGGACACCCAGACACCACCGACCGGCGCCCCACCGACTGTATTCACAAATCCGTCGACGGCGACGGTCGCTTTCTGTGAGACGACACCAGTCGATCGTATCAGTGTCAGGCTTGCTGCCGAAACGAGAGTGGCTGCCAGCAAACCGAGTATGTGGAATCGTTTCAACACGTGTGGCTCAGTTGCATCATTCGCTTGTTGAATTCTGGTGAACAACAGCTTCGAGACATATCTGGAGAATTGATGCAATTCATGTACCGAGACCGACTTTCGACAGCGCGACTGAGGCCGCGTGCAGATCCTGAATGGCCATCCCGGTGAAATAGGTTACGCAACCAACACCTCGATGCCTCTCCAGCGCTCCAATGGCGGCGTCTCCGACTGTGGCAGGCCTGGAGTCGAGTTCGACAAACTGGACATCGGACACCTGATCCGAATAACGGACAAAATCACCCGAAGCCAGCGATTGTGCGAAGTGGTCCACCACAACGGGTCTACCCAGCAGGATGTCCGAATCAAGCTGGACCGTCCGGGGGTCTCCCGCGAGAACAGAGACGTGGGTATCGTGCTTCAGCATCGTATTCGCAAGCACCGGTTCGGGTGTCGGTACCGCGACGATGACCACGTCCGCCTCTGAAACGGTGTCTGGAATGCTCGCGACCGTTTCAAGTTTTGCGTTCAATACCGGTTCAGCACGATCACGAAACGCGTCACGGTTCTCGGCCGATCGGCTCGTCGCCCTGACCACCGCCGGCGAAATCACCCGATCCACGGCCTGGGCTGCACTAAACGCGATTCGACCCGTACCCACGATCGCCACAACATCGCACGTCGACTTCGCCAGGTAACGTGCCCCCAGAGCCGCCGCTGCCCCTGTACGGTGGTTGGTAACCGACTCTGCGTCCAGTCGAAACGACTTTCCGTTCTCCAGTTGAACTTCCAGAACCGCGGATCGTTCCCCGAGCCGGCCTGCAGCTGCATCGGAATGCTCGACGATAATCTTTCTACCACGGAGCCTTCCTGCCCACTCACCGGCCAGCTCAAGCCGCAAGGTATCCCCATCCGATCCCGGAATCAGCGATTCCACGCAAGGCAGATTGGTCAACTCACCCGATGCGTAGAGCCTAAACGCCTCATCGCAGCTCCTGACGTAGTCCGCGATGGTCATCGCTGCCAGAATCTGCTCGTCGGTCAGGTCAACACGCATTTCTAAGACACGGTCATATAGAGGATTGTTTCGGTCGGGGCACAGCGTATGTCTACTTACTGTGACGATGGCATCAGGATGCTGGTTTCCTCTCCCAGCATCATACCTTTACCGGCGAGAAACTGTTGTGCCGCGACGGCGCACGATACGGCGTCCAATTCGTGATCATTCGCATCATCCCTCACCCCCGCGATTCCCAGACCGCGTAGACCGTTTCGCAGCCCCTCAAGGTCGTGCTGCTTCCGAGGGATATCCCACACATCCTGCGCCCCACCAGGGCAGGTCTCAACGGATGGGGTTCCAAATTCAAGCAACTTCTCACTGAGCGCCAGACCGCGCTTGGCCAGCATCCGCATCGGGCCAAGCGTGATTGGGAAGAACCGTATCCCAATCTTCTGCAGTTCCCTGTCACACGGTCACAAGTGCTCACCATTCCAGTCTTCCAGTGTCCTCTGTCCCGGTGGCAAACTCAGGGGTGCATCAATGGGGCAGAGAACGGGTCGTGTCTCTTGCGCGATCTCAAGAATTTCCTCATCAAAGAGGACACTGAGCGTTTCGACCAGATTGCCGCACAGCACACACACCCGTCGGGCGCTTCGGGGAGCCCGCCAGATCGATCCCGAAAATCACATCTTCTGATTTCCTCTTGGCAAATCGGGTCCTGACATTCCGTGTCGACCAACCTAGCCATACGCTCATCTTCGGACAAGTAAAAGAAGCCGCGGAGAACAGGGAACACCTGAGGAGACACCGGCAGACACACGCAGACATGCACACGGCCTCGATCCGCGCCTACCCTTTCGTATCTTTGGAGCTCCCTCGTCCTGACCCAGACCGTCAACACCGAGATACTCCTTGACTGCCTAACCCGGGCCGATAACTTAATCGTCATCTGGACGCAATCCTGACAGAGGTTTGGAGAAATCGATGAAGATTACAAAAGTCGAAACATTCATAGCGGGAAACCCCTGGAAGAACTGGCTCTTCACCAAAGTTCACACGGACGAGGGTGTCACGGGAATCGGTGAAGGAACGATCAATGCCTTCGGGAAGACGGTCGAAGCGGCCGTGATCGAGCTTGCTACCCAGTACGAGGGGATGGATCCGTTCCAGATCGAGCGGATTACGCAGAAGATGTTTCGCGATGTCTACAGTGATGGCGGCCAGGTACACAAGCATGCCATATCTGCGATCGAAGTGGCTTGTTGGGACATCATCGGGAAAAGCCTGAGCGTGCCGATCTGGAAGCTGATGGGTGGCCAGGTTCGCGAGAAGGTTAAGGCATACGCCAACGGCTGGTATCGGGGTCCGCGTACCCCCGAAAACTTCCATGAGAAAGCCAAAATCGTTGCCGATCGAGGATACAAAGCACTCAAGTTCGATCCCTTCGGGTCCGCCTATCAGATCGTTGACAACGATGACGAATCGCTCACGATCGACATCATTGCAGCGGTCCGTGACGCAGTCGGGCCCAGCGCCGACATTCTAATCGAGGGGCACTGTCGGTTCAGCACCTCCACGGCGCTGAAGTTCGCGCGAAAGATGGAACCCTACAATCCGACCTGGTTTGAGGAGCCCACACCGCATCACAAAATCGATGCCCTCATTGAGGTGGCAAAAGCATCCCCCGTCCCGATCGCCACCGGGGAGAGCCTCCACACCAAGTATGAGTTCGCGGAACTCCTCAAGCACGACGTGGTACACATCCTGCAGCCCGAGCCTCTCGCCTGCGGCGGTCTGTGGGCCTGCCGAAACATCTGTGACATGGTCGACGCACACTACGGCGTCGTCGCCCCGCACAACGCGCAGGGACCGATCTGCACCGCCATCTGTATGCAGATCGCGGCCTGCACACCGAACCACTTCATCCAGGAAATATTCGACGAGTTCAACGTCGACTGGGAGAAAGACCTGCTGACCGGCCATCACTACGAAGTCGTGGATGGTTATATCGCCGTGTGTCACGAGCCGGGCCTTGGAATCGACCTCAACATCGAGGAGATCCAGAAGCATCCTTACGAACCAGGCAACTATCTGCCACTCTTCAAGGATGGATGGGAGATCCGTGAAGGCGAATAGGACCGGGACGGGTCGAATCGCGGCGCTCGGTGCGGACTACCGGTCAACGATTGACAGCCAGGTTCTCGTTATCCCTCAGATCGAGGATATGGCGAGCGTGGACAACGCTGAGGCCATCCTCGCCGTTGAGGGAGTCGACATCGGCTTTCTGGGCCCAAATGACCTTGCTCTATCCATGGGTGTTGAACCGGAACACTCGGATCACGAAGCTGCGATACAAGCCGTGCCGGCAGCCGGAATCAGGACGGGCAAACCGCTCGGTCTTCCTGTGCGTGATGTCAAAGGCGTGAAGCAACGACTGTCGGAGGGCTTTCGTTTTCTGGACTGTGCAAGCGACCTGCGCCTCCTGCAGGTGGGAGCAATAGATATTCTCCACGAGTTGGGCTGATTGCCAGCAGATGCTTCGTTTGGGCACGAATGCCTACCATTCTCTGACGACCTCGCGACAACTCACCAGTATGATTGATGTCATTCGCAGCGTTCGTTCGGTTGTTCGAGATGAGGGGCACGTGCTGACCCCCTCGTCTCTCGAGTCGATCGCAAAGCTATGTGTTCTGCCAAGCGAGGCCCTAGCTACACCTGAGTTTGGGAAGGCCGAGTACCTGCTGAACTGCGACACCGATGGCTCTCCCTTGCCAACCAGCTCCCGGCTGGCCAGTGCGCTGCTTCACCTTCCACCCTCAGATCCCCCCTGGATTCAGGTCGTAGAGACCCAGACACTTGTCCTCCGATGGCTTGCCCACTTCGTCGGCCTTCGACATCGGGCCGTCCACCTCTTCCTGGACCATCCAGATCATCCGGACTGCACATTCGTCCAGATCCGCAGTCTGTCAAAATACAATCAACCCGGTCAATTCGACATGCCCGTAGCCGGTCATGTAGATGCCCTCGACACATCGAATCAAGCCCTCTCGAAAGAACTCAGTGAAGAGCTTGGCCTCAATGATCGGCTGGACCTTCTCAGCCTGAAAGAGATTGGAACCTACAACATTGCGATCCCCGATTCCCAGCCAGATTACGATGATGTGGAACACACGACGCTCTATCGCGGGCAGATCAGGCCAGAAGCGATTGCCAGAGTTCAGTTGCAGAAGAGGGAAGTCGGTGGGTTGGTCTTGTTCAGGAACGATGAGCTAACCCGGTGGATTGGTGAGCGATCGGATCAGGTTGGGGGTGGATTGGCTGATTCGTGGAATCACTACCGGTAAGCCGGTGGTCGGCTAGACAAGCATGCAGTCCTTTAGTAGGTTGAGGGCAGCCTCGGTGAAGGCGATCATATTCGCCGGCCGATCTTCGGAGCGCGTATCGATGGTGATGGCTCTCTCCATCTCTCCGGTTACGCCGACGCAGCAGTGACCGGGTGCATCGCCATACTGATTTCCGGTTGGGCCTGCAGCGCCCGTTTCACCAATCCCCCAATCCGCTTCCAACTGACTGACCGCCGACCTTGCAAGTACGATTGCGTGGGTTTCTGTTGACGCACGCGATTCCGCCATATCCTCAGCCGAGATCCCCATCAGGATCTGCTTGGCGGCACCCGTATAGCACGCCCCCCCTCCCTTGAAGTAGGCTGATGCTCCTGGCACGGAGAGAAGCGCGGCCGAAATGAGCCCCCCGGACGACGATTCCGCCACGGCCACGGTTTGCCCTCTTCCCTTCAGCAGCGCCCCCACCTCAATCGCCAGATCCGACCATTCTGCCATTGCTTAACCTTTCACGGGTTCATCGACTCACGGTTTTGAAGGTTCGTCAATAGCGCCCAGGGAAGGAGACTATTCTACTATTGTAGGCACACCCACAATCTCTGTGGGAAGAGCGGATCCTACTCGGACCCCAGCACAGAGCCACAGCTTCGTTGACTGGGTGGATCTTCCGGAAACGAGACGTCGTTCCCGTGCCAGATTCCCTCGACACGCGCAGCACCCGTCCTGGGCCTGACGAAGGGTCCTCTGCGCTGAGGGACCTGCCGCCTGAGATCAGGCCTTGGGCGATTCCAGGAGAACCTGCACCCCCTTATCCCAGTATTGTTGCCGCAGATCGGGTGAATACGTGCGATGGCATACCGCGACACCAGTCCCGTCCAACGACTTTATCGCGAAGTCGATACAGTCGTCCACCGTCTTCAGTGCGTGATTCGGGTGCGAATCCAGGCTGAATCCGAGATCCGTCGGTCCAAAAGACACGCAATCAACACCGGGTCGGATCAGCTTGTGCACGTTCGTCACCGCATCAACCGACTCGATCTGCATCCAGAGCACGCCATACGAATTCCACCACGCCGCATACTCGCGATAGTCACGGTAATTACTCAAATTTCGTCTGTGACGTCCCCCGTTGCTGCGATATCCGTCCTGCGGATAGTAAAAATACCTCACTGCTTCGTCGACGGTCGACCCCATCTCCACCTGCGGCACCTCGACACCACACGGTCCTAGATCCAGGTAGTTTCCAACCTGATACGTCAGTAACGTATGTTTGATCCGGAACTGTACGAAGACATCCGCTTCAGCAGCCATATCGCAGAATACGGCCAGAGCTTCCTCATTCAACGGTGCGTGCTGACTGTCGATCGATACATAGTCATAATCGTCAGCCGACAGAATCTGGTCAAACCGGTCCGTGCTCACATCCATCGGCATCGAGACACCAAGGATCTGCTCCCCATCCCGATAACGTCTCTTCAGTCCTATCGCATCATCAAACATAGCGTCCCCTACAATTCGTGTACGTCACACCGACCTGTCAGCCAGAGCCATGTGAAAATACCGAAATCGAAGCGAAGGGATCCGATCCGTGTCAGCAGACTCTGATCTATCAATTGCAATGGTACGCACATAAAAGCACGACTCAAGTACAGAGCCTCGAGCCGCGCAACATTCACCAGTTCCAGTTCCCGCCGCGTCTCGGCACGATCAAAGCCCCGCCCCGATTGCAACCAGAAGCGGATCCACCCCTCTGCCCCCCTGCCGACTACCCCCCCCGCTTCCCCGAGCGACAGGCCGCAAGGAGCTCGCGTCGATGCTCATACACCGTCGTAAA
>CAYYGZ010000191.1:0-9019 GCA_964471275.1 uncultured bacterium | reverse complement strand
ATAAGTCCGACGTATGCGTACAAATTGAAGGATCGGGCTCTCGATCTTCTTCGTCAGGGAATGGGACGTCCGACCGGTAAGCCCGATGCCCAGGGCCTGCCTGCACTTCTGTTCGAAAGCTGATCAGTCGAGATGAGGGAGTGCCAGCGCTACGGCGGTAGCCCAAGGGAGCACCCTGAATTCTCCTGCCTTGAGGGATTTATGAGCTCTGTCTTGGTCATTGTCAGGATTTCATAGTTCTCGAGATCATCGGCGTCGGGGTTGGCAACCTTGCGAGCACCCGTCGCGAGGAAAGGGTAGGCCATTCCGAAGCCCCGGTTGCCGTCAATGGCGAGCTTACCCAGGGAGGTCCAGTCATCGGATACATAGCCTGTTTCCTCGCGCAACTCTCTTTTTGCAGCGTCGAGGGGAGCCTCGCCGGGCTCGATATAGCCGCCGACAATGGCCAGCGATTCGCCATCGATCGAGCACTTAGCCTGACGAAAGACGAGGAAGTCGCCCTGTTTCCGACGGACAACGACGTTGATATAGTCCGGTGAAATGACCCACGGCCATTCTCGTATGATCGTGCCATCATCGAATTCGACGTGATGATACTCGACCTTGAGAAACTTGCCGCACTCGAGCGCCGTCCGGCGGGAATGAGTCTTCCAGTTCTTCATAGTAGATCGAGAGAGAGGTCTCGGAGAACAGGTAGGAACACAGAATAGGTAGCTACGACAGGATCTGATCGAGAATCGGGAGGTCGGCTTCGCACCAGCTCAAGGTTCTGAGATCATTCGGTGTGAACCATCCGACCGATGCGTGTTCGTGCGCGACGGGTTCTCCTCTGACAAGATCGCATTCGAAGGGGATGAGCCGAATTTGCTTGTCTCCATAGTCGTGATTGCTGTCGGAAAGGCGGGGGGTGGGTTGAATCTCGTCGCCAAGCTCTTCGCGTATCTCCCGTGCAATACACGCTTCAGCTGTTTCTCCCTCGTCGACCTTTCCACCCGGGAATTCCCATTTTCCGGCGAGATGCGTATCCTGTGATCTCTGCGCCGCCAGGAATGTCTCGCCCCTTTTGATGATAGCGCAGGTGACTGAAATCATAGGATCCAAGATAGTCGATCAGTCTCAGAAAGGAAGAGCGGAATGTGAATTGGCGAGCGACAGGTTTCGGAGTGCTTCTGGTGCTCTCTGGATGTGGCCCGATGAGGCCGTGGCACGTAGGAGCGGCCAAGGTTGTGATCACGCCGGAGCAGCCCGTGTGGCTCGCCGGATACTCGCGTGATGGGCTGAGCGAGGGGGTACACGACGACGTATGGGCACGGGCGCTGGCGATCGGAAACGGTGAAAAGACGGTCCTGATTCTCACTGTGGATCTGATCGGTCTGTTTCTGACCGACGTGAACGACGTTCGAGACGCTCTTGCAACGGTGGAGCTGCCACGAGATCATATCATCATCACGAGCACACACAACCATTCTGGTCCCGATATGCTTGGGTTGTGGCACGGCGATCGTGGTAAATCCGGCGTTGACTTTGTGTATCTGGAACACGCCAAGGCCCTCCTGGTCGCAGCCGGGACCGAGGCGCTGATGAAGAGACAGCCCGCACAGCTCACAGTATCGCGAGTTAACGTTCAAGGTATCTCGATGAACCATCGCGATACGGACCTGGTGGACCGCGAGACCGTGACTCTGCGTGCGTCAGGAACGTTTGATCGGACGATCGCAACGCTCACGAATTTCGCCTGTCATCCAGAGGTGCTGAACGGGGAGAACAAGCAGGTAACTTCCGATATGGCACACTACTTCTACAAGCAATTGGAGTCACAGTATGGCGGCGTTGCCCTCTGGGTGAATGGGGCACTCGGCGGGATGGTCTCCCCGTTGGTCAGTGAAAGGACATTCAAAGAAGCCGAGCGGTGTGGTGTCGCGCTGGCCGATAGTGTGATCAGCGGGTTTGCCTCGGAGATTATTGTTGAGGGTCCGCTCAAATCGGTTCGCAGCGAGATCCGACTGCCGATGGAGAATCCCCTGTTAACGACTCTGACACAGGCCGGCATTATCCATCGGGCGATCCGGGATACGGTCGAGACCGAGGTCGGGATCGTCCGAGTAGGACAGTTGATGGCGGTAACGATTCCCGGGGAAGCGTTGCCCAAGATCGGGTTTGCTCTGAAGGATGCGATCAACTCGCCCTACAAGATGGTGTGGGGACTGGCGAATGACGAATTGGGGTATCTGATCGCCGGAGAAGACTGGCAGCCGAACGAGTACGAGGAGTCGATGAGCGTGGGGCCGAAGGCCGGGGATCAGATCCGGGAAGCGCTGGTGGAACTGATCAGACAGGATCCGTAGGCAGGTTACCCTTGTTCTGGATGATAAAGGCCGGCGTGGAAGGGCGGTCCATTACACGTGTGGCGGGGTGAAAGGCGATGCTGGCCAGGATCATGCTGATGCCTCCCGCTGCGCCCCCGATCAGAAGCGCACTGCCGATGGCCAAAGCCAGATCCTGTATCCAGAACGCAACAGACAGCGGGATCAACCCGGTCGTGAACAATGGCAGCACAGTGGCGAATCGGTATGTCCGCACCGACATACTCAGGTTGCAGTGTGCGTATGGGGCAAGATACTTCCATATTACGCCGAACCGGATGCTCCGATGCCCGTGACGACGAGGCTGAGCACGTGCGTTCGGGTGAGGTTGATGCGAACCTCGAAGGCATCTTCCGGCAAGACCAGTACCTCCTCGCGACCTTCCGCGCGTCGCTGAAGCCAACCCACGACCCGTCCAAGTAGGAAGACACAGCCCAATGCAGCAAGGAATACGATCGTCGACGTTATCAGCTTGATCGCAATATCTCTTATTCCTAGGTCATCTGTGATCAAGCGTAGCACCGGGAGGTAGTAGGCGGCGGCGAACATACAGGCGATCAGGAACCTGTGCCCGTTCCGCTGGAGTTTATTCAGATCATCCATTCGACGAGGAATCCAGATTGATCAGATTGATCACAAGAGGCGACGACGCTGGAAGCAATGTAACGGCGAACCAGGCGATACGCGAAGCCTGTGTCGACGGCGTTCTAAGGAACGTATCTGTGATGGTTCCGTGTGATGCGCTCGAGGATGCGGCCGAGCGACTGAACGATCTTGGCCACATCTGCGTGGGGTTTCACGCGACACTGAATGCAGAATGGTCACGAATCCGGTGGGGCTCCGTGTCACCAGTTTCGGATGTTCAATCGGTTCTACAGCCAGACGGCACTTTCTTCCTGAGCGTAGGGGAACTGGAATCGAATGGGGCGACTCTCGAGCACGGAATGAAGGAACTGCAGGCTCAGTTGGATCGAGGACGCGAACTGAACTTCGATTTCCGGTATGCAGACCAACATATGGGCTTCGGACGCGCCATAGAGGGATTTGAGGAAGCTTTCGACAGGTGGTGCGACGCCGAAGGTATGCTGAACTACCGACACTATCACCGTCGACTCGTCTGGTCACGAGAAGGGGTGGGTGATTCTGTAGATAGGCTGATCGCCGGGCTCAAGGCTGCGGATGCCGGGCAGTGGGCGATCGTGGGACACCCCGGATATGAGACGGAAAAGATGCAGCAGATCGGGAACGAGCAGACGGATGGCGTCGCGGAAGCGACGGCGCGTGACTGGCAGCGCAGATGGTTCATGGATCCAAGAGTGACGGCGTATTTCGATTCACACGAGATCGAGGCGATCCGGTACGATGAGGCGGAAAGAATGGGATCCTGAGGGTCTGGCGGCGAATTTTGACGAGACGGGAAACATGAGAGAAGGGCTGGCGGAAAAGGCGATTATCGGTTGTCAGACGGATGCCGTTTGCCGGTGCAATAACGGACTCTGACTACCTGACGTAGCCTGAGAGGTAGTAGTGCCAGAGGCATCTGGCCGCAACGGCACGGTAGGGATGCCATCGAGCTGCGATCTCGAGCTGCTTGTCGTTGTCCGGACGCCGGTTCAATTCCCCCACTTTGCGCATCGTGTTGGCAAGCGCGATGTCACCGAGAGGCCAGATGTCCGGTCGCCGCAATACCATCAACAGATAGATGTCGGATGTCCAGCGTCCGATTCCGATCAACTTCATCAGCTCTCGCCGTGTCGTCGTCCATCCGGTTTAGCCCCCCAAAGTCCAATTCGCCCGACTGAACTGCCCTCGCCAGGATACGAGCGTATCGCGTCTTCTGGCGGCTGAAGCCGATCTTCTTCATCTGTGCTGCAGAAATCGGAAGCACGGATTCTGGTGTGAGCGGGTTTGTATAGGCGACCAGACGATCGAAGGCCTCTTTAGCTGATGCGAGTGAGACCTGCTGTTCAAGGATGATGTGCAAGAGGGTGGGGAATCCCGGACGTCGAGCCCAGAGCGGGGGATAGCCCACAGAATCGCGGATATGGTGGATGTCCGGATCGCGAGTGGCGAGGATGTCGACACACTCGTTAAGTCTGGCGACTGTGAGCCTGGGCTGAATCACGAGTTGGAGAATTCAACAGGTTGGATGTGGTTCCAGGTGTGACCGTCGACGAGGATGCTGGTGGCGAGGTGGGTAAGCTTTCCTGCTGTGTCGAAAAGGAGTTGGGGACGTTCGCGTCGGGTCGCCGTGACGGATGTACCGTCCTCCCAGAGGATTCTGTGGTCGTAGGCGATCAATGGTTCAGCCTTGCGCCAGTTGGTGATTCCGTTCTCAGAGAAGAGATGCACACCCCATCGCTCGTGCCCGCTGATCTGCGCGCGATTGTCTTCACAGATCATGTGCACCTCATCCTCCCGTCGGAACAGGAACATATCCTCCAGCTTGATGTCGGGGAAGAGGTCGAAGCCGTGAACCGTGTAGGCACCATCATGCGCGGGAGCGGTGGCGATGCCCATATGGAGGTCGCGATCTCGAAAAGCGAGAAGAACCGATCCTTTGTCATCGAAGAGGACGGCCGGGTTGTTTGCATCATCACTGAGCGGAATGGGCTCATCCAGGCGGGTCCAGGGCCCGGTGATGCTGTCAGCAAATACGTAACCGACCTTGCGGATGCCCCCTGGCTCGGCATTCCCGTTGTAGTAGAGGAGAAACCTATTATCGACCCGGTGGATGGTCGGGTTGTGCGTCATATTACCGTCCCAGTAACCATTACGTTTTTGGAGGACTGTTTCCTGGTAACGATAGGGACCGAGCGGATTGCCTGCTGTGGCACGGACAATCTCGGAATGCGCCATATAGCCAGCGGGGAATCCCGTGTCGACAGGCCAGCGGGAAGCGAACAGGTGATAAGTGTCGTCGACTTTGATCGGAGAACCACACCAGACAAAGTGGGCGTCCTGGCGGAAGCCGGCGTCTTTGGGTGTGGGTGAGGGTTGGAGCCAGAGGTCAGGCACAGAAGGACTCGAGAGGTGATGTCAAAGTGTCCGGTACTGTTCACCTTGAGTGACGTCGTGTCCAACCGGAAACAGGTTTCGGTTGGCGGAATCACAGATGCACGTTGTATCGAAAGGCGAACGGACCACACGCGCATCGTAAGTGATCGCACTTCGATACGGCGTGGCCGGTAGATCCTCTATAGGAACGCGTGACCGGTTTGCCAAACGCCTACTCAGTATGAACGGTGGTTTCTATCTGACTCCGGCTCGACGAAGTGCGTCCGCCAGCGCAGAGTCGCCACGAGGTTGTTCAGTCTTTTGCTGCGAAAGACGTTCATGTTTGGGATTCCGTTCCTTCTGCTGGGTGCGATCCTGTTTGGGTTTCTGCTTACGCTCGCCGTCGTTCGCGCCGGGGTTCGTCTTCATTGACATCGAAATGCGATTTCTGGGAAGGTCTACCTCCATCACGGTGACGCTTACCTTCTGCTGGACTTTGACGACGTCGTTTGGATCCTTCACGAATTTGTCGGCAAGCTGGCTGATGTGAACGAGACCATCCTGGTGCACGCCGACATCGACGAAGGCGCCGAAGTTGGTGACGTTGGTGACGATACCTGGAAGTTTTATACCGGGCTTCAGATCGTCGATCTTGTTGACTTCCTCGGAGAAGCTAAAGGTCTCGAACTGTTCGCGTGGATCACGCCCCGGTCGCCTGAGTTCGTCGACGATGTCGGTCAACGTCGGAAGTCCGATCTCGTCGGTCACAAACTGGTCCAGATCCAGTTTAGAGACCTTGGTGCTGTCACGCATGAGGTTGTCAACAGACGAGGATACCGCACTGGCCATCCTATCGACGACCGGATAGCTCTCCGGATGTACGGCACTGGCATCCAGCGGGTTCTCGGCGCCACAAATTCGGAGAAACCCCGCACATTGTTCAAAAGCTTTTGGTCCCATCCGGGGCACGTCCTTCAACTGAGCGCGCGAGGTGAACGGGCCATTCTGATCGCGATGCTCTATGATGTTCTGCGCAAGCTGCGGACCCAACCCCGAGACATAGGTCAGGAGCTGCTTGCTTGCCGTGTTGACCTCGACACCGACACCATTGACACAGCTCATGACGACATCGTCGAGCTTGCTTTTGAGTGCGGTTTGATCGACGTCGTGCTGATACTGGCCAACACCAATGGACTTGGGCTCGATCTTGACGAGTTCCGCGAGCGGATCCATCAAGCGTCGGCCGATCGACACGGCGCCACGAACGGTGAGATCGTGATCCGGGAACTCATCCCGGGCAACCTCGGAGGCAGAGTAGACCGATGCGCCGCTTTCGTTTACCATCACGATCTGAATGCCGGAAGACTGGTCCAATGACCTGATGAATGTTTCGAGCTCACGCCCACCGGTTCCGTTTCCGATTGCGACCGCTTCAACCTCGTATTCTTTCAAGAACTGCTCGAGTTTCTTCCCTGCCTCCTCGGTTCTTGTCGCTCCCTGGCCCGGGTAGACCGTGTCCGTGAACAGCAGCTTGCCCTGTGGGTCCAGGCAAACAAGCTTGCAGCCGGTTCGGAATCCGGGGTCGATGGCCATCACGCGTTTGCGGCCGAGTGGCGCTGCGAGAAGCAGCTCACGTATGTTCTCGGAGAAGACACGGATGGCTTCTTCATCCGCATCGAGTTTGGTTGCTAGACGCATTTCGGTTTCGAGAGACGCCGACAGAAGCCGACGATAGCCGTCCTGCGCGGCTTCCCTGACCTGGTCCGAATCCTCACCCGTCCCTGAGACGACGCTTGACTCGATGATGGCCAGCGCATCCTCTTCCTGTGGCTCAACGCGAAGGGTGAGTATTCCTTCCTTTTCACCACGGCGCATGGCCAGAATTCGATGGGATGGCGCTTCTGCTATCGATTCTTCCCAATCAAAATAGTCCCTGAACTTTGCGCCTTCATCTTCCTTTCCGGTGATCACCTTTGAGCGAATGACAGCCTGTTCCGCGAAGTAGGTTCGGACCGCTTCGCGAACAGCCTGATTCTCGTTTATCTGCTCGGCGATGATGTCTCGTGCACCCGCGAGCGCCTCAATGGTTGACTCGACCTCTTTCTCCGGATCGATGTAGGCTTCCGCTTCCCTATCCGGATCAACACCGGTTTGTGAGAAGAGCAAGTCCGCAAGCGGCTCCAACCCCTTTTCTTTCGCGATTGTCGCACGGGTTCGACGTTTGGGTCGGTAAGGGAGGTAGATGTCCTCAAGTTTGGTGAGCGTCTCAGCACCGTTGACGCGTGCTTCCAGTTTGTCGTTCAGGTGGCCATTTTCATCAAGGGACTTGAGAATCGCGTCACGTCGCTTATCGAGCTCGACGAGCTGCTCGAGACGGTCGCGAACCGCGGCAACAGCGACTTCATCGAGGCTCCCGGTTGCTTCTTTCCGGTAACGGGCGATGAATGGGACGGTCGCGCCTTCAGCGAAGAGGTCAGCGGTCTGCTGCACCTGGTTACGATCGAGAGATAGTTCTGCTGCGATGGTGGTTATGTGGGTGGTGTTCATTCTTTCCTTTGCGGTTGTATGTGATTGTCATCCTGAGGGGGGCAGTGCGACGTTGGCAATAGGCCATCGGTTCTTGTCTGTGGAGTTCTCGACATAATTTCTAGGGGATGACAGGATTGTAGGGCTCGGTTAAGATCCGAGATGGGATCCTTTGCTGTTGGCTCAGGATGGTCCGGAAATTCCGAATTTGAACGCGTATACATCCGCATCATTCATCGCGATCCGCAGACGCACCGGTTGGCCTTGCAACCCCGCCAGATCCGAACTCCCCTTCCACGTGGCGACGTGCGCGACCGAATCTCCGAAGAATTTATCACTGTCTTCGAGTGAATAGCCTTCAATCGTATACTCGTTCTCGTCCAAAAGCGCGATGCGTGCGGAGCCGGCGGCCGATGTGGAGATGTTAACCTCAAGCGATGAACCGGCGAAGGTTACGGGCGTTGTTACAATCTCGCCACCTGACATTCCGGCACGCAGTGATACGAAACCGTCAAGGCGCAGCGTGTGACGTCGCGTGGAAACCGGCATTCCGGTGTAATATTTCTCATCGGTGAAGAGCGTGATCTCCGGTGGTGCGTCAGCGATGTCAGACGGCGTTTCGATCAAGCCATACCACGTGTAATTACAGCGATTGCCCCACTTATTCGGGTTCAGTCCCGGTCGGATGAAGGATTCCTCAAAACGACTGAAGTGCACACCGTTCCGACTGCTCATGAACAGACCTTCAGTTATCTGGCCACGGTTCTGGATGAGGCGTGTCGGGAAGCCAACATAGATATGCGGCGCTCGGTAGTAGGGTTCGATCTGGCTTGTGTAGAGGTGCGTGTCGGGCGGTGAGCCCTCGTAGCTCAGGAAAGGCGCATCCGACCAGTTGATAAAATCAGACGATGTGGCCGTCTTGATGGCGCGGTGTCCGCGCTCCAGGTCGCGGAAATATATTCGGTATGACTCACAGTTCGGATCCCAGTAGACGAGATTCTGCGAATCGAATCTGCCCTCGATCTGCATGGGCTCGTGATAGGTCGATTCCCATCGAAGCCCGTCGTCGGAATGCATCGCGAAGAGATTGTGGATCTGATCGCCGGTGCCGCGACCCACGCCGCGATATTGAT
>CAYYGZ010000190.1:0-9054 GCA_964471275.1 uncultured bacterium | reverse complement strand
TTACTACAAATACGCACCCGCATCACCAGACATCCTCAATCGCACCGGGAAGATCGAGGCCGCTTGCGAACGACACGACGTTTCACTCATCGCCGCCGCGCTCCAGTTTCCGTTGTTTCACCCCGTCGTCAACGCGATCATCCCGGGCGCTCAGGTGCCTGAGCACGTCAGCTCGAACGCGAAAGAATCGGTTCGGGAAATCCCGTCAGACCTGTGGGCTGAATTGAAACACGAGGAGTTGATTAGAGAAGATTCACCAACACCGTAGACAAAAGACCACGGCTCCGTATCATCTCACTTACTGGCTGACCGGGCGGCAGGGCAAATACGTGCAGACACGCTAACGTCGCGGAACCGAGGACTCATCTTCCTCTCCGCTCTACCAGCAGCCGACCCCAGTGCTCGTTGTAAGGATGCACACTATTTCTAGCTCCCGCAGAATCCCGCACAGCTCTTCCCTCGTTGTACCATCTGAAGATTCCGCCGCGCAGGTTAACCAACCGCGTCGAGTCACCCGTCTCCTCGACCAGCTTCTCGACCAAGATGCTGCTTCGATACCCAACCGAACAGTAAAACACTGCCGTTCTATCTTTGAGCAGGCTGCCGTGCTGTGCCAGAAACGCACCAACCTCAACGTCCGGGTCCACTGCGATTGCACCTTCCAGATGGCTGGTCTCGAACTCCTCTGTCTGGCGCACATCGAACAAGACGATCCGCTTCCGTGATGTCTTACCGTCGAGAGAATCGCTCAGTGCTTCGCCCTCCATTTCCTCTACCGGGTGAGCCCTGCTCACCTTCTCCTGCACGCCCGCCAGAGACTCGCTTTGGAGATCCTGACATCCGCTCCCGAGCGCAAACCCCACGATCAACAGCCAAACCAGCCGGCATCCATTCTCAGGCAATATCACAGTGCAATCATCCTCCACTGCTGGCAGGTGGGTTCGTTGCCAACACCGACCACGCGCTTGATTATCGAAGTTGTGATGAATTCTGACGTAAGCTAGCCTTTGACCCTTTCGTGTTTCGTGGCGTCCTTGCCTATCCGTCGCAACATAGGATACACAGCACAGTAGGGTGTCCGCTGGTGCACTTCATAGAGCGCATCTTTGGATGCGTTTCGGCCTCTTTTAGAAAGCTTCTTCTCTAGCAAGATGAAAATCGAAATCGTCACCCCCGCACCGCCTCGATCCCGAAAAGGCAACCGAATCACCGCGCTCAGATGGTCTCGCATCCTCCGCGATCTGGGTCATCGCGTCCACATCACCGAGTCGTGGGGTGGTACCGACCCAGACCTGCTTGTCGCGCTCCACGCCCGGCGCTCTCACGAATCGATCTTACGATTTCGGGAATCGTATCCCGATCGACCGCTTGTACTCGCACTCACCGGGACAGATATCTACCGGGACATACACGAAGACGATTCTGCCAGGGCCTCCCTCGAGATCGCAGACCGTTTCATCACTCTTCAGATCGACGCAGCAAAGCAGCTACCGCAACGGCTCGGATCCAAGGTACGTGTGGTTCACCAATCCTTTACGTGACCGCCAGGACCGTTCACTCCTCGGAGAGGAGTCTGGGAAGTCACCGTCAGCGGGCACCTGCGAGATGAAAAGGATCCGTTCAGAACAGCGGAAGCCACTCATCTGCTCCCGACCGACTCAAAGATTCACGTTACGCACATCGGTGGTGCGCTGACAACAGAGGACAGACAGCAGGCAGAGCGTGAAGATCGGAACAACAGACGATACACCTGGATGGGCGAGAAACCGAGATGGCAGGCCATCCGACTGATGGCTCGCTCCCGACTTCTCGTATTGACATCGATTATGGAGGGTGGCGCCAACGTCGTGAGTGAAGCGCTGGCCTGCAACGTTCCGGTCGTGTCGACACACATCTCTGGCTCGATAGGCCTGCTGGGCACAGGATACCCGGGGTACTTTCCCGTGGGTGACACCCAGGCATTGGCAGAAATGCTTCTACTCGCGGAGAATGATAGAGGCTACTATCACTCCCTTAAGGAGGGTATCCGAACTCGTCGCCGGATTGTACGGCCCTGTGAAGAATCAGCATCACTTCGAGACTTGGTGAACGAACTCGCGTGAATTGAGCCGAATGACCTGCCAACAATCAGCATCGCACTCCTGTTCGAACCCTACAATCGTACATAGCAGAAAGATGGGCCGGTTTTTGTGAGTCTAGCCAACAGGGCCAGTGCATCGACCCGGGTTGCACTACGACTGATTCGGGCACGTGATGCTGAGGTGATGCGTCCCCGCGGACAAATCACCCGGGGATTCTGCACCGGAAGAACCGGGCGGCAGTTCGAGAGTGGCCCGGCACCCACCAGGAATCCGAATATCCAGGGTCACAGAGCCGTCGACCCAGTCCCAGTTACTGACGATAGGCCCGTGGGGCGACTCGTGGCTGCACTTCACCGACCCCAGGCCACAGCCTAGAGCAGGCTTCAGGATGATGTGTCTGAAGCCCGGCTCGCGTTCATCCGGCCGGATGCCCCCGAGATATTTGTACATAGATGCGGATATGTCCGAGAACGCGTGGTGATTCTGCGAGCCGCCGCCGTTCCAGCATTCCCAAAGGGTCGTCGCACCCCTGTCGATCCAGTCTCGAAACGACGGATAGGTTGGGTTAAGAGCCATCCTGAGGGCCACGTCCATACGCCCCGCTTCCCCGAGCGCATTGTAGATGTACTTGTTGCCGAGGATGCCCGTATCCTGATGGTAATCGGTATCCGCAATCTGCTGAAGGAGTACATCCATCGCGGGCGCGATTTCAGAGGCGTCGAGCAAGTCCTGATAGATCGCGCAAGCCGTAGACGTCTGGCAATCACCCGCAACTCTGTGCGTGTCGGCATCGTAGAATGCTGCACGAAAGGCACCCTTGATCGCCTCAGCCGCCGTCTGGTAATCCTGTTCATCGTATTGCCGGCCGAGCACCCCGGCCATTTTAGCTATCATGTCCGCGGTGTTGTAGAAGTACGCTGTGTCGGTCACGGCCACGGGAGACGTGAAGGAGGACATGTTGACCGATATGGCCTTACCTTCAAACGGGGCACACCAGTCACCAATCCCGTATCGTACGATCCAGTCTTCGGCCATGCTCTCCATAAATCGGAAGTGCCGGGTGATCGCCTCGTAGTTCTCCTCGAGTACCCGCACGTCTCCGGTGTAGAGATAGATCTGCCAGGGGATGTTCGTGATGGCGCTGGACCAGTCCGGCCCGTTGCCCCAGTTATATCCCCATCCCGTGGAGGGCACGAAGCACGGTAACGCGCCGTCCGGTCTCTGCGAATCCCGGATGTCCGCCAGCCACTTCCTGAGCAAAGGCGTGGCATGAAAATTGAGCAGCATCTGCTCGGTAGACAGGGAGGCATCACCGGTCCACGCATTCTTTTCACGGTGTGGGCTGTCGGTGGGCTGGCCGTACAGGTTGGCCAACGTACCGATTCGAGCCGCGTGCTGCAATGCGTTCAGTGTCTCGTCGTCGCAGCTGAAGCCACCGGAGTCGGCCACGTCGGTGTGCATCATCAGGGCTTCGATGCTCGGCATACCTGTGCAACCGGACACTTCGACATACTGGAAACCGTGGTAAACGAATCGCGGTCTCCAGGTCTCCTTCCCTTCCCCCGCCAACACATATCGGTCTGTCTGAAAATCGCCGCTCCGGACAAAGCCGGATATGCTGCCCTGGTTGATGTGGACGCCGTCCTCCTTCAGTTTCTCCGAATATCTGACGACAACCTCGTCCCCGGGCTCACCCTCAACGGTGATCCTCGCGATCCCGGCCATGTTCTGACCCGTGTCGAAGACATAGGCACCCTCCGGGGTTTGCCAGTGTGCAGTCGGCTTGATTGTGCGTGTAACACGGATTGGCTCCATCTCCATCGCTTCGAGACATCCGCCAGGGGGCCTGATCACCTTAACCGCAGACCAGTCGGCGTCGTCAAAACCAGCCGCATCCCAGCCTGGCTGGACAAGCCTCGCGTCGTAGTGTTCCCCGTTACGGATACCATTGAAGACAATTGGACTGGGTGAGCTCTTCCAACTGCTGTCCGTCTGGATGATCTCGTTTGACCCATCCTCGAACTCCACGTGCAGCTCCGCAATCAGCTTGGTCACGTGACGCCAGGAGGTTTGTCTGGAATTCCAGACATCCTCTGTGAAGCAGTTGTACCAGCCATTCCCGATGATGACACCAACGGCATTACCGCCCGACTGCAGCAAGTCTGTCACATCGTATGTGCAGTAGAGAAGCCGACTGTCATACTTTGTGAAGGGCGTGGGGAGTTCCTCGTCAGAAACCCGTTCCCCGTTGATAGAAGCATCGAAGTAGCCGGGGCTGCAGACATACAACCTGGCGCGCATCGGTCTACCGCTCGCTGTAAAAGCCTTCCTGAGATAGGGTGCGTCGAGAGCATCATCGTGCTTCTTGTGATGAGCGGCCGAGATCCATCTGGCGGACCACCTCTCTTCCAGCTTCCCGGTCTCAAAAACGCCAAGCTCCTCACAAGCGCTCCCGTCCTCACCAGACACGCTGACCTTCCAGTGATACGATCTTCGCGGCAACAGCGACGATCCGCGGTATTCTACATAGTGGCTCCGGTTCGATGCGACTGTGCCTGAATCCCAGCAGTCAAAGATTCCGCTCGTCAAATTACCCAGGCTCGAAGCAACACAGATCCTGTAGGTCCGTTGGCTGCCCGTGCCTCCCTGCAGGGCATATTTCCACGAGAAAGCGGGCACGGAGTCGAGCCCTATCGGGTTGATCGCGTGGTTACAGCTTAGTCCGAATACCTTGTCTTTCATACTGCTCCCAAACTCCCTTTACAATGTGCATCTGCTTCTGACTGACGCGCCGCGCACTCAGGCGCGGTCTCGGTCATCTGGATATACCTGTCATCCGTGATACGTGCAACCCGCGATGCTCACCGATTGTTGGATCTCGGCCCATCCGTGCGGAAAACAGGTTCGCCCTCTACGATCTCGGCGCACTCTGCGATTACGGCTTCTTCAGATCTCGATCGTCCTCCCTGTCTCGATCGACTCCTCCACCGATTCGATGATCTGTTGCGCCCCCAGGGCATCGTCGAGGGTCGACAGCGGCGTAGCGTGTCCCCGACACACCTGCGCAAAGTGTTCGACCTCGTGAATGATCGATCCACGGTAGGCTGTGTAGGTCTGTGAATGGGCAGCGGCGGGTTTGATTTCCACCCAGTCGCGGTAGCTGTAACGTGTGGAGCCAGCAGTACCGATAACCTTCACCATCATCGTCCACGGATCAGCGCTGTGATCATCGGCGGCGAAGCTGGCGCACAGATGGGCAAGTGCACCGTTCTGCATCGTCAGGTTCACCGTGGCGATATCCTCTTGCGGGATCTCGTCATAGTGTAAACGTGACTTCATCGCCGACACCCTTACGGGGCGGCCTGCAAGATAGAGCAGAACATACGAATTGTGTGTGAGGATCTGGCGAATCACGCCGGGATACCGGGCCGCGATCTCCTCGGGGTGATGGATGTGATAGATCACGTAGATCGCAACCAGTTTGCCCAGGTCGCCGCCGTCAATCAACTCTTTGCTCCGGATGATGCTCTCTTCGTAGATAAAATTGTGCCCCGGCATACACACAAGTCCCTGCTCTGCAGCCAGATCTCTCATGATCTCGATCTCCGCGAGAGTGACGCCGACCGGCTTCTCGACCAGCACGTGCTTGCCCGCCTTCAGCGCCAGCGAAACATAGTCGATGTGGGTTTCCAGATTCGTCAGAACAGAAACTGCATCGACGGTCGGGTCGGCAAGCAGCTCTTCGGGCGTGTCATAGCTCCGACACCCGAACAGATCCGCCTTGGCACGCCCCATGTCGGCAGTGCGATTCCAGAGTCCGACCAGATGGGTATCGCGGCAACGGCGAACCCCTTCCGCGTGCAGATCGGATACATCACCGGCGCCAAAAAACGCTATTCCCAGGGGTTTGCTTGTCAGCACAGTCGAGAGTTCCTTTCCTGATGTCCCTTCTAGGTCACGATTCTAAGAGGCAATCTCGTTCCCCTTCTCGTGGCCAAAAGGAAAAGACCCGCCACGATTCGTGCGTGGTACGGTTTCGACTCGACACGAACCCATACTTGGACGATCATAGCGTGACGTACCATATGAGGCGACAATTAGAAGTAGTGGTTCTGCACGGGATGTATGGTGTCAGGATCAACATCGACCCATGCGGTGTTGCCAAAGTTCAATAGTCTGCTGATAGCAGAACACTAATCTTGACCAAACGATACCAAGACACAAGGAGATGATATCTGTGAATTCAAAGGAACGCGTCCTTACCACCTTTGCCAGCCAGGAAGCCGACCGGGTGCCGATCAACTACAACGCAAATCCCGGCATCGATCGACGGATGAAAGACCACTTCGGACTCGAACCCGGCGACAGAGAGGGATTACGCCAGGCCCTGGGCGTGGACTTCCGCGGTGTTAGTGCGCCCTACGTTGGTCCAAAGCTGCACGAGGACATTCCGGAGCGCGGCGTCAAAGCCGACATGTGGGGCAGGCACACACGTTGGATCGAGCACGGTACGGGCGGTTACCAGGATTTCTGTGACTTTCCACTGAAAGACGCCGACGAGGAAACGGTTGCCGCGTGGGCGTTGCCCTCGCCTGACGATTTCAACTACAGCGGCGTGCGTGAAGCGTGCAAGAGAGACAGCAAGTACGCCATCCACGTCGGCGGACCCGGTCTGGGTGACATCATCAACAGCAACGGGATGGTGCGCGGCATGGAGCAGACGCTGGTGGATCTGATTACGGAAGACCCCGCGGGTCTGCTCCTTGCACAACGTCGAACAGATATTAATCTGGAGATCACGCGCCGTACGCTCGAGGCCGCTGGCGGCGGCATCGATTTCATGTGGATGGGCGAGGACCTTGGTACACAGATCGCACCGACAATCAGCCTGGACCTTTACCGCAAGACCATACGGCCGCTGCACCAGCAAGTCATCGACGTGGCCAAGAGCTTCGACATCCCCGTCATGATCCACACGTGCGGTTCGAGCAGCTGGGCTTACGAGGATTTCATCGAGATGGGAATCGGAATCGTCGACACCCTGCAGCCCGAAGCCGTCGGCATGTCACCGGAATACCTGAAGGCAACCTTCGGAGGCCGATTGGCCTTTCACGGTTGCATCAGCACCGCCGGCCCCGTGGCCATCGGGACGACCGAGGAGACAATCAACTACTGCCGCCGAACGCTTGAAATCATGATGCCGGGCGGCGGCTACAGCTTCTCTCCCACACATCAACTGCAGGACAATTCGCCGACCGAGAATGTTGTGGCCATGTACGAGGTCGCGAAGGAATTCGGTACCCATCGATAGGTGCAGGCACTTAGAGCGAACCGCGGAGACGCGAGCGAGAGCGGGTCATGTCGATCTCAAGCGCTGCACGACACGACCTCAGCCCATGGATCCCCGTGCTGTGATGATCGTTAAGTTGGATCGGCCGGCCAGCTCAAAGCTCGCGTCCACGTAGTTCGTATCTCCCACCCTCACCATCTCGAAAGGTAGGGCCTCGCCCTCGAGCCGTAGGGCCGTAGCATACCGATCGTCTGGCAACATGGAGTGAAGGGCTACATCGGCCGATCCCGTCACCTGCAGCCGAATCTCATCCTCGTCCAGACTGTAGTTGTAGGCCACTCCTGCATCTGAGGCCCCATAGGCAATCGTTACGCTGGCCTCATCTACGCCCGCAGCAGGCCACCTTGGCGCCAGCCGAACACGCCGAAACAGCCGACCCTCGTCAACAACACCCGCCAGTCCCTCAACGAAGGCGAAGAGCATGGCCGATGAACCCCAGCCATCGGTGGCCATCGCCTCGGGACTCGTGCTTGCCTCTGCGGTGGAGGGGCTACCATCGGGGAAATACCACAGGTAGGTCTCACCGGTATCTCGAATCAGATCCGCATACTGACGTAGAATCTGCACGCCGAATGTCTCGCGTCCGTGCTCAAATGCCGCACGTGCCAGTTCCCCGCCCACAAGCGGGAAGATGCCACCATTGATGTAGGCGCCACCCACGAGCAGGGGATCGCCAAATGAGCCGTCCGGAAAGGGCGGATCGATCGAGAACCAGGGAGCAAAGGCTCCCGTCTCTTCTCCGCGCCGCCGATACTCATCGAGCAAGATCCGAGCTTGAGTGGAACTCGCCAGTCCCCGGTTTATGGCCATAGGATTCGACAACGACAGCTGTCGCGCCTCGTCGACACCATCGATACGAAAATCATCCAGAGGAACACGGTGCGTGTAGAATCGGTCGTTCCAACACAGTTCGTTAGCGCGACGACCGAGATCCTCAGCACGCAGCTGCCAGCCCGTTGCGATCTCGTCGTCCCCAAGATGGCGACGCAATCGTGCCAGAAGCGTGAAGGCCTCATAGTAGCCGGAATTGTCACCGTGGAAAATTCCCCAATGTGTGTCGTCATCGATGGCGAAATTCAACCACGGCTGGCGATCCGACACGTGGTCGAAGTCCCAGGTATCCATGGTCAGTGCTCGCTTCACGAGACGATGCTCGCTGCTCCAGCGCCACGGATGTATGGTGATGTACTCCATCGCGCGTTCGGCGTGGGGTAATACCCGGCGTAGCCAGTCATCGTCACCGCTGGCCTGCCAGCCCAGGAATAGAGCCTTCACAAAACGATACTCCACGTCCGCCTCTACGGGTACGCGCACATACTTGGTCCAGTTCTCCCGATCCATGTTGGTGCTGACGAAGTCGAAGATCGAGCCATTGGCGAGTTGTGCCGCGGCAAAGTGATCGACTGCGCTTGTCAGATCCACATCGAAATAGCGGGCACCGCGCATCATATCCGAGTGATCTCTGATCCACAAGGCAGGGCAGTCTGGGCTGCGGTACCCGTGCACGGTCTGCGCATCGATCGTGTAAGTCACCTGGTCCTGCTCCAGGAAACTCCGGATCGTCGGCTACAGGTCATTGATCGCAGCGTCCGTCATGACGCAGTTCCTTTCTTCGTTGTCGTC
>CAYYGZ010000189.1:4109-9063 GCA_964471275.1 uncultured bacterium | reverse complement strand
CGGTTGAGTGCAGCGGAGCTGGTGAAATGGCCTACTTTCGATCGAGTGTTCCGATCTGCTGATTCCGGACATCTTCGATCCGGTCAATGTGATCTAGCCGTAACCTGATTCTAGCGTTGTGTCCCGGTAGTTCCTGTGCTATTGTCGAGGATATACACCGCTCATTTCGAGTGCCCATCGCCGTAGTTTCACGTGGCGGCAGGTGGTTCGAAGGACGGTTGTAGGTCAATCAGAATACAGACACGAACTTCTGTGACCTGAATCTAGAGTGGTGCAAACGCCTCTGGCAGCCGCCGCAACAGGCAAATTTTCTCGTACTTCACCCATTCCAGCCAGCCCAGTTTCTGCAGCAGCTTCGCCGTTGCTCCAGCAGCTCGCGGTCGCGCGGTTCTTCATGTGTCCCTGGCTATTCGATTGGGAAGAGACTGCGAATCCGGGTGTCCGTCAGCTTGTCCCCATACTCACATCCCTCGAATCCCTCTGCATACGTCACCTCGCTCCCGTGCTCCTCCCCATACAACTCGATCAGCTTGTCTCGATAGTCATCTGCTACGCCGACGAATCTTCCCAGCCGATGCTCCAGCCACTTCCTTCGCTCGGCATTCCCTTCCGGCACCTCATCGATGTTCCCGCCTATCCAGGGCAGCCACTCATACATCTGTGACGTATGGCAATGAAGCATGTCCAGTTTCTTCTCCACAACGTCATCGATATCGATCACAACATCCGGGGCGAACGGGGTCGGCTTTTGGAAGCCATCACTGAGGTAGGCGATGACGGGGTTGGTCTTCAGGGGCGTCATGTTCGTGCAGATATTCGGTACGCAGACCATGTAGGCTGAATCCTGGACCAGGATCGATGTATAGCGGTGGTCGGGGTGGTAGTCGTTCGGGCGATGGGTGAGGATCAGATCCGGCGTATAACTTCGGATCATCCGGATGATTTTCTTACGGTTCTCCAGCGATGGTTCGAGCTCGCCGTCGTGGTTGTCCATGACGTGATACTCGATGCCGGCCACAACGCCGGCAGCTTCTGCTTCCGCTCGGCGGCGGCGGGCCAACTGGATACCACCCATCTCGTGATGTCCGGCGTCCCCGTTTGTTACGGATACGAAGCGGACGTGGTGACCGAGAGCGGCGTATTTGATGGCGATCCCGCCTGCTTTGATGTCGCAGTCGTCGGGATGGGCGCCAATGACGAGAATTCTGAGTTGGTCAGGCATGTAACCCCTGGAGGCAAGAACCCCCGTCAACTGGCGCTCGGGGCAGGCTCCGGATACGGTGAGCTGCTGGCTCTTCGGATGTCACTTCGTAGGCCAATTTAACGACGAGATTGAACTTGGACAACGGAATGGAAAGAGGTCGGTGAGAAGAAACCCTCTCCCTTCGGCGGGAGAGGGCGGTCGTCGCGCCAGCGGCGATCGGGTGAGGGCTGGAGGCCAGGAGCCGCTTCCTGCGAAGGCCTCCCCTGCCAGCCGTACTCGCATTATGGATACACGTTCTTCGCTTCATCCGAATAGTCGATGATTTCGTCCCCCCGTCCCTCCTGAACTTTGCGCACCCATTCCGGGTCGCTGATCAGGGGCCGCCCAACAGCCGCTATATCGAATTCGCCGATGTCGTAACGGCGCATCAATTCGGTATGGCTCTCAGGACCCTCCCCGAAGAGTTCAGCGGTAACAAGGCCAATGTTGCCGACGGTGATGGTGGGGGAATCGGTGATCTTGCGGGTCCAACCGGCAAGGCTGAGGTCGGAGCCTTTGAATTCGGGAACCCAGAATCTGCGGGTGCTGGCGTGGAAGATGTCCACACCGGCTTCCTTCAGCGGAAGAAGGCCGTTTTCCATCTCGGTAGGGCTCTGAAATTGGCGTGCATCGAAGTCGCCGACACCCCACTGGGAGAAGCGGATACAGATCGGATACTCGTTGCCGACCTGTCGGCGAATCTCACGCACGATTTCGCACACAAACGCAAGCTGGCCTGTTCGCATAAAAGTGTCCAAGAGGTAGCCGTGCGCGCCGTGAAGTTCGATTCCGTCGAACCCGATCTCCTTCGCAAGCACGGCACCTTTGACAAACGCATCGAACAGCTCCTGCTTATCCCGCTCTGACGCTTCGGAAACAACCTGCTGACCCTCTTCTTCTACCGAAAACGCCGCAATCCCGGGTCTCGTCTTCGGCCCCTGGTGCCAGATCTGCACGAATGTCTTGCTCCCGGTCGGCCGGATTTCGTCCAGCACCATCCGCCACGCTGTCACCGTATCCTCGGCAAGTCTGGGGATGTCCGGATCGTTCGCCGCAAGCGGGTGTTCTGTCAAGGCTCCCTCCGTGATGACTAGTCCTACACCACCGGCCGCCCTGCGCCTGTAGTGTTCGGCCACGGTCCATGTCGGAATCCCTCCTGGTGATTGTTTTCGCGTCATCGGGGCCATCGCGAAGCGGTTGGGGAGGGAGAGGTTTTCTGTTATGTCATATGATGAGAAGAGTCCGTCCAGCATTTTGTCTCCATATCTGTGATGTGGGAATGGGGAGTCGGCAATAGGCAGTAGGAAAGTCGGTGTCCGTCCCGCCTTCGGCAACATTTCCGCCCAGGCTCCAGAGATCAGGCGGGCGGAGCCAATTGTGCCCGTGGCACCGGAAACCCAGGGCAGGCTGTCGGTCAATCACTTCGCGTGTTTATACGTGTCGAGAGCCTGTCCCGAGCGCCAGTCGAGGGATGGTTCCCTGCCTTTGTATAATCCCAACCCACAGACCCATGCCCCGAGGCAGAATACCGCGCCGACATGGAATATCGTGTCTGCTGCCCAATCGACAAGCCAGCCGCCGCCGAGATTCCCCGTCAACATCCCTGCGCTCCACACGAAATGTGCCGCCCCAACCAGCTTGCCCTTCTCTTCGTCATTCGCAATCAGCTGAATGAGACCCGGCATCGTCGTTGACAGTGACCACGCGGAAGCAGCTGCGATGATACCCCACACATATAGGCCCGGTACCGAATCATACCAGATTGCCAGACCCAGCGCACTGATCGTCTCGATACCTGCGGCAACCAGGATAGGTCCCCAGCGACCGTGTTTGTCACAGAAACGACCGGTGAGTAACTGGAAACAAGCTGCGATTCCAAGGCTGATGGCACTGAAGGTCGTGACAGCGGTGTTCGAGCCGGTAGCTCGGTAGATCAGGAGAGGGAGGACGAGGGTGACCGCTCCCCAGTAGCAGGTTGGGAGATAGCGGAGCCCGAGCAGGAGGAAGACCTCCTTTCGCCAGATCAGATGCGGTGGAGGTCTGGTGTCATCAGGAGCCGGGGAAGGTGTCGGTCTAGGGCTGCCTTGCACGTGGGGCAGTCCGATGATCGCTCCAACGACCAGCACCCCGCATCCCGCTAATGCCAGCGTGCCAAGTGCCGCGTATCCCTGCGAGTCTGCGATCGGTCCCGCAATCAGATTTCCCATCGACGTCCCGAGCGTGTTGCCCAGGAAATACCCCGCTGATGCTGTGCCGATCAGCCTCGGCCCGACCGCACGGATCAGGTAGCTCTGGCCTCCCGCACTATCGAATCCCGATGTGATTCCGATGCCGATACAGAAGGCTGCCAGAGCCATCACATCGTTCGACAGGAACACGAGTGCTGCGAGTGCAGGCGTCAGTGTGCCGATCAGATAGATCCGCTTTGGTCCCCATCGATCCGCAAGCGCTCCAGCGGGCAGGGCGAAAAGCCCTCCGAGGACCAGGAAGACCGCTTTGAGACCTGCGGAGAAGATCGGCGTGCGCAGAAGGTCAGCTTCCACGTAGACCGGCAGCAAGGCGTACCGTGGTGCGTTGAGGAAGGAGATCCCGAACGATACCAGGAGGAGCGAGATGAATTTGCGATTCAATAGCATTGAGGGGGAAGGACCGTTCCAGGTTTCAAAAAGGAAAATGCGTTCCAGATAGATGCGAGACCCATATTCTGCTCGCGTCTTTGCTCTCTCTTGTGCTAGTTACAGCCCGACGAATTTACTCAAATACCGAATCAGGGGGTGGGGTTTATGTGAGGATGGACGAACTCCGCGATCGTGGCATTCGTTGCTGGTTTCGGCACGATCATCACGGATTGCCCTTCGCCGATAATCGCCACCGCCCTTGTGGCTGGGCGGTCCGGCCCAATCCGTGTTCATTTGTGGTTTCAACCCCTTTCTCTGATTCTCATGAATAGCGATCTCGGTGGGTAGAACCTCTGTGCTCTCATCGTCTACTGTGTTCCCTACTTGATTTTTCTGGAGAAGCAATGCGAATACTTTACATCGATATCGACTCTCAACGTCCCGACCATCTTGGCTGCTACGGCTACCCTCGTCAGACTTCGCCCAACATCGACCGGCTCGCGGCCGAGGGTGTTCGTTTCACGAACTGCTACAGCCCCGATGTCCCCTGCCTGCCCTCACGCACCGCATTGTTCTCGAGCCAGTTCGGCATCCACAACGGTGTCGTCAACCACGGCGGCGTGCAGGCCGATATCTTTCCCGAAGGGCGCGAGCGTGCCTTCAAGAGTCGCTACTCACAGAACGCCTGGATGACACAGTTGCGAAAGGCAGGCCTCCACACGGTCTGTATCAGTCCGTTTGCCGAGCGGCATTCGGCATGGCATTTCAACATCGGCTTCAACGAGATCTACAACACCGGCAAGAGCGGTCAGGAGACGGCTGATGAAGTCGGACCGGTGGTGACGGACTGGATCGACCGGAAGGGTGCAGGCGATGACTGGTTCATGCATCTTAATTTCTGGGACCCGCACACGCCATATCGTACACCCGAGAGCTACGGGAATCCGTTTGAAAATGAGCCGATCGACGATTGGCTGACGGACGAGATGCGTCAGACGCACTACGACGGCTTTGGCCCGCACAGCGCGCAAGAGCCGTGGGGCTACTTTCCACATCCGAATCCCGGCCGCTACCCGAGGATCCCGATTGACAT
>CAYYGZ010000189.1:0-4099 GCA_964471275.1 uncultured bacterium | reverse complement strand
ACATAAGGACGATGGAAGACTACAAGCGCTGGATCGATGGCTACGACACGGGCGTGAAGTATGTCGATGACCACATTGGCCAGGTACTCGATTCTCTCGAGAAACAGGGCGTTCTCGATGACACGGCGATTATCATCAGCGGCGACCACGGAGAGAATCTTGGCGAACTGAATGTGTATGGCGATCATCAGACGGCCGATTACATCACCGGTCGCATCCCGCTGATCATCCGCTGGCCGGGCAAGGACAAGGGAACGGTCGTCGACGGTCTTTGTTACAACGTCGACCTCGCGGCAACGGTCACCGAGTTGTGCGATCAAGCCTGCCCCGAGTCATGGGACGGCGAGAACTTCGCTCACGTACTCGATGGTCTGGATTGGAAGGGCCGGAACACTGTTGTCGTCAGTCAGGGGGCCTGGGCTTGCCAGCGCGGCGTTCGCTTTGGCCCCTGGATGTTGATCCGCACCTGGCACGCCGGTTTGAAGGACTTCCCCGAGGTGCTGCTCTTCAACATCGAAGACGACCCCCACGAGACCACTGATCTTTCCGCATTACGCCCCGAGACCGTAAACGAAGGGATCGCCCACCTGGAGAAATGGCACGCCGGCTGTATGTCCACCAGTTGGACCGGTATCGACCCGATGTGGACCGTCGTGAAGGAAGGCGGTCCTCTACACACACGCTCAGATCTGGAACCGTATTGCGAGCGCCTTCGCGAAACAGGTCGCAGCCATCACGCCGATCACCTCACGAAAACACACGGGAGAGGCTAGCAGAGGGTTGGGAAGCAAGGGACAGGGGAGACAACGCACGGAGATTTTGCTTCTACCCTCTACTGTCCTTGATGGGAGAAGGTAGTCCGTCGCCGCGCCGACGGGCGGGTGAGGCCCGGACCCTCTGCAGATTGTGTAATACGCTCCACAACCAGAGATCAACAGAATGACCAGATACATTATCTATGCCTCCGTCCCGTTCCTCCTAATCCTCGGAACGTTCATCTGGCTGGTCGTGGCTCTGATCCGTCGTTCTGGCTCATGCAAGATCGCCGGCGGCATCTTCGGGACCGAGGCCCTGGTTCTCTTCTTTCTCTACTTCTATTACCTGTCCCCTCGCGCCTACCCTCGTAACTACCTCACGACCGCACGGCTCGCACCTGGCGCTCTGGCAGAAGCCGCAACCGCCCGGGGCTTCCACATCGGTGCTGCCATCAACAAGTCCACAAATCTTGACTACCCGAAGCTTGTCCCACAGGAGTATAACTCGATCACGCCCGAGAACGCGACCAAGTGGCGACGGATGTTGGTAAATGGGAAGATCGGCGAGTACGATTTCACGGAAGCAGATGCGATCGTCGATTATGCGATTGAAAACAGGGCGCGAGTGCGAGGACACACGCTGGTGTGGGGCAAGTTTTCTGGTAGGACGTATCCGAAGGAACTTGACAAACGGGTCGCCGACGCTGCGGATCCAAAGACCGAGCTGCGTCAGGTAATGTGCGATCACATCACGACTGTGATGACGCACTTCAAAGGTCGGATCCAGGTGTGGGACTGCGTCAACGAACCGCTGTCGATGGAAGGTCCATATCTGGACAAGAACATCTACCTGAACACACTCGGCAAAGAATACATCGCGGAGGCCTTCCGGATCGCTCACGAGGTGGATCCGAGCGTTCAGCTTTTCCTGAACGAGCAGTTTGGAAACTACACTGGTGCGAACGTTGAAGTCTTCTTTGATCTGCTTGAATGGCTGAAGGCAGATGGCGTCCCAATCCACGGCGTAGGCATCCAGGCTCACAATATCTTCAAGACTCACAATCTTGATGAGTATCGTCAGTTCCTGACCCGTGTCACCGGCCAGGGCCTTCTCGTCGAAGTCACGGAGTTCGACGCCCGTATTCGTCTCTTCGAAGATACCCCGGATCCCTACCAGGCTCAGGGAGACTACACAACCGTTTACGCGTCAGCTTGTATCGATACCCCATCCTGTATCGGTTTCACCGTCTGGGGCCTCAGTGACGCTTCCACTTGGTTCGATTTCGTACCACCGTTCAAATGGATACAACCGAATGATCCGTTGTTGTTTGATGCTAATCTGAATCCGAAGCCTGCAGTCGGTGGAATTGTTGCTGCTTTGGAATAGGGGGCAGGGGGCTTGGAAAGGCGCAGGCAGAAAGCAACTCACCAGCCGTCTTTACCCTTTCCTGTCCTGATGGGAGAGGGCGGTCGTTCGCGCAGCGGGCGAGCGGGTGAGGGCCCGAGTCAATGGCGCTTCCGAGTGAATCGATCGCGCGACGACTCACTCCTGTCCCTATCTCCTCACCCTTTCCATCAGTCCATCCACCACGGCCTTGTATTCCTTCTTTGCGTTGGCAAAACCTTCCACACTCGGCGCTCCGCTGTTCAGGTGATCCAGTACGATCTGTTCGGCGGCCACGAACTCCCCAACGATGTCTATAAGTTCGCTTGCGATCGCGTTTGGAATCGTCGTCACACCATTGCAGTCACCGTGGATCAGATCTCCGGGCAGAACGGTTATCCCACCTATGGACACGGGTACGTGGACGTCGACGATGTGTCCATACCCGTGTGACGGATTTACGCCATTGCTGAACGTTGGGAAATCGATTTTTCTTACCTGGTTGAGATCACGCGCCGCCCCGCTTGTGACGAGGCCGACGGCACCAAATGTCTTATAGGTCGTGCACATGACCTCACCAAACGAGGCTGCAACCGTAGGCTCATCGAGGTCCTGAAAGACGACCACTGGCGGGCCCGGAATCTCGGTGAATGCCTCGACCTGACCGTCCAGGCTCCCGTATTCGCGACCATCCAATGGAGGCGCATCCGCGCGCCACGTGGCCGTCGACGCGTATCCGACCATCGGCGGCATTTCCGGAAAACGGGCGCTGATCGTCTGATTCATGTATCCTACATTCCAGGCCTGAACATCGAATACCTCGATGACATTGCAGATGGTAGGCGTGTCGTATTTGCGCAACTCATCCAGTTGCTGATCGGATAATCCTTGGGGCATGTTGGGACCTGAGAGGAAAAGGTGCAGGGGGCTTGGGGCAAGGGGTACCCGTGAAACCGCGTTATCTATCTGCGCAAGCATGGGTGTGGCTGTCAAAGACCTGGTGTGCGTCGACTTTCGTTTTGGACTACATTTTCTGAATCATCATCTGTCTCTAGTGTGGGGCCCTTACGCCTCGCGGCATGAAGATCTCGTGCCGGTCCGGATCCGAGTATCCTTCGATCGCCATAGGCGACACCCCCGGGCTTGCCAGGGCGGCCTTCACGATCTCCTTGTTGAAGACACTCACCCCTTCCGCCTCCAGGTATTCCTCAACGGGCATCCACAATGCGTCGGAGATCTCGTCCTCCTGGATTGTCACTTCCTCGCTCAGGGGCTTGAGCCGGCAGACGAAGTAGATGTCCGATTTGCCATATCGGTATCCGTGCCAGTGTCGGAAGCAAACGAGAGCGACGAATTCTGTTTCTACTCCGGTCTCCTCGAGGACTTCGCGTGTCACACAGTCGGCCAGATTCTCGCCCTGGGTCAGGGCGCCTCCCGGAAGCTTGTAGGATGGGTTTCCGGTCGATCTTCGGTATTTCTCGCTGACAACCAGGAGTTCATTCTTTTCGTTGATCACAACACCACCTGCGCCCGTGTAGTGCGTTGCATAGGGAGGGACGTAAGCCCCCGCAACCAGACGGCAGGTCATCATCAGATAGTCTTCCTCGCTGTGGTGGAACGTGAAGCCGTGGTTGACGGCGACCGGGATGATCTCTGCCTTCTCGATCGGGGTTTCCAGCCAAACAACCTTGAAACCATCCCTACCCCACGCTTCCAGGCTATCGGTCAACAGCACCTCGAATTCTGCCGCCGTGTCGGGTAGGTGGGCGGGGTTTGTGATCACGCCGCCAAAGGGATTTGTGTCGAATTCTAACACTTTCATGAGATTGTCCTGTAATGAATCAAGTCTGTTCAGTATCTCTCGTATCATCTACGTGATCAGGCTTCTCTGCGTCCGAGACCAGGATCTTGCCAACCATGTTGTCTGCTGCCAGACCGACTAACTCGTAGAAAGAGAAGA
>CAYYGZ010000188.1:5644-9280 GCA_964471275.1 uncultured bacterium | reverse complement strand
ATCCTTCCCCTTCTGCGTAAGCTTCCCTGACTCCTTGCACTTCTGCTCACTGCCCAGATCGATCAAATCGTCGTATCGCATCACTTCAGACCGGATAAAACCGCGTTCGATGTCCTGATGTATCGCACGCCCGGCTTGCGGTGCTCTAGATCCGTTCCGAATCGTCCACGCCCGAACTTCATCCTCGCCAACCGTGAAGAAGGAGATCAAACCCAAGGCCTTGTAGCACAGCAGCGTCATCCGATCGATCGCCGCCGACTGGATCCCCAGATCGGCCAGAAACGCTTCCCGTTCGTCTTCATCGAGTTGCGAGATCTCCTGCTCCACCTGCGCGGATATGGCGATCCACCTGAATCCCTTCGGCGTGTATGTCTCATCGAGCCTGTTGAGAAGTGTCTCGTCGCCGATATCACGATCACCGACATTCAGAACCACGACAACGGGCTTTCGCGTCAAGAACGGATAGCTCGAAATGATCCGTTCTTCTTCCTCGTTGAAGGAAAAAGAAACAAGCGTCTTCCCTTCCTCGAGATGGTCCTTCATACGTGTCAGAAGGCCGCGTTCCTTGTCTGCCTCTGCCGGGTCGAGCTTGCGACCGACATCCTTCTCGATCCTGACCAGCCGCTTCTCAATAAAGATGAGGTCCCCGAGTTCGAGTTCCTCCGCAAACGTGTTGATATCGCGCTCGGCGTTGACATCCCCGTCAACGTGGAAGACAGTATCGTCCTCGAAGGCCCGGGCGACATAGCAGATCACATCCACCTTCTCGAAAAGCAGGAAGAGCTCTCGATTGCGTTCGGCCACGGTGTCCATATCCTGGAGCATCACAAAATCGATCTGTGCAGGCGTCCGCTTCTCCGGGTTATAGAGATCGACCAGCTTGTCGAATCGTTGATCTCGCACATCCGCGATCCCGGGCAGGGGGCGATCCATACCGGGGACCTGCCCGGTCAGCAGCTCAAACAACGTCTTCTTCCCAACTTGCGGAAGCCCCACCAAACCCAGCTTCATATCGATACCTTCTCCTCTAGAGCCTCTTGCTGGACATATCCGAAGTCAGTAATATACAAGAGTTGGCGCCGGTGCGGTCGATCTGGATAGACCAACGCGCGTCGCGAGGAAGCACACACTTTGACTGAGGCCGTCTATGGAAAGCGGAACGCTTGGGAAAGCAGGGATCGAAGTCTCGAAACTGTGCTTCGGCACGGGAACAAACGGATGGCAGGGCCGATCGAACCAGACCGATCTGGGACTGAAAGTGCTTACAAACCTGCTGGCCTACGCCTACGACAAGGGCGTGACGTTCTGGGATTCCGCAGATCAATACGGCAGTCACCCGCACGTTGCCGCCGCCTGCAGAATCGTCGGCCGCGAAAACGTGACACTCACCTCGAAAACCACATCGCGTGACCACGAGAGCGTTACAGCCGACATCAACCGATGCCTGACCGAACTGGGCACCGACTGCATCGACATCGTCCTGATGCATTGTCTCACGAGCGATGATTGGCCGAGAAAATGTCGCGGCGCTATGGATGCGCTGAGTGAAGCGAAGGAGGCGGGCAAGATCCGTGCACACGGCGTTTCGTGCCACGATCTGGGTGCACTCGAAACTGCTGCGCGCACCGACTGGGTCGACGTCGTTCTCGCCAGAATCAACTACGGCGGTCACAATATGGACGGCACCCCGGAAGAGATCATCCAGATCCTCGAACAGATGGACGACGCGAACATTGGTGTCTACGGAATGAAGGTTGTCGGGGCCGGCAAACTCGACCACGACGTCCGAAACGCCATCCACTTCGCTCTCGATCTCCCCGCCATCGACGCCATCACCATCGGTATGACCTCAGAACAGCAAGTTGACGAAAACGTCGGCCACGTTGAAGAACACGCCACCATCTTGTCCTAGATTTTTCTGCCTTTTGATTCCCTCTCCCGTTCAGAGGAGAGGGCTCTCACGCTCATCCCATGCACAAAAAAACAGGTCGCCCTCGACTCCCCTCAGGACGACCTGCCTCTTGTTCTACCGATTCTCTACTCCCTACTCACTGCCCGTCTATCCCTCATCCATCCGATCGATCTCGTCCCTCAACTGCCCCGCATCCTCATATCGTTCTTCTTTGATCGCCTGATCCATCTGCTGCTTCAGAAACGCCACACGAGCGACGGTCTCACCTGGACGTTCTTCTTCTTCGATCTCGACCTCTTCGAGCCCGGTCTTATCGATCAGATCTTTGACTGCCTCTTCCAGATCGAGCTCGTTCATCGGTGAGGGTTCAAAATCGAGATCGAGTTCAAGTCCGTCGTCTTCCATCTTCTCGAAGTAGGAGACGCCTGCCTTGCCGGTCTTCACACGACCACCCGTAATGTTCAGAACTTCCTCTTCGATATAGACCGGCGCATCATACTTGAGGGCGAGTGCGATACTGTCGCTTGGACGCGCGTCAATCCGGATTTCCCGACCGCTGCACGCAAGGATCAGTTCAGCGTAGAAAATCTCGTCTTTCAGATCTACAATGTTAATTCGCTCGACCGTCGCATCGAATCGATCGAGTATAGCCTTGAGTAGATCGTGCGTGAGAGGACGAACCATCTGCTTGCCGGCAAGCTCCACCGAAATGGCGATCGCTTCTGCATCCCCAATCAGGATCGGGAGCATCGTCTCGTCCTCAAGACTCTGGAGCCAGACCATCCGCTGGTTGTTCTGGTCCGTCAGGTTGACAACCTTCATCTCAATCATGGATCGACCCCTGGATATCCTCTGCATCCATCGCGTTTCACTCAAATTGGGAGGAGAAACCTTTCTCTCTTATACTCATCGTCAAGAGACCGGTTCCCTTTCAGCAAACGTGAAAAGATTTTAGGTTAAAACTTACCGTAAATCCAGAGTAAACTTATAGATACACTATGTCTTGTATTGACAGATTCACGCACCACGACATAGATTGTCTTGGCGCTAAAGATGGTTTGTATTCACGTGTTCCGTCGAGATAAGTGCGGGATTTCATCGGGGCAAGACGCGCAGTTGGGACCGGGCACCAGGATCACATAGATCGTCCCCTGTCTGGTGACTGGTCGTTAACCGATGCGAATAGCTGGAGATCGCCAGATGAAGCTGTCCTTATCCGTGAGAGTTGCTGAAAGTTTCAGCAACAAGCGGGAGGTTCGGATCTCCCTGGAGGAACTTGCAGAGATTGCGAGCACTGCCGGATACGATGCGCTCTGCCTGCGTGCGTCGATGCTCGGGGTGCAGGATTCCGCCGAGAGGGTAGCCCGGGTCGGCGAGACGCTGCGGCAACATCATCTGAATGTGTCGATGATCACCGGTGACTTCGCCGTACCCGAAAACGGCGAGGCTGGCCCCGGATGCCTTCGCAACATCACACCCTATCTCGACCTTGCTGCAAGCATGGGCACAGACCTGATCCGTGTGTGTATGAAGACAGATGAAGACATTGAGTGGGCCGCTCGGGCATCGGACGAAGCCGCAGAGCGGTCCATCCGGATCGCGCACCAGTCACACACACAGAGCTTGTTCGAAACCGTTTTAGAGTCGGTCGAGAATGTCGCCCGTGTCGGGCGGCCGAACTTCGGTATCATCTACGAGCCTGCGAATCTGGCACTCAGTGCTCA
>CAYYGZ010000188.1:0-5634 GCA_964471275.1 uncultured bacterium | reverse complement strand
CAACCGTATGGCCCGGGCACACTCGAGCAGTATCGGCACTTCCTGTTCAACGTCTACCTTCAGAACCATATTCCGGAGGAAGGCGGCCCTCAGCCCATCGAGACGTGGTGTCGTGGGCGGATTGATACAAGACTCTACCCGCTCGACTCCTGTAAAGGGATCGACTTTGACAGCGTCTTCACCGGACTCAAGCAGATCGGCTATACTGGCTACGTTACACTGCATCACGCCTTAGACGGTGACCTCGAGCCACAGGAAGCGGCCAGCCGATCGGCACAGTTTCTCAGAAACCTGATGTAGGGAGATCGAACCTTGGAGTTGACGGACATCCTCAGCGCGTTCGAAACGAACGACATTCAGCGAATCCGACTCGGCACCTTCGACATCGACGGGATCCTGCGTGGCAAGTATGTGTCGCGTGACAAATTCGAATCGGCTGCCGCTTCCGGTATGAGCTTCTGCGATGTCCTGTTTGGCTGGGACATGAACGATAACCTCTACGACAGGGAAAGCCTGACCGGCTGGAGCACCGGCTACCCGGACTCGCTCGTCAAGATCGACCTCGACACGTTCCGCATCGTACCGTGGGAACCGAACACCGCGTTCTTCCTGATGGATATGTATGACAGTGACGGGAATCCCTATCCGCTTTCACCACGCCACCTCCTCAACGGTCTGATCGAGCGTGCTCGCACGATGGGTTACACCTTCCGCGCATCAGCCGAGTACGAATTCTTCTTCTTCCGCGAATCCAGCCACTCGGTATACGAGAAGGGATTCAGAGACCTGAAGCCGCTGTCACCGGGAATGTTCGGTTACAGTGCGGTTCGCGCGTCCACCTACTCTGAGCTCGTTCACGACATCATTGGCTCGATGGACGCCTTCGGTGTTCCCGTCGAAGGGATCCACACGGAGACGGGCCCGGGCGTCTATGAGGCCGCAATCCGCTACACCGACGGCGTCACCGCCGCTGACAGGGGCGCACTCTACAAGAATGGCATCAAGGAACTGGCGCCTCGTCACGACCTGATCGCGACTTTTATGGCCAAGTGGAATGCCGATCTGCCGGGTTGCAGCGGTCACATTCATCAAAGCCTGGTCGACGGCGATGGCGACAACCTGTTCGCTTCCGACTCCGGACCGCTCTCTGATCTCGCGCAGTCTTATATGGCTGGCATCCTGGCTCTGATGCCCGCGATGACCGCTCTGTACTGCCCCAACATCAACTCCTACAAACGAGCCGTGCCTGGGGTCTGGTCACCGATCAACGTCTCCTGGGGCATCGAGAATCGCACCACAGCAGTCCGTGCCATACCGGGAAACAGCCCGGGAGCTGCTCGTCTCGAATGCCGCCTGCCGGGTGCCGACGCGAATCCCTACCTCGCGATGGCCGCTGCGCTGGCCTCGGGTCTATACGGCATCAATAAAGGCCTGACGCCTCCCAGTGCAACTGCGGGCAATGCATACGAAGCAGAGGATCTGACGGCGCTTCCGCCAAACTTGAGCGCGTCCACGGCGCTCCTGATCGCCAATCCGGACGCACGTGCATACCTGACGGACACCTTCGTCGATCACTACGTGATGACGCGCGAATACGAAGTCCGTCGTTACGAGAAAGCCGTCACCGATTGGGAACTCGCCCGCTACTTCGAAGTCACGTAATCGACACACTCAGACTCCATAGGCCCTATCGTGGTGTTCTGGGTCCGCTCAGGTAGAGCCTTGCGCAGCCCCTGTCCTCTCTGCGTTCTCAGCGCCCTCTGCGTTGAAGGGCTTACCACTACCATCCAGAGAAACTGAATGATCACAAACTTCTCATACCCGAACCACATCGTTTTCGGCCCGGCCGCCATCACCCGCCTCCCTGGCCTCCTGGCCGAGCTCTCATTAAAGCGAGTTCTCCTCGTCACCGACCAAGGTCTCGTCAAAGCCGGTATTGTCGAACGTGTCCGGGCCCAGATCGACAAGACTGCCCAAACCGTCCTTTTCACCGAAGTCGAGCCGAACCCTACGGAGTCCTGTGTCAACCGAGCTGCCGAACTCCTCAGAGCGGAATCGTGCGACGTCGTGATCGGACTCGGCGGCGGAAGCGCGATGGATGCGGCCAAAGCTGCTGCATTGCGGAAGAATCACCACGCATCCTTCAACGACTATGAAATACAGACCGGCGGAGACAGGAACATGACCGAGAACGTCCCGCCCATCATCGCCATCCCAACGACCGCAGGAACAGGCAGCGAGGTCGGGAGAAGTGCCGTTGTCACACTCGCCGACGGCAATCGGAAAGCGGTGATCTGCGGCCCAAAGCTGCTCCCGCAGATTGCGTTGTGCGATCCCGAACTGACGCTGGGTCTGCCATCGCACATCACTGCGGCCACGGGAATGGACGCACTCACGCACAACCTTGAGGCCTACCTCTCGACCGCCTACCATCCGATCTGCGATGCAGTTGCTCTGGGAGGAATTCGTCTTGCTTCGGAAAATCTGGAAACAGCGGTCAAAGAAGGTGGGAGTATCGAAGCCCGCTCGAACATGATGTTGTCATCGAGTATGGGCGCGATCGCATTCCAGAAGGACCTGGGAGCCGCACACTCGATGGCTCACCCACTCTCGACAATCGCGGGCGTACCGCACGGACTGGCCAATGCGATCATACTCACGCACGTTATGGCCTACAACAAACCGGCAGCGACTGAAAGACTGGGAAATGTTGCGCAGGCGATGGGGTGCCCGGTAGACGGGCAATCAGACGAGGAGAGAGCGGATGCCGCGATAGAAGCCGTTCGTTCATTGACGGAACGGATCAACATCCCCCGAAACCTGTCCGCCGTCGGTGTCACCGAGTCTCAGATCCCCGCCCTCGTCAGCCAGGCCATCGAGGACCCCAACCACATCACAAACCCCCGTCTCTGCACCCCCATTGACTTCACCATTCTATACCGCCAAGCCCTCTAAGCATCAAGCACTGCCTCTCCCTGTCCTGCCCCTAATTCCTCGGCGTCAACGTCAGAAACATCGGACTCCCCCGCGAAACCGTCACCGATATCTTGACCGGATCCTCTGCCCTCAGTTCGCTCGTCTCCACGACCTGCGTCCTCCGCAGACCGACAACCGATCGCTCGTATGCATACGTCCTCCCCCACCGCATTCCGCTGATCGACAGATTCGCCTGCGATGTTCGATCAGACCAGAGCAGCATCCGCACATCGTCACCATCAAGCGTAGCGACACCGTGAAGTTCATCTTCAGGCTCGAAGAGCATCGGAATCTCGACCTGCCCCAGCCTGTGGTAGATACGCAGAGCGGGCATCCCCCACCGGAGGGATCGCAATTCCGCAAAAGCCGCATCCAGATTCACCTGAGTCAGACTGTGTAGAAACGACAGAGTTACACCAGATGCATTCGGCAGATCATCCATCATCCACTTCGAAACAATCGCCGCAGGTCGATCCTTGAACCCGACGCGGTCGAGCGTGCCTTCCACGCGAGAGAAAGACGCTTCCGCCTCCTCGCCGGTCTGTGCCTTCACGGCCCAACTCACAAAAGCAATCGGGAGATCCCGGTCGCTGCATAGCTGCATCAATGCCTGCGGCAATCCCGATTCGAGACCGACACCGGGTCCACCCACAACCGCTTTGTGATATCCCTGATACGCCGCCCAGACACCTGCCTCATACAGATCGAGGTACCGGCCCGACGATACGGTCACATCGCCCTGGATATCATACCGGTCAACACGGTCGTGGGTTCTTCTCACCGTATCTTCAACACGCGCGCTCCAGGTCGCCTCGTTCTTCGGTGCAGCAGACGTCGGCAGCGGCAGCAGAACCCGGGCTCCCGCCAATCTCGCAGCATCTATGGCGCCATCGAGCGCCACCCATCCGGGGCCACCACCACCGATCTTCTCTCGCCACGCCGTTGCGACCAGCGTCGGATCGATATGCACCCAGTTCAGCCCCTCAACGGGAAATTCTCCACCCGCATAGACGGCACCGTTCCAGAAGCTGGGAATCAGACCTATCCCCTTCCGGCTCTCGACAAGAACTTCGACGTCGCGCGCAAACACCGGCGACACAAAGAGCAGCGTGGCGATCAGGAGGAGAGATTTCGCTCTCAGATCAGACAAGCGAGAGATCAGCCTTCTGGCCGTCTTCGAGAAACGCCGTTAGGAGACGGATGGCCCCCTGGACGTCTCGCTTATTTACGAGCTCCACGGAGGTGTGGATGTAGCGTGTGGGTATAGAGAAAGTGATCACGGGGATACCGGCACGAATGCGCTGCATTGCACCTGCGTCCGTACCGCCTCGAGGCAGGATTTCCATCTGATGCTTGATCTTGCGTCGCGTTGCGAGCAACTTTGCGTGCTTGACCAGACCAGCATGTGAGATCGATGCCGAATCCATCAGCTTGATAGCCACACCCTCGCCCAGTCTTGTCACCTGCTCGTGTTCAGGCACGCCCGGAATATCTGCAGCGATCGTCGTGTCGAGGGCTACGCCGACGTCCGGTTCCACACCGAACGTGCTGACGGATGCCCCGCGCAATCCAATCTCTTCCTGGGTTGTCGCAACAGCGTAGGTCTCGAATCCAAACGACTTCGCTGCCTTCATCGCCTCTACCATCACGTAGAGCGCGACACGGTTGTCGAGCGCCTTGCAGGAGTACCCATTCCCGATGGCTGCGAAGTCTCGTTGCAGCGTCACCATCGTTCCGACTTCCACGTCACGCTTGACGCGGCTCACCGGCAGGTGCAGATCCACAACAAAGTCGGCCACGGCCAGCTTCTTTGCTCGGTCTGCATCCGTCTGAATATGCGGGGGCTTCACCCCGGGGTACAGAAGCCCGGTCAGATCGCCCCGTTTACCGGCGACCGTAACCCTCTGTGCAACCATATTCCGTGGATCGTGGCCGCCAAGAGGCACGAGGCGCAGGAGTCCGTTCTCATCCACGTGCGACACGACAAATCCGATCTCATCCATATGCGCAGCGATCATCAGCTTCAGAGGAGCCTTCCCCTTGCTCGCATCCTTCTTGAAGATCAGGTTCCCCAGTGCGTCGACGCGCGACTCGTCCGAGACCGGTCCCAAATCGTTCGAGACGATCTCTCTGAGTCTTCCTTCCTGTCCCGGGATCCCCGAGCTCTCGCACAGTGCTTTCAGCAGTTCCACTTGTGTCTCCTCACTCAGCGGGATTGCGTAGCAGTCAACTCGTGTGCCACGCCCCCTCTCACGTTATAGCGTCCAACGATGGTCATTTCACGTGGGTCACACGCCGCGACAAGGTCATCCAGAATCTTGTTCGTCACCCCTTCGAAGAAGATCCCCATACTGCGGTAGGCCTGAAAATAAAGCTTCAGCGAGCGAAGTTCCACACATCGCTCGAGAGGCACATACTTGACGATGATCGTGGCGAAATCCGGTTGTCCCGTGATCGGACACAGCGACGTGAACTCTGGGAACGTGAATTCGATCGTGTAGGGCCGGTCGGAACGCGGATTCTCGAACGTCTCGAGCAGCGCTTCCGGGGTCGCGTCAGCCATTGTCGACACTCGCTTTCACCACCGTCGTGATGCCGCCTCTTACGGTGAACCGAGCCGTCACTATCATCTGCTTTGGCCTTACACGACCCGCAAGC
>CAYYGZ010000187.1:0-9288 GCA_964471275.1 uncultured bacterium | reverse complement strand
CGGATACAATTCTTCGAACACATCGCACATCGTCGAACTGTGCGCTGAGAGGACACCGACCTATTTCGTGAAGAATGCGGATGAAATCTTGTCCGAGAATGAAATCCAGCACTTCGACCTGGTACGTCGAGAGGTCAAGCGAACAATCGGGTGGCTGCCCGGTCTGAGACCGGTGACGGTTGCGCTGACGTGTGGTGCATCCTGCCCGGACGCGGTCGTTGAGGGGGTGCTGCTGCGTGTGTTGTCATTCTTCAGGGAGACGCATCCCGTCGAGCGAGTCCTTTCCGATTATCCGTTGGTAGAGGTCGGGGTGGCAGGAGGGTAGGGCGCACACCTGATACTGTCGCACCAGAACCTGAAAAGCAAAAGCCCTCGGTTTCACGAGGGCTTTTGCTTTTCAGGTCGCGAATGATGATCAGGGGGCTACCAGGTCGCCTGCTCCAAGGGCCCCAGAGCGATGAGCGCTGGATCATGTGTCAGGGGATAGGTCTCGAGATAAGCCGCAACCTTGTCCGCGCTGACACCGTCGATTTCGGCCAACTGATCATCGAGTGACTTCAGAGGTGTTTCCGTGCTCAAGTCGCCGACGATTTGCGAGAAGCGATGAAGACCGTGCTGTCCGCTGCAGAGCATCGAGGTCGCTCCCTTGGTCTTAATCCGTTCGAGTGCGTAGGTGTCGATTCCGTTCCTCAGGTCACCCAGTTCCTGTCTTATGATCTCTATCACCTGCCCCGCATTGACCGGATCGACCGACACATACACATAGAAGAGACCGGAATCGCTGAATCCGTAGTGGTCTGCTGAGGCCTCGTCTGTCAGACCTTTCTGGATGACCGATCAGAACAGGCGGCTGTTTGTCGATGCCCCCAGGTATGGGGCGAGCAGGTCGGCTGTCACAGAATCGGGGCGACTGGCTGCAGGAGCCGACACTGCGAAGGCAATGTGTTCACGTGCCACACCGTCTTTCAACTGGACCCGCGGTCCAGGCGAGAAGGAGGACGGCCCTGCTCACGATCCGTGGGGTTGGATTCCCAAGTCCCGCAGCAGTCTGTGACTGTCTGGATGATCTCCTCACGATCAAAACGTCCGGTGACGATGAACGTCAGGTTGTCGGGCGAGTATTGTCGGTCGAAGTACGCGGTCATTTCGTCGCGTTCCATTCGACCGATGGATTTCTCTGTTCCCAAGATGCTTTGGCCGAGCGGATGACCTGCAAAGGCCGACTGGATGAGCTCATCGGAGATGATGAAGTCCGGTCGGCCTTTGTACATGGTGATCTCTTCGAGGATCACCTTCTTCTCCGTGTCGAATTCCTCGATCGGTATCGTCGGGCGCATCATATCACTCAAGATCTTGATCGATTCTACGACGCGCTCGCTCTGCACCCAATGGAAGTAAGTTGTACCTTCCCACCACGTGTAGCATTCCACATCGCCCCAAGGTCATCCACATCCAGGCTGAGCTGGCGCCAGTCGCGGTTGGCCGTGCCTTTGAAGCACATGTGCTCCAGGAAGTGGGACACCCCGGCCAGTTCTACCGACTCGTTTCCAGAGCCCGTGTTGGCGAAGAAACCGACAGCGGCAGACCGAATCCGAGGGATTTTCTCGAAAACGAGTGTCTGCCCGTTGCCCAGCGTGTGTGGAAAACGACATAAGCCCAAGCCTACCTGAGGGTTACGTTGACTCAACGATCTAGTGTAAAGCGAGTGTGGGCTCTGATCCAGCTAGAAATCCGCGCGTGCAGGGCCAATCAGGTCACGCATAGGGCCCCGGAGTGTTCGTCCCCGAGGCCCTATCGCTTCGCATGTCTCCGCGACTACAGCTTCTTTGCTTCCGCGATCTCCCGGTGCTCGGGCAGATACTCAACGTCGGTTCGGTCCCACCCACGACGTCCGTTGACGCAGTGGATGCCGAGGAGTTGCCGCTTGTAAGGTGTGTCGGCCCAGGCGATGAGGGGTTCGGACGGGGGAGATGCGTTCCACTTCTTCACAAAGAAGGGCATGTATCCGAATATCACGAGCCGCCGGTCACGCTGGCTCGTGTTGGCCGTTCCCGTGTGCCAGCAGACAACATCCCAGAAGATCGCGTCACCTGCCTCCATGACCATTTTCTTGCAGCCGGGCAGATCGGTGAGATTGTCCCCGGTGTAGGTGTCCTTCGGCGGGTTCTCTGGATCCCTGTGTGTGCCGGGCACAAGGCTGAAACATCCCTGATCTTCATGTATGTCGTCGATGGCGTAGAATACCTTCACCTTCAGCGTGTACTGCGGATGAGACCAAGGTGGCCAGTCACGGTGCCACCCCGTGTGAGCCATCGTGCTGGCGTGATGGTTGTGGTAGAGCATCTCCATCACCTGGTAGTCCGGGCCCACCGTTTCGTGGACGAGAGGGATGACCATCGGGTTGTTGGCAAGATCGAGGATGGTCGTATCCCACTCGAAGTTCGGTTGAATCGTGTGTGCGTTCGGACCGTTCCCGTATCCGCCTTTCAGATCCCCCGATTCGACCATCGCGCGCCACTCTTCCTTGGTCTCCTGCTCTGTGCGCTCGTACGTCTCCCGGACACGGTCCAGACCGATCGGTCCCACGGCATTCTTGATGATCACATAGCCGTGCTCTTTGTAGTGAGCACGCTGCTCTTCGTCCATACCCGGATAGGTCTTCTCACTTGCAGCTTCCATTGGCGTCTCTCCCTGGCGGGGCTAGAATTTCTTGGCTTGGGTTATCTTCAGATGTTCGGGCAAGTATGGTACATCGGCCCGATCATAGGAAGCACGGCCATCTACGGCGTGGATGCCCCAGAATTGGCGTAGCTCAGGTGTGTCTGTCCAATCGACCACCTTCTGGGACGGGGGTTCCGACCCCCAGGTCTTCATCCAGAAGGGAACGTAGCTGGTAATGATGATCCGGCGGTCCCTGTCCGAGGTGTTGGCCGTCCCGGTGTGATACATCAGCACGTTCCACAGGATCGCGCTACCGGCCTTACCCGTAATCTTCTTCATACCTGGCATGCTCTCGAGGTTCTCACCTACATAAGCCTCCTTGTCGGGCCCGTCGGGCAGCTTGTGTGTCCCGGGCACGATCGAGAAGCAGCCCATGTCCTCATCCTGATCGTCGAGGAAGTAGAAGACCTTCGACTTGATGATCCAGTTGGGGTGGAACCAGGGCGACCAGTCGCGATGCCAGGCGGTGTGTGCTGCGGTTCCCGCGTGATGGCAGTGGTTGGTGACTCCCGCACACTGCACGTCCACCCCGTGAAGATCTTGCACAAGCGGATGCACGATCGGATTCGCACCGATGTCGAAAAAGATCCGGTCCCGATGATGGACCTTTGATATCGTGTGCGCATTGGGTCCGTTTCCATACCCCCCCGTCACGGTGCCGTCGGCGACAGCCCGTTTCCAGGCCGGTTCCTCTTCTGCCTGGATCAGCTCCCACGCCTCGATCACGTTGCCCAACCCGAATGGCTCCAGGGCATCTTCGATCAGGACGTAACCCTCCTCGTCCATCTGCTCACGTTGCTGCTTCGTAAACCCGGGGTAATCTGCCATTTTTGGATTCCAAAATCAGAAGCGGATGCCACCCAGGACACCAGGACCACCAAGCAGGCTCAGAGGGCGATACGTTGGATGCCGCGGCGAATCAGCTTCACGTTGAAGTTGATCAGATAGGGTCTCGACTGCTTATCGTTTGTAGATCACAGCGTCTTATATACGCCTGAGCTATACAGGAATTTCAGCCATTCTAGCCCCAAGACACCGTTACGCTGAGCGCCAGTCGAAGTGTCGATCCTGGCGGTAAGAACAGTCTTCGAGTCGTGCTCAGGCTGACAAACGTCGCGTCGACGACCAGACATCCGATTCGTTCATTCTCTGAAGTCGGTCCAGCCACTTGTCGGCCTTGGTGGTAGAATGGGTTCTGGTGTTCAATCCAGGGGTTTGGGCCCGAGCGTCACGAGGGTCTGCGGCGTGGGCGGGAACGCTTCGAGCGTTACGCTGTCAATTCTGATGTCATCGAGGGATCGACCGTGACCCTGGAGGAAGACGTCTTCGGCGAGCCGGGCGATCCCCTGCCGATCCATCGGATCATCCTTCGCCCCGAATGTGAGCCGCAGGGAGAGGACAGCCGATTGCGCACCAGGCATCGGTTCCGTGACGACGCGAACTCCGTTTCCGAGTGTGATCAGTTCAGGCGTAGGTGCAGACATTATCTATCCCGTATCAGATACGAACCACGCGGGTACTAGGACACGAAGAAGATGCTGGAGAATGACTCGGATGGCCGTCCCTGATCTTCTCGACACTGAAATTGATCAGAAATCCCGGACGCCGATTCGACAGTTTGAGATACGACATTAGCTGAGCTTTGTAAACCGGCTTCGTGGTTCACGCTTTTGGCTTTCTCCGCTCATCGAACTCCTCGAGCGTACGAGGCCAATCCTGCTTGAGGAGGCGCGAAAGCCCTCGATCAGCGAGTACCCTACCCTCCGTCTGGCACGTAGCACAGTAGTTGCACTCGTTCTGGGCATACTGGATTCGCTGAACGGGGCTGTCACACACAGGACACGGGTCACCGAACTTGCCGTGAACGGCCATCTTCTTGTGGGAGGCTGTGACTTTGTCTGGAAAACCGTCTCCTACTTCCTCGAGCAGCAACGTCTTCCATTCTGCGAGCGTTTCGCCCGTGGCGTGGTAAAGACGGTCGACCTCTTCTTTGGAGAGCCGGGCCGAATGTTTGAGGGGGGAAAGGCACGCTCGATGGAGGATCTCGTCCGAATACGCGTTACCGATTCCAGAGTAGAGTCGCGGGTCGGTCAGGGAGCGTCTGAGCGTGTGGTTCTCGACGAGCAACCGCTCTCTAAATGCGACCACATCAGCATCGAATACCTCGAGACCCCCGCGATCGAAATTCTGCAGGTCCTTGGTTCCGACAAGGTGCATGGCCGCGCGTTTCTTCGACCCGGCCTCCGTGAATACCAACCTGCCGTCCTCGAAATCGAAGGCAGCAAGACCGAGCTTCCGTGCAAGTTTGGCTGCCGGATCCTTCCACCGAAGTCTGCTAGCGATCATCAGGTGAATGACGAGCGCCAGATTGTCCTCGAAGGAAAGAATGATCTGTTTTCCGAGACGGGAGACATCGATGATCGTCCTACCGTCGAGGCTGTTGATCGGTGGATCGAAGGTCCGGACAACAAAATGGCTTACGACGCGAATCTTCTGCAGGACACGGCCAACGGTCCACTCGCGGAGACAGTGCACGTATACTTCGACGTCAGGGTACTCTGGCATGACCGGAGGGGTGAATCGGTGACAGACGATGGGTGATTGCAGGGCCGATTATGCCGGCGAGCCGCATACTGATCTTCAGACCTGCACTTCGTATCAATCCTCAATCTTCTCGTTTTCCCAGATGACGTTGAGGTTCGCCTGGAACGACTGGAAGTGTGAGCTCGGTAGACCGAATCCCTGCACCGTGGTCAACGCGGGGAAGGTCTTCATTACGGCGCGACGGATGTAGTCACGGTTCGAGATGTGTCCCGAACTGCTGCTGGTCAGGACATATTTCACCTTCTGTAACTTCGCGATCTGCCCTGCCGCGAATTCATCCGGTCGATGACGTCACGTTTCTCTGTCCACGAGAGGGGAACTGTGTCCGCGCGTCTCTGCGGGATATCCGGGTTTTTGTCCGGCATAGCGATTCGCGTAACTCAATGCGGCACTCGTAAATATGTCCGGGGTGGCCTCGCCTTGTTAAGTTGACCGGAAGGGCCTCAGAAGTCTTGACGCGAGCGGCCTTTGGCCGATACCTTGCTCAAAAGGATACGGTAAACGCCTATGGTTGTAGATGTCGAAGATTTGAGGGGGTTGTGCGAGCAGGTGCTCGGTGGCCACGGTCTGAGCGAGGATGACGCTCACATCGTGATGGATGTGCTTATCGAGGCTGAGCTGCGCGGCCGACCCACGCATGGTGTCATTAGGGTGCCCGGTATCGCCAGGCGAATCGATGCACAGCCCCGCACGGCGATGAAGCTGGAGCGTGACGGAGCCGCCTACGCGCTGATCGACGGGCAGGAGAATCTTGGGTATCTGGTGGCACATCGATGCGCCAGGACGGTCATTGGCCGAACGGATCGATCCGGGATAGGAGTCGTTGGCGCCTACAACACGAGCCACTGTGGAATGTTGGGCTACTACACGTCGATGCTTGCCGATGCGGGTTTTGTGGCGCTTGCGATGTGTGATTCGAGTCCAAGGGTCGCGCCCTGGGGAGGAAAGCAGGCGATGCTCGGGACGAACCCGATCTCAGCGGCGTTCCCGATGAAAGGTGGGCAGGTGCTCGTGGATCTGTCGCCCGCAGCAATCACGAACGGCGAGCTCCTCGTGGCGATCAAGGATGGGCAGCCAATTCCGGAGGGTGTGGCTCTCAACGCAGATGGCGTCGTGACAACGGATCCGGAGTCCGCAAGAGGCGGGGCGGTTCTGCCCTCCGGCGGGCACAAGGGATATGCGCTTGCGATGATGATCCAGATCTTTTCGGGGGTCCTGATGCGGGGTGACCCGATTCCGGAATCGGGGAAGAACTACGGGATATTCCTGATGGCTCTCGATCCGGAAATCTTCGGGGCAAAGCCCGATTTCCTGGATGGGGTTCACTGTCTGGTTGAGCAGGTCAAGAATTCCGAGCGACCGGCCGGAGTGTCCGAGATCCTGGTACCGGGAGAGCGGGCATTTCGAGAGCGAGAGATGCGGCTGGCAGAGGGGATCGCGGTGGATGATGATCTGCTGGATGAGATCAAGCGATCTTAGAGAAGCGGTGCGAAGAATGCACAGGGCAGGGCACACAGCGGCCATTCCACACCCTAGGCCGGTACGTGCGACCTGTTGGTGTGGCTATCTCAGAACCCGTGAGGATGAGGTTGGCGAGGCATTGCGAGAAAGATGAGTACATACGAGAAGCTAGTTCTGTTCGACATTGACGGCACAATCATGAATACGGACGGGGCCGGCGATGCGTCCTTCTTACGCGCGCTTAGTGCGGTGTTCGATCGATCCTTCTCCACTGAGGGGTTTTCGGCGAACGGCAAAACCGACACGCAGATCGCGTACGAACTGGCGGAGCGGTCCGGGATACCACGAGCCGAGACCGAGGCTCGCCTGGGGGAGATCCGGGAACACTATCTGGCAGGTTTGAAGACGGAGCTGGCTGGGATCGAGCCGACGGTCTTTCCGGGCGTTCTGGATCTGGTTGCGGCCGTCTCCGATTCGTCCGGGTGCTTGACCGGTCTGCTGACCGGGAACTTCGAGCCCGGTGCGTGGATGAAACTGGATCGTATCGGCCTCAAGGCTCCCTTTCAGATGGGAGCCTTCGGAGACGGGGCAGCGTCTCGTGATGTTCTGCCCGGCAGAGCGGTGGAGCGTGCGAAGGAGTTGACCAATCGCATATTCACCGAGAAGGAGATCGTGATCATCGGGGATACACCGAATGACGTTGCCTGTGGACGGCACCTCAACGTCAGATCCATCGCGGTCGCGACCGGTCGGTATGACGAAGCTGCCCTGGGAGAGGCAAAACCCGATGCACTCTTTGGGGATCTTTCCGACACGGCAGCTGTGATGAAGGCCATCGCGCCGTAATCCATTGAGGTCTGCATTTGCCTGGGAACCGCCGCAGGTTTCCGGCACAGAGACGGTGAAATCGCAAGGGAACCCGGTCGGTCTCTCGATCGGGGATATACCTTGACCCCTCATACGCAAGTCGCTAGCTTAGCTTCCTTCAAGGGTAGAGGCGCGGGCCTCATGAGTAGCCGGAATCAGAAGGCAGATTTGTTTCCGGTGAAAGGGTTGACCCGCCGAAGTCGGTTCCCGTCTGCCACGGTTCCCGACTGGTTGTGTGGATAAGGTCCACAGAACTGTCACGATCCTTTTTTGACCGTGGAGCGCTCTCTTGTGGCGTGGCGCCGATTCGGCGCGGACTGAGGTTGCAGCTTCCCCAGCCGGCCATGCCTCTACTCCAGTGGGCCGGCTGTTTTCGTGCCGGAAGACGTGGGTAGGTCTTCCAGCAGGAGGTTTGTTATGTTCAAAGGAGCCTATACCGCGCTGATCACCCCCTTCACGGTTGACCACGGAATCGATCAGGCGGGCTTGGAGAAGCTTGTCGAATTCCAGGTCGACCAGGGAATCAGCGGTGTTCTCGCTGTCGGAACGACGGGCGAAAGCCCGACGCTGGACTGGGAGGAGCACGACAGCGTGACCGAGACGGTCTGCTCGATCGTCAGGGGAAGAGCGCAGTCCATCGCGGGTACGGGAAGTAATTCTACCAAGGAGACGATGCGCGCGACCGAACACGCGGCTCACGCCGGCATCGATGCTGCGCTTCTCGTCGACCCCTACTACAACGGACCCAGTTCTCTCGAGATCCGGAAAGAGTATGTCGAGCCGGTGGCGAAGGCCTTTCCAGGTATACAGATGATTCCGTATGTCATTCCCGGTCGCAGCGGTACCCAGCTTCTGCCGGAAGATCTGGGTATCCTGAGCGCCGAGTATCCAAATGTCAGGACGGTCAAGGAGGCAACGGGAGATCTGGAAAACATGGCGCGTACGCGAACGTGCTGTGGTGATGACTTCACGATCGTGTCGGGTGATGATGACAAGACCTACGACATGATGACCGATGATCGGATTCGGTCCGCAGGCGTAATCTCGGTCATGTCGAACGTGGCGCCCGCCTCCGTTCAGAAGATGACCGAAGCTCTGCTGACGGGAGATGTCGCAGAAGCTGACAGGCTTCGTGAAGCCATGGCTCCTCTTCTCGCGATGGTCGGCGTCGCCTCAGAAGAGGACACGCCGTATGGTCCGACCACGGTCAAGGCACGCAACCCGCTCCCTCTCAAGACTTTGATGAATATCCTCGGGATGCCCTCAGGTCCCTGCCGTCAGCCACTCGGGAAGATGAACCCATCCGGGCTGCAGATCGTACTGGACAAGGTTCGAACCGTTCACGCCGCAGCGCCCGAAATTTTCGGACCCATCGCAGGTTTCTTCGGTGTCGACATCGATGCTCGTCTGGCGGATGCATCGTCACTCGATGGTCTGGCATACTAGGAGACTCCTATGACACGCGTGGCTATTGTAGGTATCGGCGGTCGGATGTGCGGGCGAATCGCGCATCTCGTGCTTGAAGCAGAGGATCAGGATCTGACGGGCGGGGTCGAGTTTTCCGGCAGCGACACGATCGGAAAGGATATGGGCGAGCTGATCGGCATTGGCAAATCCGGACACCACGTCGTCGAC
>CAYYGZ010000186.1:0-9399 GCA_964471275.1 uncultured bacterium | reverse complement strand
ATTGTTCGGTCAATCGACCCCCTTGTTTGATTCTTCGTTCTCACACAGTGCCTTCAGAATATCCGACACACCGACAGGATCTTCCTCGGTCATCAATCGAGACCGAATGGCCTTTGCCCCGGGTATCTGTTTGACATAGGCCGCAAGGCTCCGGCGCAGCGCATAGACACCTTTCCGAGGTCCTTTTGCGGCGACAGACAGACCGAGATGCTTGATCGCCATTCCCACACGATCCTTTACCGACGGTTTCGGAACGCATATGCCTTCGGCCAGGTATTTCTCCACCTGACCGAAAATCCACGGATTCCCGATGGCCCATCGTCCGATCATCACGAGGTCACATCCTGTCTCCGAAACCATCCTTTTTGCCGCTTCGGGATCCCGAACATCTCCATTCCCGATCACCGGGATACCTACGGCCGATTTCACCCGTAAAATGACATCCCAATCCGCCAGGCCAGAGAGGCGATCTGAACGGGACCTCGCGTGAATCGCGACTGCTGCCGCTCCCGCATCTTCTGCCGCTCTGGCGACTTCCGAAGCATTCTCTTTTGCATCCCAACCACTCCTGATCTTCAACGTAATCGGGATATCCACAGCCTCGACCATTGCCCGCACAACCGTCCCAAGATGCCCAGGGTCTCTCATCAGCGCTGCCCCGGCATTCTTGTTAACGATCTTCTTGACCGGACATCCACAATTGATATCGATCATGTCGGGTTTCCGTTCTGCGAGCACGCGGGCCCCCTCCGCCATAGCCGCGGGGTCCGACCCAAAAACCTGAACCGAAAGGGGGTGCTCTTGCTCGTCGAAATCCAGATACTTGTAGGCCCGGTCACTCCCGTCGGCAAGTCCCCTGGCGCTGACCATCTCTGTCACGACGGCACTGGCGCCCTGCTCGCGGCAGAGACCTCGGAAGGCACGATCGGTGATCCCGGCAAGCGGGGCAAGCACCGTGAATCCCTCTACTGTCACGCTTCCGATCTCAACGGTCACCATATCTCCCAACAATATGATCGGTCAGATTGTGGAACAGAAATGGCGCCCATTTGGAATGGGCGCCACGAAATCAGCTGGACCGGATGCCGGTAACCTAGTTCGGGTGGATCAGCCACCGCTTCCATTGTGCCATCGTGTGCATATCTCGACGGGCCCGGTGCAACCGCGACAACATCTCAATCACTTTCAGTCGAAGTGCGAGCTTTTGTAAATCGTGTCCCATCCGAGCCTCCTTTTTCATATTTTAAATGGCTGGGGCCCGAAAGTCAACGCACCATCAGACCAGCCATCGGAGCTCAGGCCGATGGTCGACCAAACCAGGAGAGAACATGGCATCTGTATCGCTCAAGGAATCGCTTAAAGCCGGGAAAGCCGCTCTGGGGCCGTTCGTGAACATCAACTCCGGCGCAATGCTCGAGATCGCCGCCCTCGCTGGTTTCGATTTCGTCATCATCGACACAGAACACGGTCCCCTTGACATCCCGGCAGCTGAGGACCTCTGTCGGATGGCTGACAGTGCGGGCATCACGCCGATCGTGCGTGTCCGCGAGAACGACGCGCCCCAGATACTGCGCGCGCTCGATATCGGCGCCGCAGGAGTCCAAGTTCCGCAGATCTGTACAAAAACGGATGCGGAAGCCGTCGTGCAGGCAGCGAAGTATGCCCCCGTGGGGATGCGCGGCGTGTCACCCTACACCCGGGCCGCAAAATACTTCTCCGATGGCGCAGCCATCTTCGATCGGCTCAACAAGGACCAGATGATCATCGTACACATCGAGGGGGTCGAAGGACTCGAGAACCTCTCTGACATCATCATAGTCGAGGGATTGGATGTCATCTTCCTCGGCCCCTACGATCTCTCACAGTCACTCGGGATTCCCGGACAGGTGCACGACCCGCGTGTGGTGGACCGGATGCAGGAAGCCGCGGAGCAGATCAACAAGGCGGGACTCAGCGTCGGAACCTTCGCCGATAGCGCTGAAACGGCCAGAAAGTGGATCGATGCCGGTGTCCGCTATGTATCCCTCTCTGTAGACACGGGCATCTACCTCAAAGGCTGTCGCGACATGGTGCAAGGCGTGCGAGGCTGATTCTGTACAGAGAAAGGGCGGCCGCTGGTATGCGGGCCGCCCTTCGGAACACTCTGGCCTATACCGATCAGGTATCCTCGTCCATCGCGGGCAAATCGTCACTTAGAATCTTACGACGACGTGGCCGCTCCACCTGCCCGGGCGACTTCTTCTCGCGCTCGGATTGGACCTCGATCGTGTATCGGGCTGTAGGGATTACCATCAGACGCGGTTCGCCGATCAACTCGCCCGAAACCTCACAGATGCCGAATGTGCCTCCCTCGATCTTGCCCAACGCGTGGTCGATTTCCGCAAGCTCCGTGCGTTCGTGGTTACTGAGAGTTGTCATCAACTCTAGAGTCGACGAGTTCCCCGCCATGTCGAGCGGATCTGCGGGCTGATCGTCACGGAGTTCACCGATGTCATCATCCTGGTCGGTCACCTGCTTGAGCAACTCGATTCGACGCTCCGTCAGCAGTTTCCTGAAGGCGGTCAGCTTCTTCTTCGGATATTTCTTGGCTTTCGCCATTTGTGGATCACCCCTAAAAGTACAAAGTCTGCCTAGTATCGATCAATACTAAGGATCGGCAGCAACGATGAATGTCTTTAGATCTGCACCGCAATCCTTTACTTAACGACATCTTGCGCCGTGCTCTTGCCGCCTCGATATCCCTGGACGCTGCTGCAATCGATCCTTCCGAAGACGTCATTATGCGCAAGGTTTCAGAATTTAGAAAAGGCGCCCGGGCGTGTCAAGCCTATGCGACCAACAGATTTGCCATCCAAAGAGGCATTTTCCTAATATTGAGTCGAATGAAACTGTAGATAAAGCGCAATTACCCATCGATAGAGGAACTCAGAAATGGTCGGAAAGAAGGCAGGAGAGTGGATTGCCCTAGGGGCTTGTGCGGCAATACTCGGGTCCGGTTGGTATGGATTCGAGTTGGGGCCGGAACCATCGCAACCGGGCGAGGCAAAGCTTGTCGAGATCGTTTCCTGGAACTGGAAGCGGGATCGGGCAGGACGGATTCTCGCCGTGTTCGGAACCGTTCGGAACAACACACCGGAGCCCTACACGAACGTTGTGCTTGAACTGAAGACGGAGGATGAAGCCGAAACAGTTCTCGCCAGACATGCCATACAGATCGGGCCCATCGACGCGAATGCAGACAAACCTTTCCGTGAGGACATCCCTCGAACGGGACGCGAGAGAATGGGCTACCTGGAGATCAAGAGCCTGGCGAGGTAGGTAGAGCCTGAGCGGAGGGGCACAGTTCGGCAGTGCTACAGCTGCGGCAATCGGGGCGGCGAGCCACGCAGACCTTCCGCCCGTGTCGAATGAGCAAGTGTGAAAACTGGGTCCAGTCCGGTTGCGGGACGATCTTGACCAGATCCTGCTCGATCTTCACAGGGTTGGTCTGCCGGGTAAGCCTGAGCAGGTTCGAGATCCGTCTTACGTGCGTATCCACAACGATACCCTCCTCCTTGCCAAAAGCGTTCCCAAGCACCACGTTCGCGGTTTTTCGTCCGACACCGGCCAACGGTGTGAGGGCCGCCATCGTATCCGGAACCACCCCATCGTGCTCCGCCATCAGCGCCTCGCAGCACCCCTTGACCGACTTCGCTTTGTTCCTGAAGAATCCAGTCGACCGGATCACCTCCTCAATTTCCCCGATCGGGGCATCCGCGAAATCCGCGGCATCCCGGTATTTCTTGAACAAGCCTTTCGTTACCTTGTTGACACGCTCGTCCGTGCATTGAGCAGACAGGATCGTCGCAATCAGAAGCTGCAGCGGATTGTCATAATCAAGAGAACACTTCGCATCGGGAAACTCCACTTTCAGAATTTCCAGAATCTGTTCGGTACGGGCAATCTTGGCCTCCAGAGACTCTCTCGGCATCAGCTTCCATCCGTCCAGGACAGAAATGCGTCCACGTCCATGGCATTGAGAATGTCTCCGGCCTCGAGACCTGCCTTACGTGCGATCCCGATGCCGTAGTACATATCCTGAAGTCCGTCGATGCTGTGAGCGTCCGTGCCGATTGCGATCTTCGCACCGCATTCCCTCGCATACCGTAGTTCCCGCCAATCCAGATCGAGCCTTCTGGGGTGCGCGTTGAGCTCGATCCCTGTCCCGGCTTCCGCTGCCGCTTCGCATACCGCCTTCGCATCGAGGGGGTACCCGTCTCGCGAAAGCAGAAGACGCCCCGTTGCGTGTCCCAGGATATCGACGTGTGGGCTGCGGACCGCGTCAACCACCCGCTTCGTCGCGTCCTCCTGCGACATAGAGAATCCGGAGTGAATCGACGCAACGACGAGGTCGAACTCAGACAGAAACGCCTCGTCGAAATCGAACCCGCCGCCAATCATGATGTCGACTTCGATCCCCTTCAGCACCCGGATCCCTGCCAGACGATCATTTACCGCATCGATTTCTGTCCATTGCTCGCGACAACGCTTCTCGTTCAGACCGTTCGCGTAGACCACTGCCTTGCTGTGGTCGCAGATACCGATGTAGGTATAGCCTGCACCCCGGGCTGCGACCGCCATCGCTTCTACCGAGGCGCGTCCATCACTGTAGGTCGTGTGTACGTGAAGAGTGCCCTCCAGGTCTTCCTGGGTGATCAGATCGGGAAGACGCCCATCCGACGCGCGCTCGATCTCGTCCAGTCCCTCCCTGAGTTCGGGCTCGACGTAGGCCATCTCGAGTGCCTCGAAGATCTCCTCCTCCGTCCTACACGCCACCAGATCCTCGCCGCTGAAGAGCCCGTACTCATTCATCTTCATCCCACGCGCCTTCGCCCGGCTCCGCATCAGGGTGTTGTGCTCCTTGCTCCCGGTGAAGTGATGGATCGCATACGGGAATTGCTCGTCACTCACAATCCTGAGATCAGCCGCCATCCCCGACTTCAGGATCACGCTCACCTTGGTCTGACCGTGCCCCGTCACCTCCTTCACATACGGGCATTCTGCAAATGCCCTTCCCAGCGACTCCGGGTCCCCCGAACTCACGACGATGTCCACATCCTTTGTCGTTTCACGTCGCCTTCGTAAGCTGCCGGTAAGGGCAAGTCGGATCACTTCGGGCCGGTCTTTCAGATAATCGCGTAGCAAATCTGCTTCTTTCTGCGCCACGTTGGCCAGATACCGGCCCTGGTGCTGCTGGATATACGCGATACCGTTCAGAATGTTGCTCGCCGTCTTGGCACCGAAACCTTTGAGTTCAGCCACAGCCCCCGATGCGCAGGCCTTTGCTAATGCATCGATGTCAGCCACTCCGAGCAGTTCGTGGACTTGTCTCAAACGCTTCCCGCCGAGACCCGGGATCCCCTGCATCTCGATCAGACCCTCTGGCACGGTTGCGATCAGATCCTGATGTCGCTGAATCACACCACCAGACAGCAGCTCGTCGATCTCGACGGCGATCTTCTTCCCGATGCCGCGGACCTCGTCGAGCGCCCCCCGCGCAGACAGGTCGACAATGGATTCCTCCATCGTCTCGATCGCACGTGCGGCGGCGGCATAGGCCCGGCTTCGGAACGGATTCTCACCGTTCAGCTCCATCAGGTTTGCCATCTCATCCAGGACGGCTGCAACTTCCTGGTTGTCCACGCTCATTCTCCAGAGACAGACGCTGCGGGTGCCCGCTTCGCGTCCGATCCCATCACTTCATCAAGCAGGACATTGTTCCGGTTGATGTAGACCGGGATGAGTACCAGAGCATACAGATTCACAACGAGACTGATCAACGCGAGTAGCTCGTGAATGCGAGACAGAAACGATTGACCCCTGTCCTGGACGGGACGTAGAAGGTCCGAATGCGCCCCGCCACCGAACATGGCCGTTGCCATGATCAGCAGCATTCCAAAGAAGAGAGCATAGAAGAACACGCCCTTGAAAGCTCTGGCACGCCGCAGATACCCGAGCTCAAGGTTCTCCTCCCTGACCTCCTCCTTGATTGCCGATCCCGTGCCCATGAAATAGAACATCGTCGTCGTGTGGGTCAGCATAGTCAGGATCGTAGCCACCAATCCCAATTTTACGTGCGTTCCCACCTCGAGCGACCACCACCCGTAGTGAACGCCGTAACCCATCACGAACTGAGCAAGAAGTAGGGGGATATTTACCACGCCCATCGCCAAAATCGCCGCTTGCATATATCCTGCCTTTATTCCTTCCGAAGCGCTCATTTCCTGCATGGAATAGCCTGTCCGGCCCGCAATCCGGGCCTTCGATCCGCACTTGACTGTGGACAATTTAGACGAACGCGCTATCTTAGGCGCCGCACCGTGTGAGCCGTTTTTTTGGGGGCCCGAGAAATATAGACGTGCCCACTTTAAACGTCAACAAATCCAAGTGATCTGGAGGGGGTTTGTCGCAGAAACTGAGTGTAGCGGTTGTGGGATTGGGCAGAATCGGTTGGCAATTCCATTTCAGGAATGCCTTCTCCTCGGACGGCTATGATCTCCTCGCTGTGGTGGATCCGTTGAGGGAGCGTGTCAACGAGGCGGTCGCAGAAAGTGGCTGCAGAGGATACACTGCGTTCGAGGCCATGCTGGCTGCAGAATCGCCGGACCTGATCGCCTTGGCAACACCCACGATCCTGCACGAAGATCAGACCGTGCAGTCGATCGAGCACGGAAGCCACGTCATACTCGAGAAACCGATGACCACCTCGCTCGATTCCGCTGATCGCATGATCGAAGCTTCCCAATCGCACAAGAAGCGGATCTTCGTCTACCAGCCTCACCGGCTCACGCCGGTGACGGCCACAGTGAGGTCCATCATTGACTCCGGTAAACTCGGCCGAGTATTTTCGATCAAGCACAGCGTTTTTCGATACACGCGGCGCAACGATTGGCAGAGCCTGAAGAAGAACGGCGGCGGCATGCTCAACAACTACGGTGCCCACTACATCGACCAGCTTCTCTATCTCACACGCCACCCGCAGATCAAGGACATACGTTGCCGACTCTGGGCCGCAGCGACACGCGGCGACGCAGACGACGTTGTGCGTGTCTGGATGACCACAAGGGAAGGCATCCTTCTCGACCTCGAGATCAACCAGGCATCTGCCCTTTCGCTCCCGGAATGGCACATCTGTGGTGAATACGGAACGGCAGTCAAATCTGGGCCCGGCTTTGAGGTAAAGTACTATGAACCAGCGGAGGCCCCCTTGCTCGAAGTAAAGGAGGGCGCCGCGCCCGACCGGAGCTACGGCAATAACGATGAACTCCCCTGGCAGGTAGGTTCAGTACACGTAGAGGGTCAGACGCTGGACTTCTACCAGAACATACACGATGTGCTGTTCGAGCGTGCTGAACCTTACATCCCGATCGAACAGACACGTGAACTCATGCGGATCATGGCGTGTTGCCGCGAAGATGCTGAATCTTGAATCGAAAGGTCTGAAAATGAAACTCTCCTGTACTTCGGTGATGCTGCCACGATGGAATCTCGACCAGACATTCGACAAGCTGGCCGAATATGGCTATGACGGTCTCGAGCTGCGCTGCCGCTACATCCGGGACGACATGCCGGAGGAGCCCTCATTCTGGGGACGCCATATCGCAGATATCAGCCCTGACAATATTGTGGATCGCGCGGGAGAAATACAGACGGCGTCAAAGCGCAGCGGACTCAAGGTGATTGCTCTCGCGCCTCAGGCTCTCGTCGGGGAAGACGATTTGGTCGATAAACTCATCGCCGGTGCGCTGGCCATCGATCCCAACGCCCCCCCGATGATCCGGATTGGTGCGCCGCGCCACGACAGGACCAAGCCGTATCACCCGCAGTGGGATGACGCACGGTCTGGGTTCGAGGCCCTCACCCAAAAAGCCGGCGAACGGGGTGTGAAGGTCCTGTATGAGATTCACGTCGGCACGGTCGCCGTTTCGTGCTCTCGCACCATCGAGCTGCTGAGCGGCCTCGACCCCGATCACATAGGCGCGATCTATGACGTCCCGAACATGATCCGAGTCGGGCTTGAAGACAGTAAGATGGGCATGGAGATCCTCGGTGAATACCTGGCGCACTGCCACATTGGAAACGCAACACCGGTAACGGACAAACCGACCCGTGAGGGAGACCTTGACCAAGTCTCGTGGAAATGGAACTTCAGTGACCTGCGTGATGGTGTAGCCGACATCCCGCAGATCCTTCAGGATTTGAAGGACGTCGGCTACACAGGTTACACGTCGCTCGAAGATTTTGGACCGGGTGACGACGATGAGAAAGTCAACCAGCAGGGCACATATCTCCGTCATCACATCTAGGAGGCCAGCCGTGCCATGAACGCCTCACTGCAAGCCCAGAGACAGCGTTCCATGATCCTACAAGAGCGACTTCGCTACGCAGGAGACACGCGATACGATCCACCTGAAGCCCTGCTTCGAACGTTTTCGGAATTCTTTCCCAGGTTCACGGGTTACGTGGCGGCGCAGGAATCCCTCCCCTACGCGCTCCTTCTCCTGCAATCGGACGACCGGACCTACGGGATCGACGATGCGATCGAGGGAAACCGGATCATCCGTCGCATACTCGGGCTTCAGGACCTCCGAGAGGGATCCGAGACCTTCGGCAACTTCTTCTGGATGACACACTGGGATCGGATAAAGGACCAGAATGCGGTTTCCTTCCTGACGATCGGCCTGGTCTACGCCTACCTGACGCTTGCACCCAAGCTTGAGCCAGAAACAAAGGCTGCTCTCGAACGGGCCTTCCCGAGCATCCTGCTCGGTATCCGAAGTCACAAGGTTCGCTGGCAGTACACGAACATCTACTTCCTGAACCTTGGCGGCCTTGTCGCGCTGTCGTGCGTGCTCGATGACGATTCCATACACGCAGAAGCCATGGCCGACTTCGCTCAGTGGCTCGAGGGAACGTCACAGGACGGCTTTCACGAATTCAACAGTCCCACATACACCCCGGTGACACTTTCGGGTATGGAGGCGGCCTGGCACTACACGACCGACCCGACTTTCAAGCATCGCCTGGGCCGTACGATGGACCTGATCAACAACCAGCTTGCGCTCAACCTCATGCCAAACGGTTTTCTCGGCGGTGCGCCCTCCCGCGCCTACCAGGGCGACGCAATCGAAGGGACTGGCTACGCCGCTTACCACGCGCACATCAAATTCGGCACGCCCTGCCCGGTTGTCACAAACGACACAACCGTCTCATTCACAAACCTGACGCTGTTCGATTACGTGGTGCCCGCGGAGACGCAGAATCTTGCCCGCCACAAGCCAGATGAAATGGAAATCCACGATCGCGGTGTGTCATTGTCGAGCACACGCTGTCACGTGATCGGACCACACTATAGCCTCG
>CAYYGZ010000185.1:6875-9413 GCA_964471275.1 uncultured bacterium | reverse complement strand
ACTGTTTTGCTATGCCTGCAGGAGTAGCCAGAAATGCGAATGCCCCCAACCGGAGTTAGGGGTATTCTTCATTCGGATATCTTTACCGTTACTGCCGACACAATCGCTCGGGCCGGTGACACACAGCGTGAACGATTTTCATCTCCTTACTTGGCCATCAAGTATCCCTGGGCTTTCAGCAGTTCGGCCATCAGGACGGCACCACCGGCTGCGCCACGAACGGTGTTGTGGCTGAGGGCGACGAACTTGTAATCGAAGATGTTGTCGTCTCTCAAACGGCCGATGGTGATACCCATCCCGTTCCCAAAGTCGCGATCGAGCCGTGTCTGTGGACGGTCGTCTTCCTCGCGATACGCCACGAACGGGTTCGGAGCTGATGGCAGACCTTCGGCCTTCCTGCTGCCCTGGAAGCTGTTCCATCGGGCGATGATCTCATCTCGAGGAGGTTTCTTCTCGAACGAGACGGAGGTGGCAGCCATATGACCGTCCGTGGCCGGAACACGGATACACTGGGCTGAGATGGTGGGCGAATCGGCTTTCACGATTGCGCCGTTCTCGATGTGACCCCAGATCTTGAGCGGTTCCTCCATACTCTTCTCTTCTTCGCCGCCGATATAGGGAATCACGTTGTCCACCATTTCCGGCCAGGATTCGAACGTCTTGCCTGCGCCCGAGATCGCCTGATACGTGCAGACGGAGGACCGCGTCGGTCCGAAGTCCCACAGGGCCTGGAAGGCCGGGACATACGGTTGGATCGAGCAGTTCGGCTTGACGGAGATGAAGCCACGTGACGTACCGAGACGCTTCTGCTGCGCCGGAATGATGTCCGCGTGATCCGGATTGATCTCCGGGATGATCATCGGGACATCCGGTGTCCAGCGGTGCGCTGAGTTGTTGGAGACGACGGGCGTTTCCCGCAAAGCATAGCCGTCTTCGAGCTCACGGATCTCGTCTTTCTCCATATCCAGCGCCGACACGACGAAGTCGACGTTCTCTGCGATCGCATCGAAGTCGGATACCTGGCGAACGGCCAGGTCTGACACGTTCGCCGGGATCTCACCCTCGTGCGGCCACCTGCCTTCGACGGCCTCGCGATAGGTCTTACCTGCGGAACGCGGGCTCGCAGCAACTACGACGGGTTCGAACCACGGGTGATCAGCCAGAAGGGCGATGAACCGCTGTCCCACCATTCCGGTTGCCCCCAATACACCTACTTGCAGCTTGCTCATAACGCATACTCCTTCTCGAGCCGATCCGTAGAGGTTTGGGTCAGGCTCAAATAAAAATACCGACGTTGCCAGGGCAGGGCATCGTCGGATGGGATCGTCAAATTGAGCGACCACAAGAGAGCGCTCCACAGTCCTTGTGACTGTGACAGTCCAGGAGATGTTATCTCGCTGGCCCAGGAGCATTCTCCGGCAGTGAGAACGCAACTTCGGCAAACGCGCCTCTACCCTTGCACTTAAAGAGATTAAACCAAAACTCGGGTTTTGTGTCAACTTTTTTGGGTCAAAGGCATAAATACGGAGGGAAAGACGAATCGAGCCACAGGGCGGGTACCGGAGATGTGGTCGTGAGGTCTCACGGTGTATTGCTGCGTTCGGGCACGAATGTGCAGCGTCAACTTGAGCGCCAGTCGAGAACTCGCCCATAGTTATCTCGGGGATTGCTGCATTCTCTACAGGCTTCTGATGACACTGTTTCACATCAGAATCTGTCGCAGACCAGGAAAGGGGAGACCGTCGGTAGCTTGCGGGGCAAGCCCCAGGGCAGGACGGACAATCGTGGGCTGCGCCGTGATGACCTCTCGGAATCCGAAACAGAGTTGACCGGGCGCTAATCGTACAAACACATACGCGCAGGTAAAGGCCTTGATCCGATGCGGCGGAATATCCGGTTGAAACGAATCTGAACTATATAGCCCTTCTGAATCTGTAGATGCTGGCCTGCGGCGCCTGGAATGTCATTTGCCACGAGAACGATTGGCCGCGATAGTGAGGATGTGAGTGCGTGAGGCTCCACCGATCTCTGATGATCGTCTTGCGGCTGCATCCGGACTTACCTACCAGCGGCGTCCTGCCTGGTAACGCACGCGCGGCTTCTCGTCTAAACGCAAAGGTGTGTTATGAATGTCATCGTAATCTGCTGTGATACGTTCCGTGCGGATCTGGTGGGAGAGGGGGAGAAGCTGAGCTTTGTGAAAACTCCGAATCTGGATCGATTTGCCAGTGAGAGTGTGGTGTTCGGCAGGTGTTACGCAGAAGGGCTGCCGACGATTCCACTGAGACGATGCGTGTTCACAGGGAAGAGATCGTTCCCTTGGCGATTTGAGACGGAGAATGAGGGACTGCAACCGGCTGGCGCGGGATGGCATCCGATCTCGCACGAGTTGGACACCCTTGCGGAAATCCTTCACGATGAAGGGTATGCGACGGGCCTGGTTGCTGACGTCTACCATATGTTTAAGCCAACGATGAATTTCACGCGTGGATTCCTGTCGTGGCGGTTCATCAGAGGCCAGGAGAATGATGGGTATCA
>CAYYGZ010000185.1:0-6865 GCA_964471275.1 uncultured bacterium | reverse complement strand
CATCCAGTATCTCCTGAACATGCTCGATCGGCAGGAAGGCGAGGAGAATTACCTGGCTGCGTCCACGTTTCGCTCCGCGGCTCAGTGGGTGGAGGACAATGCCGCCAACACTCCCTTCTTTCTCTGGGTAGACAGTTTCAGCCCTCACGAGATGTGGGATCCGCCCCGCCACTATGTAGACGCGTACTTCAGGGATGACGGGGTTAAGGACTACATTCATCATTCCGTACTCAGAGATTTCGAGCCGAGCGAGGCAGAGATCGAGCGGACCAAAGCACTCTATTATGGGTACGTGACCTTTGTGGACAGGTGGATCGGACATCTGCTGGATTCGGTCGACCGGACGGGTGTGGCTGACGATACCGTGGTGATGTTCCTGTCTGATCACGGGACGCAACTGATGGACCGGGGTAAGTTCGGGAAGGGAGCACAGGATCTGTTCCCGTTCAACACGCAGATGAACTGGATGATTCGCCATCCCGACGGACCTCGGGGCAGACACACCGACACGTGGGCGCAGAGCGAGGATGTGTTCGCAACTGTTCTTGGGATGCTCGGTGTGGACCGTGATCCCGGTGACGGCAAGGATGTCTGGAAGGCTGCTGAGACGGGCACGAACGACCGGGATCACATCGTGACCGGATGGGGGGCCTATGCCAATGTGCGTGATGACAGGTGGAGTGCACACGTGAAAGTGACGGATGCGGCGCCTCCCATAGTATATGATCTGGAAGCGGACCCGGAGGAGTTGAGGCCCCTGGAGTGCGTGCCTGAAGATGTCTTGAGGCTGCTCCAAAAACGGGTAGAAGCGGTCATTGGGGAGAGGCCTGTGGTTTTCAGAGAATACAGACAACGACACACGGCGCGATCGATGCGTACGTATTCGATCTAGAAGTTGACGTTCCCGTAGATAGGGGATCGCCACACTACAGTGTAAGGAGGATGAGGATGGGCAAGATCAACCAATCGTTCTGCTATCCGTGCTTTATGCGTGGGGGAGATCTGGCGCTGGAGAGATTGATCGAGGAGGCTGCACAGATCGGGTATGCGGGAATCGAGCTGTGGGCGAGGGCAAACGCGCCTTTCGACGAAATTGTCGATCTGGCGAAGCAATACGGGCTGGTGATCCCGAGTATGATGGGGCACGACTCCCTGCCGGATGGCCTGAACAAGCGAGAGAATCACGATCGGATCGAACAGGAGCTCTTGGAGAGTATAGAGCTTGCCGCAGACTTCGGCATCCCGGGACTGATCTGCTTCAGTGGGAACCGGGACGGACTGAGCGACGAAGTGGGGATCGACATCTGTTCGGAGGGCCTGAATCGCGTAAAGGGGGCGGCAGAGGACAAGGGAATCAACCTGAACATCGAGCTGCTGAACAGCAAGGTGAATCACCCCGACTACCAGTGTGATCGCACGGAGTGGGGAGTGCAGGTGTGTGAATGCGTCGGTTCTCCGCGTGTGAAACTGCTCTACGACATCTACCATATGCAGATTATGGAGGGCAACCTAATAAGTAGCATATGCGAATACTCAGAGCACATTGGTCACTACCATACGGCGGGTGTTCCTGGGCGACACGATCTTGATCAAGATCAGGAAATCAACTACTCCGCTGTGGTGGAAGCCATAGCAGAGACAGGTTATAATCTCTATGTAGGACACGAGTTTACGCCGAAGGGAGACCCGATCGAAGCCTTGAGGGCTGCCTATCAGGTGTGCGACGTCTAGCGAGCGGATCACCGTTCGCCCTGCTTGTCCGCCGAAGCTTATGCGAAGGTGGGAGTGCCGTCGTGGCAGAAATGGATTCGGTGTTCCCTGATACGCAGGGATTGTACACGTCTTATCGAAGGGTGACCGACAAGTGTGCTCACCTTGACAGGTGTGCCCTTCGACATGGCAAGCCTTTTCCTGTCTTGACAGGAATCGATTGCTGTTTAGGTATATGCCGGCTCAAGGAAATCGGTGGCCGCATCCGAAGGGGAAGCTGACTCGATTTCTGGCGAACTCAACGCCAAGAAGACTCGTGTAGAGGGCAAAGCAGTGCAGGCTTGTGCCCGGGTTCGATTTTGCCGTGGAGTTGAGCCGTGCAAGGGGATCGGGTACCGTTCTGGTGATCCCCTTCGACCCTTTCCCGTGCTCCTCTCGGGGTCTGCGCTGGTGTATCGTGCTCCCGTTTATCAAGAGATCCTGGCCGTTGATCGTCTTGGCGCTAGTTGGCGAGGGGATCGTCTATGCCGTTATCAGTGGGACTTTCTCTGCGCCATCTGAAGAGGGCAGTGTCGAAAACAGCCAGCCGGCACCCGTAGAGTTTGATGACCCGGTGCCCAGGGTTGATGTATGGCAAGCCGATCACTGTGGTTTCAAACCCGGCCGGAACGGCAGGTCTGCGTGTTATTCTGATCGAATTTGATATGTACCTGGACGGGGAGCAGACGACCCTGGTGATCGATCAGGAACTCACCCAGGTGACAGATGCAGTTCTCTTATTGCTTGGCACCAAAACGATTGAGGACATACGGAGGGGGAGCATCTCGATGCTCAGGTGGGAAATTGCAGAGACGGTCAACGAGACGATCTCATCTGGTGTCTGCTTTGACGTCAGCATTATTCAGTGTGTTTTGCAGTAACGTTATGCACAGGCTTGAATTCGCCCAAGGGGCGACCTACTATCGGTGGGTCGCCCACATCTATTTCTGACAGGTTAATGATGAACATTGAGAATCCCACAGCTGAAGAGATCATCACTCGGGTCATCTCGATTCAGGCTCGCATTCGCGATGCTGTCCGGAGGACGATTGCCGAGCAATCGACGGAAGAGCTGAGCGCTGTGGCTGCAGAAACAGGGGGCGACACGATCTATGCGATCGATCGCGTCAGTGAGGATCTGCTCCGCGAGCTGTTTACCAAGGCGTTCACCGACACCTCGATTGTTCTGGTCGGTGAGGGACTCGAGGAGGGCGGGGAAGTCTTTCCGGCCGGACTTGATCCCGACTCGGCACGCTTTCGGGTGATCGTCGACCCGATCGATGGAACACGCGGTCTGATGTACGACAAGCGTAGCGCCTGGGTGCTTACTGGCGTGGCAGAGAATCGTGGCGAATCGACGAACCTCCAGGATATTTTCGCGGCGGTGCAGACCGAGATCCCTACGACAAAGCAGTATCGAGCAGATGTCCTATCAGCGATTCGCGGACAGGGCGCACACGCGTTCGGCTACGACGTTATCCGCGAGACCGAGTCCCCGATCCAGCTCAGGCCGTCCCGGTCCGAGACGATCGAACACGGGTTCGCGATGCTGTCCCGCTTCTTTCAGGGCGGGAAGGACATTCTGGCCAGGATCGAGGAGGAGCTCGTGGAGGCACTGATCGGGCCGATCCAGCCGGGGAAGGCCAGGCTGTTCGAGGACCAGTATATATGCACGGGGGGTCAGTTTTACGAGTTGATGGTCGGTCACGATCGGTTTAACGCAGATTTGCGTCCGAACCTCGAGTCTGTGTTGGCAGCACGAGGTCAGGAGATGGGGATCTGTTGCCATCCATACGACGTGTGCACGGAGCTGATCGCGCGTGAAATGGGGCTCTATATCACGCGACCTGACGGGAATCCCCTGGATGCCTTGCTGGACACGACGTCGCCCGTGGCCTGGGTTGGCTATGCCAACCAGCGGCTCAGGTCCACGATCGAGCCCGTCCTGATGGGTATACTCGAGCGATCGGGTTTGTAGCGCTTGTCCTGCACCAGACCCCACACTACCTTAGTAAGTATGCACTTACATAAAGCATTACTCCTGACTCTCTTCTGTATTCTATTCCCTGACACAGTGATAGCGGAAGAAGTGGGCAAAGTTCGGCTCGTCTCCGGCGATCTTGTCTACATAAGCGGTCTGAACGGGTCCGCGCCGGAAGGTTCTCAACTGGCTGCGGCCGGCTCTGCCGAGGCAGCGCTGGAGGTCATCAAACACATAAATGATATGGTTGTTGCGCGGAAGCTCGACCATCGCCTGACCCTCAGCGAAGATGACCGGTTGATCACTCTGAAGAAGGGAGCGATGATCGGGAAGACGAGACGGCAGGCAATCGCGACCCGGGTTGCGGAAGGGCCGATGATCGATGGGCGGCTCGACGATGTCGCCTGGTCTGATGCCATCCCGGTAGATGGGTTCATTCAGCGTGATCCCGACTACTGGATGCCGAGTACCGAGCGGACAGTCGTCCGGATCGTGTATGACGACAACCAGATCTACTTCTCGTTCGAGTGCTTTACCTCCGATCGCACGGTGATCATCGCGAATAATATGCGTCGTGACTCAGAGATTTGGGGCGACGACAACGTACAACTGCTCTTGGACACCTACAACGACAGGCAGACCGGGTTCTTCTTCTTCATCAATCCGCTGGGTGCTCAGCGGGATATGATGCTGTCGAACGAGGGGCGAAGTTACAACGACGATTGGGACTGCAACTGGGAATGCCGTACGCAGCGCTATGACGACAAATGGACCGTGGAGGTCGCGATTCCCTTCAACCAGCTCCGGTTCAAGCCTGGCGAGCAGATGGTCTGGGGGATCAATATGGCCCGGAACATCGCGTCGATAAACGAGGAGTCCCAGTTCGTCGTAGGCCGCCGAAGCTCCTCGACCCGCGCAAGATACTGGACATCCGACATCGGCGAGCTGCAAGGTTTGAGCGTGACGGGCTCCAGGCGGTCGTACCAGATCAAGCCATACCTCCTGCCGGGAACCTCGCGCGATTTCGAGACTGCCGGAGCTTCGGAGAAGGGCGTTCTCGAAACGGGTATCGATCTGCGCTATGGCGTTACACCCAACATCTCGTTCGATCTTTCCTACAACACAGATTTCGCGCAGGTAGAGGGTGACCAGGAGCAGGTCAACCTGACTCAATTCCGACTGTTCTTCCCGGAAAAGCGCGAATTCTTTCTGGAGGGCGCAAACCTCTTCAACTTCGGGCAGGCAGCGGAGCGTACGGGAGGCGGCAGCCGTCCCCCGACGCTCCTGTTCTATTCCCGCCGGATTGGTCTGGAAGAGGGCGCAAAGGTACCGATCATCCTGGGGACCAAGGTCGCAGGGAAGGAAGGGCGAACGAGCATCGGAGCGCTTAACGTGCTGACAGACGACGTGACCGTCATCGACGAAGCCGACGACGACACGACGACCGTCCACCAGACCAACTATTCTGTCGTGCGCCTGCGCCGTGATGTGCTGGCACGGTCAAACGTGGGCGTGATGCTGGTGAACAAGCAGGTCAATGATCCGGTGGACGGGTGGTCGCCCTTCAATCGGTCTCTGGGAGTGGACTTCAGCCTCTCTGCGTCAGAAGCTCTGAGTTTTCAAGGGTTTTACGCCCGAACCTGGGATTCGGAGCTCGATGACGCAGACGATGCACGCTATGTCTCGGCCAGCTACTCGGGCACGGTCACATCCGCACGTTTTCGTGTGCTCGATGTGGAGGAGCGGTTTCAGCCGGCGGTAGGCTTTGTGAACCGACGGGGTGATCTTGACGGGTTCAGACAGTATGACGCGCAGACAAGGGTGCGTCCTCGACCCGAGAATAACGTGGGCATCCGGTATGTGTCGATCGGGCCGGAGCTCCAGGTGGTGACCGATCGTGACAACAACGTAAAGTTCTGGTCTGCGGAGTTGAGCTGCTGGACGAACTTCAACACAGGTGACTGGTGGCGGATGGAACTCGCGCATACCCACGACGTCGTGGATGAAGCGTTTGAACCCTCCAGGAAGTATGAGGATGAAGTATCTGTGCCGGTTGGAACCTATGATTTCACGACCTTTACGTTCGGGCCCTCACCGAGCCGGTCACGGAAATTCCGCCCACGCGTGTTCTTCCAGGCGGGGAGCTTCTACACAGGACGGCGTTTTGCGATTCGGTCTGAGGCCGTCTATCAGCCGACGGGACGATTGTCGATTGAGACAGATCTGAACAGTAACTGGCTTCGCCTACCGCAACGGAATGTGAACATCACGACAATGAGCAGTCGAATCCTGTATTCATTTACGACTGATTTCTTCGTCAAGCTGTTCGCCCAATGGAACAGCGATCGTCAGTCTGTCGGGACGAATTTCCTGCTCAACTGGCGGTATCGGTCTGGGAGCGACGTCTTTCTCGTCTTCGACAATGGCTTCGGGACGGAGGGAAGTCTTCAGCGCACGAGCAGAAGCGTGCTGCTGAAGTGGAGCTACCTGATCGGGATGTGAGACGAGTGGTGAGCGGGAGCAGTACCCATCGCCTCCAGCCTAAGGGCCGGGGGCGATTCTTCGTGTACCTGGCAAGACTCTACTCGGGGTGAATCAGGGCATCGATCTCCGACTTACCTCTGGACACAGACGTTTTGAGGGATGACGAAGGGAGTCCAGGGGTTTCTCATCGTTCTTCCTCGTGCCCAATCGGCTCGGGTGAGGCGAGGAGGACTCCGTCATCGGACAGCTGTGCCTGGAGGGTTCTCTGCAAATAGGCATTGACGAGTCCGACATGAGTGTGATCAGGCGGCTGATGGTGGGACCCGATGGGCCATTGATCCGGCCTGATCGCTTTGATTGCCGCTATCCGGAAAGGCCTGGAATCACCATTGAGCACCTGGACGAGCGAGGGAACTGCTGGACGTGATGCCTTGCCGATGCTCCCCAGGGCATCGATTCGGATCGCTTCCGATGGGTCGTTCATTGCCTTCATGAGCAAGGAGACGATCCTGCTGCGGACGGTCTCGGGTTGATTCCACAGATCGTCTGCAATCGCAGTTGCCAGCTCTCTTTGGTTAACGGTCTCGGTGGTAGATGCCGTCTGTGCCGGGATCGGGCCGGCCATAAGCAGAATTGGCGGAAAGGTCAGGG
>CAYYGZ010000184.1:0-9423 GCA_964471275.1 uncultured bacterium | reverse complement strand
CATCATCTCGAGGAGGCCGAGCGGTGTGACCGTATCGGTATCCTTGCCGGGGGCAGGATGATTTCCGAGGGGAACCCGGGCGATCTCAAGCGGGGCGTAGGAGGCGACGTGATCGTGATTCAGACGAGGGCGGCAGAAGACGTGTCATTCGCTCTGAAGGGGCAGCTTGATCTCGAGTGTGAGACTCTGGCTGGGCAAGTTCGGATCACTTCAAGTCGGGCCGATGAGTTGATCTCCGACGTCTACCGTGTGTGTGGAGATCTGGCGGACTCGGTGAGTATCGGACGTCCTACACTGGAGGATGTTTTTGTCGAGCATAGCGGCCAACGCTTCGAGATCGGTGATGACGATGTCTGAACCCAGACCGATCCTGTTTGCTGCCATCTATTCGCTCTGGAAACGCGAGGTGCTTCGGTTTGTTCGAGATCGAAACAGGCTGTTGAGCTCGATTCTTCAGCCCGTCCTTTTGTGGATCCTTGTGGGGTCAGGTTTCACGGGATCCTTCGTTGCGGGTGATGCGGCAGGCGGCCTGACATATCTGGAGTATATCTATCCTGGGACCATGATGTTGATTCTGCTCTTTACGGCGATCTTCTCTACTATCTCGGTCGTGGAGGACAAGCGGGAAGGGTTCATGCAGTCGGTCGTCGTTGCCCCGATCCACTCCTTTGGCATCGTGTTGGGAAAGATCCTTGGGGGAACGACTGTCGCTGTCGGGGAGGGTCTTATCTTCCTGATCCTTGCGCCTCTGGTCGGAATCCAAGTCTCTGTCGTGTCTTTCCTGATCACACTCGTCACACTGATTCTGATCGCGATCAGCATGACCGGACTCGGATTCAGAATCGCCTGGAGAATAGAGTCGACCGCGGGCTTCCACGCCATCATGAACCTTCTGCTGATGCCCATGTGGTTGCTGTCTGGCGCCTTCTTTCCGCTGTCGGGTGCGCCAACGTGGCTCTACTGGCTCATGCGAGTCAACCCGATGACTTACGCGACGGCTGCGCTTCGTGGCGTAATCTACTATCCTGACAGATCCGTTGTCTGTGCGGACCTGCCGGGGCTTTCCGTTTGTCTGGCGATCACCACCGTGTTTGGCATTGTGATGGTCGGCTGGTCATCGCTTGCCGTGGGTGACCGGGATCGGGGTGCATAATGGAATCCTGCAATCGGCGATTGATCATCGGGATTGCGGCGCTGGCCGTTCTGCTGATGCTGGCCGTGTCGGTCGCTATGTTCAGGTCGGAGATTTCGCGCATCCGTGCCGAGAAGCAGAGGCGGGCCAAAACCATGGGGCAGCTTCCAGATTTCTCTCTGGTCAATCAGTCCGGTCGCTCCGTAACCCGCAGCGACCTGCTTGGTCACGTCATTATCGTTGATTTCGTCTTCACGCGGTGTCAGGGGCCTTGCCCCGCGTTGTCTGACCAGATGGCCAGACTGCAGGATGCCTGGTTCAGGCTGCCCGAGGTGAAGCTGGTTTCGATCAGTGTCGATCCTGAATGGGATAAGCCGGAAGTTCTGTCCGCCTACGCGGAAAGGTATGGCGCCAAGGGAAGCGTGTGGCATTTTCTGACGGGTGAGAAGTCACGTGTCTACGACCTGATCCGAAACGGGTTTCGAGCTTCGGTCGAGGTGACTGACGGACCCCATCAGATTCTGCACAGTACGAAGCTTGCCGTGGTCGACAAACGTGGACGTATCCGGGCCTATCTGGATGGCGACAGTCCGACCTTGAGGATGGATGCGACACCGGTCGTCAGGCGTCTTCTGGCGGAGAATTAGGTCAGGTGCGGGAGGGTTGCAGGGGCGCGTCAACTCTGGATGCCGTATTTGTCGAGGCGATAACGCAACTTGCCACGCGTCAACCCAAGCAGTTTTTCGGCGCGGACCTGATTGCCGCTCGTCATCTCCAGGGCCTGCTGAATCAGATCTTTGTTGAGGTCATCGAGGATCACGCCCTCAGGTGGTAGGCGGAACGCATCCCCATCGGTCTCCAGGTTCTCGTTCTCGCTCATCGCGCGTTCGGGCCGCCTCAATCCACCAAGGAAATCGAGGTGCTCGGGCAGAAGCGTATCTCCCTCTTCCAGCAGTGCGATGCGTTCGACCGCATTTCTGACCTCGCGAACGTTTCCCTTCCAATCTTACGCCAGCAAAGCCTGCTCCGCATGCGGATCGGTTTTGCGCGTGCCGCCTTCAGCGGTGCCTGCGAACTCATTCAGGAATCGCTGCACCAAGGGAATGATGTCATCCCGTCTTTCGCGAAGGGGAGGAATGTAGATCGGCGCGACATTCAGTCGGTAGAATAGATCCTCCCGGAAATTTCCGGCCTCCGTCGCCTCGCGAAGGTCCAGGTTCGTGGCCGACATGATTTATACGTCGACGTGTATGTCCTTGTTCCCACCGAGTCGGTAGAAGGATCGTTCTTCCAGGACCCGGAGAAGTCTGATCTGATTGTCGAGACTGAGTTCACCGATCTCGTCGAGAAAAAGCGTCCCTCCGTCCGCGGCCTCGAACTTTCCCAAGCGAGATTGGGCGGCGCCCGTAAAAGCCCTCTTCTCACTTCTGAAGAGCTCGGATTCAACAAGGTCTTTCAGAATTGCGCCACAGTTGATAGCAATGAAGGGACCCTCTGAGCGGACCCTCTTGTAATGGATGATGGGAGCGATATGTTCTTTGCCGGCAGCCGATCTCACCCTCGATCAGTGCGGTGGTCGAGTCGCTCTTCGCGATCCGCTGCGACATCTTGAGTACACGCTTGAAGACCGAGGACTCGGCCACCATTCGGTCGACGTCGCTCCTGTCTCTCTGGGCGCTGCGGAGGACGTGCACTTCCTTCTTGAGTCGAACGGTCTCCAGCGTTTCGGCAATAAGGAGTTGAAGTCCCTCGGTGTTGAATGGCTTCTGTATATAGTTGCGCGCACCCGCTTTCATGGCGGCGACGGCGGACTCAATCGTACCCTCGGCGGTGATCGTGATCGCCGAAGCCTCTGGGGGCGGCTTCTTGATGCGTGATAGCGTTTCGATCCCGTTAATTCCGGTGAGGCCGATGTCCAGCAGGATCAGGTCGGGATCCTGGCTTTCGGCCAATTCGGCGCCTTCTTCCCCGTTCATTGCGGTGATCACATCATACCCCTCCGCACGGAGAGCCTTGTCCAGCACGGTGCGGATCGACAGATCGTCATCTACGCAGAGGATTTTGTGGTTCATCTTGTCCCGACCTAATCGTATCTCGTATGTGCACGCACAAACTAAAAAGAGCCAAGGGGTCAGAAGGGGAACCCATTGGCCTTTCGTTGGTTAATTGCTTGCAAATTAAGGCTGAGCCTTTCCTTGTTTCAAGCGAGTCCGGGCGCTCTCTGCATTGACAAGCCGCACGCAAGATAATATATTACAAATACTTAGGGAGAATTGTTAACGGTGCGGTTGCACGTTGAACACCATGGAACTATGACTCGATTTTTTCTGCCTGTTTTGATCCTCGGTCTTGCAGCCTGCACGCTTCTCGACCGCCAGAACGCACCCCAGATTCTCGGGGTAACGACCGATCGTGGCCAGAATCCATCTGTTGGGCGAGGACAGGAGGTCTATATCACGCTGTTTACCGAGGACGGGGACAACGATGAGCTCGATTTCCGGTGGATCGCATCTGGCGGGGCCTTCAACCGCAGCAACGCGGATACGCTGATCGACCTGTTTCAGGATTCCGTGACGGTGGTCTGGAAAGCGCCTGCCGATGTTGGGGCATATAGCCTGTCTGTGGAGGTGAGTGACGGGGTTACAGACGACGTGCCCACCCAGATGGTCCAGATCCTGGTTACGCAGGGTCCGCCCGTCGCAGTGCTCGAGCCGGACAGGATTGTCGTCTTCCAGGATGTGTTAAGCGTGACGATCGATGGGACGGGCAGCGCAGATCCGGACGATGACGAGCTCAAGTATTTCTGGCGACAGCTTCTGGGGCCGACGGTCGCTTTGCAGGGCGCATCCGGGCCCTCGCCTTTCTTTGATCCACCGGCACCTGCAGACTACGTGTTCGAGTTGAGTGTTTCGGACGACATAATCACAGGTGTAGGCGATACGAGTGATGTCGATGTCGTGGTGATTCGAGTGTTAGATCGTTTTGGATCAGGCGGTTGAGAGACGCTCTGCGACAGATCTGTGATTCTCGGATGGAGCAGGCTAAGCGCTTGCTCCTTTTTGCGTTGGTGCTATGCGGATGAGCCTGAAACGCAACGTCATCTGCTTGACAGTTGAGAAGGCCGTCCACACACTCGGCGGCTTCGCCTGTATGGTCATGGTCGCCCGTGTTTTGGGAACAGACCTGCTGGCCGACTACGGTTTTGCGATCTCCCTGACGGCATTCTTCATTCCGCTGCTTGACCTCGGGATGAACAACCGGATTATCAAGATTGTCGCATCAGGTGATAGCTTGTCGCGCATTCTGCACGAAGTTATCTCCTACAAAGTGACGATTGCCCCCCTCGCATTCATTCTGATGGTTGGTGGTGGTCAGATTTGGGGTGGGGCGCACGTGGTGCTGCTCGTCGCACTCATAGGATTATCGACGCTCGCCGTGAGTCTGGGCGACAGCGCGAACGCGGTGTTCAAAGGTCTGCAGAGATCAGATCTCAGCTGCTGCATTATCAGCGCTCTCAACGTGGTACTGGTCCTCAGCCTGTATCTGGCGATGCGTTGGGGGGGGGATCTGGTTACCGTCGGCTGGTGCTATGCGTTCTCGCGTATCGGATACTGCGCTGCGGCATTTGTGCTTCTGCATCGCGTCTGTCCGGACACGCGGCTCTCCTTTCGAATCGGAATCGACTGGCAATCGGCCCGATCCGGTTGTCTCCATTTGCCCGGTATCTACTACCTCGGAAACCTTCTGTATCTGTCCTACCTCGCGACATATATCCTATCGCCCGCCGAAGCAGGTGTGTACTACGTGGGCTATCGTGCTGCTGCCGCCACTTACGTGCTGGTGAGTGCGGGCTTCGAGGCGGTTTTGGCGAGTGCCGTGAAAGAAGGGGCGCGCCCCTCGGGTATGGGAATGTGGTTCGTAATCTACAGTCTGATCGTGATGCTTCTCCTGTTTCTTCTGGCGCCTCTCACCATTTATGTCTTTGGCGAAGCGTTTGTCGGGAGCGTCAGACCGATACGACTTCTCGCATCCTGTGTCCCACCATTTGCGCTTTGCGGTCTGGCACACACGCTCTTGATGGCAGCCCGACACGAGCGTTTTGCGGCTGTCGCGATGGCTGTGCTCCTTGGGGGCGGTTTTGGGATGGCGTTCGCATTCGAATACTTCTATGGGCCAGAAACGACCGCGCTGGCACCCGCTGCCGCGTCGATGCTTGCCGTCGTGGCTCTCTGGGGGGGGCTCTCCAGAAGGCTGGCTACACCCGGTCGATCAACCTTGATCGGGCATGACGACCCCGTATATTGAGGCACGATCTGCAGGTCAGCTTACGATGAACCGACTCGATATGACACAAATGCAGGTGCCACAAGCCGATGCACGCGTCGCTGCACTGATGATCTGGGGCACTTACATCACAAGTGGACTCGCCGTCCTCCTGGCAGCCGTGTGGGGTGTGTCGGACGGGACCAACCCCACGGATCAAGCCTTCTCAGTGATGTCTCGTCTGCCCGCCCTCCTCCTGATGGTCGACGCGTGGGCCGTTCTTGTGGCATTCACGCGTCACAACGCTTCGACACCGCTTCGGATTCCCTACAAGACGCCGTGCATCCTGGCCGCAATTCACGCCGTGGCGGCCCTGGGATGCGCCCATCTGATCGGGTTCGATGTTCTGTATGCGCTATCGTGGGTGGATGGTCATTCCGGTCACTATGTCATCCGATGGGGAATCGGTGCAGCGATCGTCGTGCTCTCCTTTGTCTCGCTGTTGGTTGCAGGTTTCGAAACACGGCTAGTGAGGTGGGTGCTGCTCTCCGAGATCACTTCGGTCGGTGCCACGGCCGAGCACCGATCGGTATCAGAAACCGAAGACATCGAACTCGGATCTGAACACGTATACGAGGCCCAGGTTCTGCTAAACAACTTGGGCTACGACGTGACCCAGATCAGCGGCGAACTCAACGGTGCGACAGTGGATTGTCTGAGGATATTCCAGGAATCTGTCCATCTCGAGGCATCGGGGAAGCTGACGGGCAAGTCGATGATCGAACTCCGGAATCAGTGGCGGGAGCGGGAAGGGGAGACAAGTCTGGCAATGGCGGTCTCCGGTCACGCTGTCAGGCGTACGGGATCCCGTATTGCCCGCTTTTTCAGGCGATCGTGACTAGCCGATTCCGTTGCGCTATGTTTTTAGTGCTATGGCTAGAAAACGTGAAGAGGGGCTTACGACTCGAGAAACGCAGATCATGCAGGTGATCTAGTGGTTCCAAGAAGCGACGGTGGAGAAAATCCAGGATCATTTTCCGGATTGTCTGGTCGATTCCACGATCTGTACACTGTTGCAGATTATAGAACAGAAGGGGTATGTCACGTTTCGGAAGGATGGTCGTGCGAAGGTCTACCGACCGCTGGTCCAACAGTCTGACGTCAGGAGATCCGCCAGTTCGTCAGGTGGTTGATCGCCTGTTCGACGAATCGCCAGACGCCCCGTTGGCCTACCTGGTGGCCGATAAGGACGTTGATCTCAACAAATTGCGTGATGAGAGTTGAAGAATCGGGTGGATTCGGCGTAACGCTGATTGAACGCGGTATTGTGTGCCTCGGTGGTCTGGATCACCGAGGCTTTTCTCATGTACCCTCGAGGCGACCCGTGCCATCGGGTAAAGTCAGGTTGAACACTTTGGGGTCGAGGCCCTCGTTGACACGGGCCGACTCTACAGTCCAGGCGATTTGATTCGGGCCCTGTGAAATCTCTATCTGAGTCGGGAGGAGACAGCCTGACCTGAGCTTGTATCGGTTCAGGCTGAGCCTGGACAGCAGCCTCCCATCGTGGTTGACGATGTCCTCGCGAACAAGTGTCACGTTTCTTCGATCGATCCACAGGTGTTTCCGGTATGGGCCGGATTGAATGTCCAGGATGTGGTGGTCTGGTGTGGTCCTGAAGCTGATGACGTCGTCACGATCGGAAGCGTCAAGCGTGGGTATCCCGAGGATCGCCTTCTGTACTTCGTAATAGCCCAGGTTCATTCCTGTGACCTGGTAGAGCACGGGGGCGGCGAGACCGTCCAGGTAGCCGTTCTCGGCAGGGAGGTAGATGCGCAACGAGTCGACCCAGAACCGGGCTGACATGATGCTGACACCGAGTGCCCCACTGACATCCATCCTGAGGTCGGTTGGGTGATCGAAGAACACCACGCTCGAGGCCCTTTGGCGGACGCCGTCTATTTCTATGGATATTCTCGCCCGGATTCGGGCGGTTTGCAGCGAATCGGTGTGCGCAGCGATCCTATCGATGACGTCGCCCGGACCCCGCACCGGTGTGACAGCGATACCCGGTAAGGTGCTTGCACAGCCGAAGATGAGGATGGCCAGGACCGATCGCCAACCGCGCGGCAGGGAGCTAGGATTTACTTCAGGGCGCAACTTCTCCGCCCGTTCCTGAACCATGCTCCAGGGCCAGGGCATTAAGCTTTTCCTGTGTCCTGGGGATGTTCGGATTGTTCTCAAGTGCCTGGGTCCAGCGCCGCCTGGCTTCCCCGAACTGGTTGATCGCGAAGGCACAATCCCCCGCATGGTCGTATATGACAGCGAGGTTCTCGCTTATGGCCCTCCGCCTTCCCGTTTCATCCGGGTCGATCCGTTTCAGCGCTTCTTCTTCCTGGCTGATCGCTTTCTGCAGGAATTCCTGGGCTCGTCGGTAGTCCTTCGCCTGGTAGTAGACCCATCCAAGGCTGTCGAGATAGGCTCCGTTGTTCGGATCGGTCTCGAGTGCTCGCTTTATGAAGCTCTCCGCCTCACCTAATCGAACGCCCTTTTCCGCGAACATGTATCCCAGGTAGTTGAGCGCATCTGCATGGTTTGGATGCAGCGACAGCAGTCGTTCGAATCTACGTGCAGACTCATCGAATTCACCATTACGTTCAAGCGTTCTCGCAAGGCTATAGAGTGTCTGGCCCAGGGCGGTGGAGTTCTTCTCCACTCTCGGCAGAAGGTCACGGAAGATGGATGCCGCCTGCTCCCAGTTTGCATCTCGGATGTAGGTCTCTCCGAGTTCATACGGGTAGGCAGTGTTGTCGGGTACGGCCTCGATCGATGCTTGGTAGATCTCACGGGCTTCCTGGTTCCTGCCCATTGCCGAGTAGGCATTGCCCAGAGAAAGCATCGTCTTGTCGTAGAACTCGGTTCCCGGTGTCATCCTCGGTTTGATGTTCTCGAGAATCTGGATCGCCGGTCCGTATCGTCGCTCGAACAGCATCGTGTGTGCCGTCCCCAGATGATACTCCGCTCTGTTGTCGAGTTTGCCTGCTTGAATGAACGAGCGTCTGGCATCTCCTGGTCTGTTCAGATGCAACAGAAGCTCTCCCTGTTTCGCCAGGAGATCGGCCCGTGAAGGCGAGAGTCGCGTCAGATTGTGGTAGAGTGCGAGCGAGCGCTCGAGCAGTTGGGCGGACCGCTTTGGGTCTCCAGTTCGAGCCACCTGACGGTATATCTCACCGAGGTGTTCCTGGAAAAGGGTGTCGGGTGGAGACTCGTTGAGTAACGAATCCATGCGGGTCGCCGGGCCATATATCTTGACTAACTCCATCATAACGGGGTGTGGATTCACGCGACGGGTCGGATGACGGAGGGCTGAACGGAGTGACCGGGCACCGGCCAGCGTGTCTCCCCGGACAACCTGAAGGTTCGCGAGTTTCACCCACGCATCTCCTCGCGCCGGATTCCTGTTCAAGACATTCTGGATAAGCTGCTCCGCTTTGCTGTTCTCGCCCCGGATCTGATAGTTCTGAGCGGCAATCAGCTTTCCGCCCTCTTCCAGACCGGGGAGTGCAGAAATCCGGTCCAGCGTTCTGAGCACGGAGGTACTATCGTTCCGAGCATCGTGAATCTTGAGCATTCGATCGAGCGCTTTGATGGGTTCGGGGTCGCGCCGCGCGATGGATTCCAGTTGCTCAAGCGCCAGTGTCGTGTCGCCGAGCCCCTTCAGGAGTGATTCGTAGTAGATCCAGCGAACCTGCAGATCATTCGCGTTCCGCTGAAGCGACTTGTTGGCGGGAAGGGTCGCCTCGGCGTATCGCTCCAGGGCGGCGAGATTCCTGGCAAGCGCACCGTATAGCGTGGCTGATTTGGTATCGATGGCAATCGCCGCGCGGAGCGACGTGATCGCCTGGTCACGATGTCCCTGGAGCTCGTGGAGACGAGCGTTCACAAAGTGTGACAGGGCAACCGGGTCCGGCGGTGTTGGTCTGGGGACCGGTCGCAGCGAATCCGCACTTATAATTTTCCCGAAAATAGAC
>CAYYGZ010000183.1:0-9436 GCA_964471275.1 uncultured bacterium | reverse complement strand
ATTCTCCACGGGGACTGTATGCGACCGGAAGTCGGACTCAATCAGGATCGACCCTTCGTCATACAGGGGCACGAATTCCCCCTTTAACTCCTGACCATCCTTCAGGGTCAGGCTTCCATCCATCCTACTGGTGAGGACAAACCGGGGTACACGTGTCTCGAAAGTAATCGTCTCATCTGTAAGCTTCGGATACTCCGAACCTTCTTCGATCTGCGTGTCCCGCTTGTGGATTCTGTACTCACCCCGCTGAATCTCCTCAAAATGTTCCACATACTCCCGGATCCGGCTCACGTCGGTCTCTTCCAGCCGAATCGTCCGAAACCTGATCTTGTCAGCCGAACTGAATTCGATGCGAACCCCATACCGCCCGCTGGGCCTCTTGATAAAAATGGCCTCTCGGAAACCGGGAACCGATGTTCCCAGGATCGGGATCGGCGCGCGTCTGTTGAACTCGCTCGGGCCCTGGAACATGCTCAGCTTGATCGCTTCCTCGAGACCGACCTCGCGTCCCACTTCCGGGCTCAGGATAACGACCTCACCCGTGACTGTTCGGATGTCGATAACGGCCCATCCGTTGGTGTCACGGCCCACGATCGTCCGGATAACCTGACCTTCGCTTTCCTCCGGCAATTCGGCGAAGCTGACACCGGTACCAAGGATCGTACTCCAAAGCACCAGCGCGGCCGTGAATGCGGCTGTAACCCGAATCCATCTCAAAATACGGACCTACCTATTCTGTAGAATGCTTCCTGAAGGTGGACTCACCCGAAACTCGTCTCATGCAGACGCCTGCACCCGTCCCCAGTTTCAGGATTGTCAGGTGTTGAATACGATCTGTATATCCGCAAAGCTGACCGTAGGCTCGATCAGCGTATCATCCGTCTGCCAGAATCCCTCAATCTTCGCCTGTGCCTCTTCCAGCGTCAGATACGGATACCGTTCACCACTCTCCACAGCACCCAGGAAGTGTGCCCGCCGCAGCGCCCGCGAGGCTCGAATCCCATAGCTCAGGTCATACAGACCGCGGAGGTCTCCATACAGGAGCGATAGTTCGGAGTCCAGAATCCACAGCGCATCGGCCGGCTCGATCAGTTCCACGACTTCACCTGAATCCTGAACGCTCAGTTCGCTCTTCCTGGAACTGGCACGCATACGACACAAATCGAGAATCTCTGCTTCATCATCCCCGGTGCCGACTGCCAGACGACCTGTATGCCGGCCATCACGTTCGTAGAAAGGCGCGCTGAAGATTCCCTGGTCCGCGAGAGCGTGCACCGCAGAATGAAAGCGCTCGACCTCGTAGACATCACCTGGGAAGGATGCGGGAATGGGTCTCAGCTTCTGTGGTACGAGAAACCGGTCCCCCTCGAGCACATACGCCTCTCTGCCACTGTCACGGGCGGCCCCGAGGAACGCTCGTGACAGTGTGGATTTCCCGACGGCAGTCGGCCCCCCGACTGCGACAAGCCTGATCTGAGGCGATACTTTGATCTGATTCGTGAAGTGGTCTATCGCATCGTGTGGGGTGTCGAGAGTCAAAGGCCTTGCGCACCTTCGCCGATGGCATCTGAAATCTCGGTAAGCTGATAGGGCCGATATTGTCTGAACCGGACCCGGGGGCGGAGGAAGCCGCGATTCTGCAGGGCGGTTCCGGGAACACGGACATACTGATCAATGGCGTAGTCGAAATCAGAATCCGTTACCCATTTCTTGAGCGCTTCGGATTTACCTGCAGGAAGCGGAGAGCCGAAGGCAAACAACGCCTCCTTGTCGTGCAGTCTTGACGCCTCCCTGAGCAAACCCCTCGCGCGAGCCGAAAGGACAACCCCGGCCCCGACAGCAACGCCCGTGATCTGATCGATGTCCGAGGCAGTCGTTACGTCGACGAACAGGCTCCTCACCCGGTTCTTCAGACCCCCATACTCATCCAGCAGACGCAATGGACGTGGATTCACCCCGACATAGAGATCGCCCAGTGTGTTGTAGCGCCCACACTCAGCGACAAAATCGTCTTCGTTGTCGAACAGTCCGGTACCGATGATCTGATCGGTATCCATCGCCTTCAACTGCGTCAGACCAAGCTCGGTATCGTGCTGAAGCAGGTCATAGCAACGTCGAACATCTTTCGCTTTGAATAGACTCAAAGATTGGTCTACGCCCCTCGCTTTCGCAGAATCCGTCGCCCCGCCGAAATTTGAGCCTTCACAGACCGTCTTGACGTGCCGCCGTCGACATCACGTGCATCGGTGCTCGCCGTGTAGCTCAGCACCTTCCGGACATCCTCATCGAACACGTCGGAAGCCGCCCTCAGTTCCTCCATGGACAGAGACTCAAGCCGGACACCGTCCTGGATCGTCTTTCGCACCAGACCGCCGACGATATGATGACAATCTCGAAAAGGCACTCCTTTGCGTGTCAAGTAATCGGCAAGATCGGTGGCAAGAATCGTACCGTCCAGGGCGGCGGCAGCCCGATCCGCGTTGAGTTGCATCGAATCCCAGACACCCGCAAACACGTCGAGTGACATCCAGAGAGTGTCGATCGTGTCAAACAACGGCTCTTTGTCTTCCTGCATATCCTTGGCGTAGGTCAGCGGGATGCCTTTCATGACCGTCAAGAGTGTGATCAGATTTCCATAAACGCGTCCAGTCTTCCCACGAACGAGTTCCAGCGAATCTGGATTCTTCTTCTGGGGCATCATGCTGGAGCCTGTACTGAACGCATCGTCCAGCTCGACAAAGGCGAATTCAGATGAGGACCAGATGATCAGATCCTCACAGAACCTACTCAGATGCGACATCAGGATCGCGGCGGCGGAAGTGAACTCGATCAGGCAATCCCGATCGCTTACCGCGTCGATACTGTTGGGCGTCACCCGATCGAAGCCCAGCTGTTCGGCAAGAAAATCACGATCGACGGGGAACGCACTGCCTGCCAATGCCCCAGAGCCAAGTGGCATGGCGTCCGCCCGCGCTCCACAGTCGTGAAACCGTCCCCAGTCCCGATCGAGCATCCAGAACAGGGACATAACATAGTGAGAGAACAACAGCGGCTGGGCCTGTTGCAGATGCGTATACCCGGGCAACACGGTGTCAATCTGTCCTTCGGCCGAATCCAGTAGCACGGCCTGGAGATGCGAGACGCGATCGAGTGTGCGGGCCACTGCCTCCCTCAGAAACAGACGTTCGTCCAGGGCAACCTGATCGTTCCGGCTGCGACCCGTGTGAATCTTTCCGCCAACAGGACCAACGATTTCGGTCAGACGCTTCTCGACAGCCATGTGAATGTCTTCGAGATCATCCGTCAGCGGAAGCTTGTCGGCTTCGATCTCGGCTTCCACCTGATCCAGTCCGGCCAGCACACACTCACACTCATCCGACGTCAGGATCTCTGCGCGCAGAAGCGCCCGTGCCTGAGCACGGCTCCCTTCTATGTCAGCCCGGAAGAGTCTCCGATCGAAGCCAATGGATGCGTTAAACTTCTCCATCAGCTTGTCGGTTGCTCCGTCGAATCGCCCTCCCCAGGGCTTCTCAGATGAATGAGCCATACGTTTTTCCTAGATCAGACCTTTCAGAAGCGATGGTTCTATCTGGCCCGATGTATGATCCGCTCGCGCACCCACACCGAGTACATTCACAAAACCCTCGGAATCCCGATGATCGTAATCACCGATCGCCTCCATCGAGGCAGTCTCCTCCGAGTACAGCGAATGGGGGACGTTCTCCGACGACGCGAAAGTCACGGTTCCCTTGTAGAGTCTGACCGATACCGTACCTGATAGCAGATTCGCGACCGGCTGAAGAGACTGACACATCATCTGTGAAGCCAGATCATAGTAATACCCCTGATAGATCTGTTCCGCAAGCGCGAGCGAATTCCGATCGTAGAATCGCCTCGCACGCCGGTCCAGAACCTGCTGCAGGATCAGCTCGTAGCATTCCCAGAGGAGACTCAACCCCGGGCTTTCGTAGACACCCCGCGACTTGATCCCTACAAAGCGATTTTCCACGGCGTGAATACCGATTCCGATGCCGTTGCGCCCGCCGATCTCGTTGGCCTTCAGCAGGGCGTTCAGCGCGTCGATGCTCTCACCGTTCACCTCGACCGGACGCCCCTTTTCCAGCCGAACCGTGAACAACTCCTCAACATCGGGAGCGTCCTTCGGGAAGACACCCATACCGGGATCGATAAAATCGGACGCCACATCCAGATATTCGAGCTTCCCTGCCTCGTGCGTCAAACCCAGGAAGTTCGCGTCCGTCGAGTAGGGCTTGTCCTGCGTGGCCGTGATCGGAATGCCCTTCGCTTCACAATATGCGATCATCTCGCGACGACCGCCAAAATGCGCCAGAAATGCGTCATCACGCCAAGGTGCATACACACCGACCTTCGGGTCCAGCATGTTCGCCACCAGCTGGAAGCGAACCTGATCGTTGCCACGCCCCGTTGCGCCATGAGCAAGGACATCCACGTTGTGGTTCTTCATCTCTCTCAGAAGGCCGTGTGTCGTCACGTGCCTCGCAATCCCCGTCGTGTTCCAATACCCACCCTCATACCGAGCACCCGCAATCAGCAGTGTCACGGCGGTTTCTGCGAGTTCCTCCTTCAAATCGACGAGCACGGCATCGATCGCCCCGGATGCCATCATGCGCGTCTTGACATCCTCGATATTCGTCTCGTCCGGCTGACCAATGTCAGCCGCAATACTCAAGACCTTGACATCCTGATCTGTCAGCCATCGCGTTACGGTGCAACTGTCCAATCCCCCGGACGACGCCAGCGCGATGGTCTTCCCTTTGATATCGTCTACGTTCATTCAATGTCTCTTCTGTTTGGGTGACCCCGGCCCACTCGATTCCACTCAAGGTGACCTGGTCGCACGTTCAATCGTGCTAACCTGAGATCGCAGCCTCAAATGCCGCAACGGCTTCATCAATGTGTGACGTCTCGACGATCAACGGTGGCAGGAAGCGCACCACATCGGGTCCCGCCACACACACGATCACGTCGCTCTGTTCGCGAATCTCGGTCATGACATCGGCCGCCGTCGCGTCGTTCAGCACCGCCCCGACGATCAGCCCTCGTCCCCTGACCCCCTTCACCCTGTCTCCGTGCCTCTCCCGAACTTCCTCCAGCCTGGACACCAGGTATTCACCATTCGCTTTCACCTGAGCGATAAACACCGGATCTGACAGCGTTTTGAAGACCTCGATCGCGATAGCGCACGAAACGGGATGAGCACCAAAGGTCGCCGCGTGATCACCAGGATCGATTGCGTCGGCCACTTTCTGTGTCATCAAAGTCGCGCCGATCGGGAATCCACCTGCAAGAGGTTTGGCAAGCGTCATAATGTCAGGCGTCACACCATACTGCTCGTAACACCAGAGCGTCCCCGTCCGACTCAGACCACATTGGATCTCGTCAAACACGAGCAGCATACCCATCTCATCGCACATCTCGCGCAATCCCGCGAGAAACGCGACATCCGACGGGTGTATGCCCCCTTCTGCCTGGAGCGGCTCGACCATGATGGCAGCCGTCTCGGAGTCCACCAACTTCTCGACCGATTCCAGATCGTTCAGGTCAGCAAAACCGATCCCGGGCAGCATCGGACCAAAGCCCTGGTGGTACTTCGGCTGACCCGTCGCAGAAATCGAACCGTATGTTCGCCCGTGGAAGGACTGGTTCATCGCGATGAACTTCGACTTCGGATTGTCGAGGTTTTTCTTGAACGCATACTTGCGCGCGAACTTCATCGCCGCTTCCCACGATTCGGTCCCACTGTTGCAGAAGAACACGCGATCGGCAAACGAATTCTCGCACAGCAATTGCGCAAGCTGCGGCGCCGGAATCGTATGATACAGGTTCGATACGTGGATCAGCTGTTCCGTCTGCGCGGCCGCAGTGTCGCTGATCATCTTATTCCCGTAGCCCAGCGCATTGACCGACAGACCACTCACAAAGTCCAGATACTTCTTCCCTTCCGTATCGAACAGATGCATCCCCTCGCCTCGTTCCAGCACAAAGTTGGGCCGGCCGTAGGTCTGCAGGATGTACTTCTGCTCCAGATCAATCGTCTCTTGCGTTGTCATCAATGATCCTTTCAATAGCATGCCTCCCCCTCTCTCAGGAAGGAGGTGACGACAGCTTCCGGGCGCCGGGAAGGATCTTACTGCACGATCTCCGTCCCGATTCCTTCTCTCGTAAACATCTCAAGCAATTGCGAATGGGGAATGCGACCGTCGATAATGTGTGTCTTCGTGACACCGCCCTTCACGCTTCGTTCGCCCGCACGGACCTTCGGAATCATGCCGCCCTTGATCGTCTCGTCGTCGAGCAGGGATTCGATGTCGTTCACGTGCAGTGTCGATATCCGTGAGGACGGATCGGAGGTATCCCGACAGATACCATTCACGTCCGTCAGGAAAACCAGCTTCTCCGCCTGGAGTGCTCGGGCGATCTCTCCCGCCGCGGTATCCGCATTGACGTTGTAGCTGCTTCCGTCCTTACCCAGACCGATCGGCGTGATCACGGGTATCGTCTCGCCCTCGCAGGCACGTCGGATAGGTTCGGGGTCGATGCTTTCCACATCGCCGACAAAGCCGATATCAACCTGCTTTGTCTCCCCGTCTTCCTCCATCTCCGCAAAGTGCTGCGTGACGCGCATAATCTCGGCATCCTTGGCCGACATGCCCCTCGCACTTCCTCCAAGCTGCTCGATCCCTTCAACGATGCGACGATTCACAATCCCGAAAAGTGTCTCCTCAACGACACGCATCGTCTCTTCATCGGTCACACGCAGACCGTTCACCCACTGAGACCGCACACCTTCCGCTTCTAGCTGTCGGTTGATCTCCTTCCCGCCCCCGTGAATGACGACGGGCCGCATTCCGACGGTTTCCATAAACACGAGATCCGAGAGCACGGTCTCCGATCCACCCTCATCAGGCTGGGTGCTCCCGCCGTATTTGACGACAATGACCTTGTCTCGAAACGACCGGATATACGGAAACGCCTCTACCAGCGTTGCGGCTTTCTCAATGATTTTTTCCATGAATTCTCTTGTTGAAGCGTCCAGCGCGCTGCGTTCGGCGCAATCGACTCGCCTTCTGCTTTGCACCGCCGCCTCTGTGCTTTGCTGAATCTCGACCCTAGATAACCTCGAGGTAGTCTCTGTCCGGCAGTTCAGGGAACGGTGACGTCGGCAGCGTCTGATACCAGAAGGCTACCGAAGCGATATCGTCCTGCAGCGGAAGATAGCGTCGGCCCTCGCTGGCGCGGTTCCGCCACCCGAGCGCCTGGATCGTAACGCTCAGATCCTCTTCGAACCGGATCGGATCCGGGACGTGCCAGCGATACAGACCGAATCGCTGCTGGGCATCATACAGGCCGTCCGGTCGTATCACCTGCGGCAGCCCGGCATAGGGCGTTGTGAATTCGCAATACCCACCGCGCTCCTTTCCGAGATCGAAATTGTACGAACCGCAGAAATAGTCCTCAGTTCCGGTACCAACGATTGTCGCAAAGTCGGAATCCCCGTCCATGAAGAACTTGATCTCACCCTCGCCCCACCATTGCGAATTGTTCACCTGCCAGGCCATATAGGTCCCGACGTAGTGACCCTTGCCCTCCACACCGTCCAGGATCGTGTACACATCCTTGTAGAGAAGCGGGTTTGTACGTCTGAATTGCGCGTGAAAGTATGCACAGTCTTCCGGCACATCGGTCAGCGTGTAGTTGATCTGGTAGTAAAGCGTCATCGGATCTTCGGCAATGTTGGTCAGCGTGATCCGAGCTCGCTTTCTGAAAGGCATCTCCCAGTAGCAGTTGAAGGCATTTCCGGGGTTCACACAAACGGCAAGCGACGACACCTGCGCGTAACGCTGCCAGCCACAGGCAAAGAAGTCCCCAACTGGACACTCGACTGCGGGAATATCGCTGTCATCCCAATAGATTCGAAGGATGCTGAATCGCCAATGGCCCGTGGGTGTGAGCCAGATCTGTTGTAAGGCGCCCTGACCCTGGATATCGGCCATCTCGAAAGCCTCGCCCGGTTGCACACGGACTGACGGTGATATCTTCCAGCCCTGCCCGAGATCCCGTGCCGGTCCCGCGCCCGTTCCTTCGGTGGCCATTCCGCCTTTGCCCTTCTCACCTGTGAAGTTCTCCGGACTGATCGACCGAGTGACCGCATTCGACAGCCGACTCAGATTCCCCATGTCCATGCCCAACCCGTTGAACCCTGCCATATCGCCTCTCCTGAATTCTCGTCTTCAGGCTACTGGAGCCTGATCCCATGCACATCCTGGATTACAGCTTCTATCGGTACCAGTTATGTGTAGACCTCACTAAACCCGAGCGATGCGTAGAGCTTGAGGGCGCGCGTGTTGTCTTCCTCCACCTGGAGATACGCCATGCTTGCTCCTGTTGCCGCAAGCCCACGGGTCAATCGCCGCCCGATCCCCCTGCGCCGCATCTCAGGATCCGTCACAATCCCGAACATCCCGACTCGACTACAGCGATGCCCGAAACCACTCTCCGATCATCCTGGAGGATCGACACAAACCGCTTGGGAAGCCCGATCCGATCCAGAATCGTCTGGTTCTTCAGGGCCTCACGTTCGTTCATCCGCTTGAGATGACTGTAGTTGGACATCCAGGTCTCATCGAGTTCATCCAGCACTTCGATGTCCTCATCTGCCAATTCCAGAGCAACATTTAAGTTAAGAATTTGGACTCTGGTTGTCGCCCTTTTTTCGTATCTCCAACGCGCGAGCAAGTCATCCAGACCCAACTCGAGTGCGTGAGGCGTGATCTTGAAGACAGTAGCCAGCCCGTGGTCCGTGTAGGTCTGTTCGCAGACAGGGATCTTGGCTGGCGCCTCACGGATCCCCCGTAGATCGGGTTCACTGAATTGGCTCGCCGCGTGTAGCCCTCCGACAGTCCGAGGATCCATCCGTCCAGAAAGACACGACGGAGAGCTGGCCACGCATTCAGACCCCACTCCTCAATCTCTCGTCAACATCCTGCTTGTTCGCTTCAACCAGCTCGTCCATCTGACACCATTCACCCAGCTCTGTGACTCTGCACCGTACCTGAAAACGAAAACCCCCGAACCAGATGACTCGGGGGCCGGATCGCTCGATCGTACCTCGATCATTCAGTTCGGTAAGCGGCCCCGATCCCGTGGAGTCGGTTCAAACCAAGCATCAGATTCATGTTCTCAACTCCCTGGCTCGCCGCACCCTTGCCGAGGTTGTCCAGACGGCCAATCAGGGTGATGCCGGCCTCGAGATTTCCGAGGGCATACAGTTCCACCCTGTTGGTCTGATTGCAGCCGTCGATGTCGAGGAATCTTCCCTCGCGCAAGGCGGCGTCGTCTGCTGCAATCGGCGCGACGAACGGGGCATCCCGGTAGTGATTCTTCCAGATCTCGA
>CAYYGZ010000182.1:0-9461 GCA_964471275.1 uncultured bacterium | reverse complement strand
GATACTTCAACACGGTAAGCGCCAGCGTTAAGACGACACTCGAGGCCAAGAACGTGAGTCGGTCGAGATCCGGCGGTTTCGGGTTGCGAATCCACGTGGCCGCCGATTGATACGCCTGTGGACTTCCCTTGATCACGTTCCAGGCGCCTAGATTGTAACCACCGTTTACGTTCCCGAGATAAATCGTCTGCCCAACAGAAACTGTGAAGCCCAACGCCACCGCGATCGCGAAGAGCATCTGAGACCTGGTGAACACCAGCCCCGTCGTCAGCTTCAGCAATTGTGTCAGAGGTGAACCGAGAAAACCCCGAGATACGCGAACAACAGGTAGAGCGAGAGAACGGAAGTCTCCAGGCCTGCCCCCCGCAGCCAGCCGAACATCACACAGACCCCGGCCGGCAGACTGATGAGGCGACCCGGTAGGACAACACTTCGTCTCCATCATCGACTTCGCCTGCGCTCCCCGTGGCCTTCCTGAAGACATGTGCCAGATGTCCCCTCGCCGAGTAGACACTCACACACGCCAGCGCAAACATCGCGCCGAAGCTCTGCGAGCGGACAGCTTCGATGCCGCCGTGGCCGACGGACACCCCCACACCCAGGCGGTCGAAAACAGAGGCTTCAATTCCAATGAGTACGAAGAACACCCAGAAGCTCACGAGCGCTTCGATTCGCGCGAAATAAGCAAGAACCAGGATGTAGATGCTGATCTGCACCCAGAAGGTGGGGGCGCCGGGCAGCCAGGTATGATTGGGAATCGGCCATTCGGATACCGACAGTCATCAGCGGGTATTCGAGACGTTCGTACTCGACCCATTGCTTCCGGAACAGCACGGTCAGACAGAGAATCGACCAGGCGATCGCTCAGATCAGAAGGGCCCACCAGGCAATCGGAACCGCCCAATTGATGTAGGGGTAGGACAGCAACACGAGGAAAGCCCTGCAGATCAGGGCCTGCGGAGTGACAGCCTCCTGTCGAGCCGGAGATTCTCTCTTGTCAGTTAGCACGGACAGAATCGACTCCTTCACGCCCTCAAACACGGCTATCGGCAGGCGCATTCATCGACCTGGGTTTCTGACAGCACTAAATGCCGTATCTTTCTATTTTTCGCAAGGGTTCAAGAACCAGGCTTGACTGGCCCCGACGGCTGTGGTCGTTTCCCTTTATCAAATTGACAACATTTCTTCATTTATGTATCGTTCTCCGCGGAATTTGTGCCCATAAATCCTTGTGTTTTCATCAACTTCAAAGAGCCCTTGTGGCTCTTTTCATGTGTTTGCAGGAGGGGCTACCGTCCCAATGAAGGTCGAAGTAACGGAAGCGGGCGCTTGGCGCCGTACGCTGGAAATCGAAGTGCCACGCGAAGACGTGGACACCCGCCTCAAAGAGGCGTATAAGAGTTACAGCAAGTCCTTGACTCTACCGGGATTCCGCAAAGGGAAAGTCCCGGTGAACGTTGTCAAACAGCGCTTCGGCCCGGCCATCCTCTACGAGGTCATCGCAAAGACCGAAGAGGAATTCTACCGCGAGGCGAGTCAGGAACAGGGCCTGCAGCCAGTCTCCCAAGCAACGATCGAAGAAAGCAGCTTTGAGGATGGCGAACCGCTGAAGTTCAAAGCCTCGGTAGATGTGAAGCCCGAGCTGGAAATAAAAAACTACAAGGACCTGAAGGTCGTGCGGCCCGTCTATAAGGTGGAAGAATCCTTTGTAGACAACCAGTTGAGCGGGATGCGGGAGCAGAATGCGACCGAAAAGGAGGTCGACCGCAACGCTGCGCTCGGTGACGTGATCCAGGCCGATTTTGTCGAGCTGGACGAAGAAGGGAATGAGATTCCCGACCGCGCACAAAGCGATCGCATGTTCCTGATCGGGGGGCCGAACGCAAACCACGACCTCGACAATCAGCTCGTCGGTATTGCCGTCGGCGATACACGAGATGTCCAATACACGCATACGCACGAAACCGATGACGGCGAGTCACACGAACATGAAGTGCGGTTCCGGGTCACGGCCAAAGAGATCCGAGAGCGAGAACTGCCGGAGCTGGATGACGAATTCGCCAAGGATGTGGGACCGTTCGAATCGCTGGACAAGCTAAAGGACCGCATTCGGGGCGACATGCAGACCCAGTCGGAAAGCGCCTCACGGAGCCGTCTCGTCGAGAATCTGGTCGAGGAGCTGATCGCCAAGAACGAGTTCGAGGTACCGGACAGCATGGTCGAGACCTACCTCGACAACTTTATCGAGCAGCTCAAGCGTGAACGACAGACGGAGGAAGTCGAGAACGTAGAAGGTGTTCGCGAAGAGGCTCGTGCCGGTGCGCTCCGAGGCGTCAAACGCTACCTGATTCTGGAGCATGTCGCCGAAAAGGAAAGTGTCGAGGTCCAGGAAGAAGATGTGGACAAGCATCTTGAAACCATGGCCGAGCAGCACAACATCGAACCGGCCAGGATCCGTCAGATCCTCGGGCGATCCGGGCAGATCGAGCGCATAAAGTCGGACCTGCTGGATGAAAAAACCTTCGACTTCCTGATCGAACAGGCCAAAGTGGAAGACATCGAAGAAACACCGACCGAGTAATCAGATATACGTCTTCTCTTAGCGAAGAGCCACTTGAAACGCTTAGGGTAGAACGACTTCCCACAGACTCAACGCACTGGCAACGCAACATCACGTCATTCGAATAAGGCAGAACAGATGGCACTTGTACCAATGGTTCTTGAGCAGACCGGACGCGGAGAACGCACTTACGACATCTTCTCCCGGCTGCTCCGTGACAACATCATCTTCATCGGCACGCCGATAAATGACACGATCGCAAACCTCGTAATTGCCCAGATGCTCTACTGCACGGCAGAGACACCGGATCGTCGAATCTCGCTCTACATCAACAGCCCCGGTGGCAGCATCACAGCGGGTCTGGCGATCTACGACACTATGCAGTATGTCTCGAACGACGTCGAAACCATCTGCGTCGGTCAGGCGTTCAGCATGGGTGCCGTCCTGCTGGCAGGCGGCACGAAAGGTCACCGGAGCTCGCTACCCAACTCACGGATCCTGATCCATCAGCCCATGGGTGGCGCCGGCGGTCAGGCTTCCGACGTCGAGCGTCACGCGAAGGAAATCCTGCAGTATCGGGACCGTCTGAACAACATCCTCGCGGAGTGCACCGGGCAGTCACTCGATCGAATTGCCAAAGACTCCGATCGTGACTTCTTTATGTCGGCTGAGGAATCGAAGGAATATGGTTTGATCGACCAGGTGCTCGAACCGTCCAAGTCAGAGTCACAGGACAGCGACGAAGAGTCCTGATACCAGGGAACCCAACGTTTGAAACGACGCTCATCCAAAGCTGAGATTCGCTGCTCCTTCTGCGGAAAGCGGGCCGACCAGGTCGAGAAGATTGTAACTGGTCCTGGTGTGCATATCTGCAACGAGTGCATCAAGCTTTGTAATGAGGTCCTGGTGGAGGACATCAAGCAGAAGCCGGTGCATCTGCACAAGGATCTGCCCAAGCCGTCCGAGATCAAAGAGCAGCTCGATGACTACGTCATCGGTCAGGATCAGGCCAAGCGTTCACTCTCCGTCGCGGTCTACAATCACTACAAGCGGATTCAGAGCAACGTATCGGTGGATGACGTCGAGCTCGAGAAGAGCAACATCCTCCTTCTGGGACCGACGGGCACGGGCAAGACGGAATTGGCGAAGACACTCGCGCGGATTCTTCAGGTGCCCTTCTCGATCGCCGACGCGACGATCCTGACGGAAGCCGGGTATGTCGGAGAGGATGTCGAGAACATCCTCGTTCGTCTGTTGCAGGCCGCCGACTATGACGTCGAACGCGCCGAAATGGGTATTCTCTACATCGATGAGATCGACAAGATTTCTAGGAAATCGGCCAACCCGTCGATCACGCGTGACGTCTCCGGAGAAGGGGTTCAGCAGGCCCTCCTGAAGATGCTGGAGGGGACCGTTGCCAGCATCCCGCCAAAGGGAGGACGAAAGCATCCGGAGCAGCCGCTCATTCAGGTGAACACGAAGAACATCTTGTTCATCTGCGGCGGGGCGTTCGACAGCCTGGATGACATCGTCAGCGCGCGGATCGGTCGAAAGGCCATGGGTTTCAGCTCCGAGGCCGAGAAACAGGAAGAGATGTCGATCGGTGAGCTTTTTGCCGAGGTCGAGCCCGAGGATCTGATCAGATATGGTTTGATCCCTGAACTTGTCGGTCGTCTCCCGGTCGCGTGTGCGCTGGACAGCCTGGATGAAGATGCGCTACTGCGTATCCTGACGGAGCCGAAGAATGCGATCACGAAGCAATTCAAGAAGCTGTTTGAGATGGATGGCATTGAGCTGACTTTTGACGACACAGCATTGGAGCAGATTGTCGAGCAGACCGTCACCAAAGGAACAGGCGCTCGTGGCCTTCGAGCGGTTCTGGAGTCGTCCATGCTCGACCTGATGTATCTGCTGCCGTCCGAAGGGGGCCCCAAAGAGATTCACGTCTCGGCAGAGCTGATCAACAACCCGCAATCCGCGTTTCTGCATCTCGAACAGAAAAAGCGAGCCTGACCACCGCGTCAGGCTTCCCGGGTGTGTCTGGGGCACGGTAACCCGTGCCCTTCTTCCTTGTACGGATGGCGCAGAACGAACGGAGCCGGGGTCATGCAGATCAAGCAAACCGAATTCGTCAAGAGCGTCGCCCATCCCTCACAGATCCCGACTGAAGCGTTCCCCCAGATCGCGTTCTCGGGCAGGTCCAACGTCGGAAAATCATCGCTGATCAATCGATTGATGAATCGGCGCAATCTGGCACAGACCAGCAACACCCCGGGCAAGACCCGTCTGTTGAATTTCTACCTGATAAACAGGCACCTCCACTTTGTGGATTTGCCGGGGTATGGGTTCGCCAAACGATCCAAGGCTGAGAAGAAAACCTGGGCCGAATTGATCGACGCCTACTTGCGATCCAGCGAGCGACTCAGGGGACTGGTTCAGTTGATCGATGCCCGTCACGATCCAAGTACCGAGGATCTGGAAATGATCGGCTGGCTGGGCGAGGCGAGTCTTCCTTTCGTCATTGTCGCTACTAAAGTGGATAAGATGTCACCGGGTAAAGCCCGCAAACAGCTCGATAAGTCACTCGCCGCGATCGCGGACGTTGCCGAGGTCGATTTCCTCGCTTTCTCTTCGACCACGGGGCAGGGGCGCGGCGAACTGCTCAACTGGATCGATCATGTCATCTGATATCGATTACACCATCAAGAACGTTGATGAGATCCCGAGTCCTGCACTCGTCGTCTATCGAGACATCGTCGAGCGAAACATCAGGACAATCGGCGGTCTTCTCGACGGTTATGACCGTCTGCGCCCACACATCAAGACGCACAAGATGAAACAGGTCACCAGGATGGAGATGGCTGCCGGAATCACGAAGTTCAAATGCGCGACTCCCAAGGAAGCCGCGCTGCTGGCCGCAAACGGGGCGGAGGATGTGATGATCGCCTACCCTCCCGTTGGACCCCAGATCAAGCGAGTCGTCGATCTGGCCAGAATATATCCCGCGGTCACGCTTCGGGTGATTGCGGACGACGAGCCCAGTATCCGAAAGCTGGCGGCAGAGTGTGTCGAGGCAGACGTCACCATCGGCGTGGCGATTGATCTGAACACCGGCATGAACCGGACGGGCGCCCCTCCCAGTGAACCAAGTGTCGCTCTGGCCAAACTGATCGATAGCCTCGACGGAGTGACCTTCGATGGTCTGCACTCGTATGACGGCCACATCGGGGGGAATGGTGAGTCACGTCAGACAAGAGCGAGAGAAGCCGTGCAGCTTGCCGTGGATACTAGGCGGCAGATCGAGGAAGCAGGAATTGAGGTGTCTCTGGTCGTTTCATCAGGCTCGAGGGGCTTCGATGCCACCAACCAGGTCGACGGTGTTACGGAAGTGTCACCCGGAACCTGGATCTTCTGGGACTCGGGGTATGGCGAAAGCCTGCCCTTCCCATTCGATTGGGCGGCGCTCGTCGTCTCACGGGTCATCAGCACACCCGCCGACGACCTGATCACGCTTGATGCCGGCAACAAGGGGATCAACCCGGACGTTCCCGTTCCGCATTTCCGGGCTCTGAACCTTGACGGGGAGCTCGAGTTTCTCGTCAGGAACGAGGAACACCAACTGATCCGCCTGGAACCGAGTGTGAAGCGACCAAACGTCGGCGACGTCATCTACCTGGTTCCCAAACACGTCTGTTCGACGGTGAACCTGTATGACGAGGCCTACGTTATCGACGGAGAGGGCAACTGGGCAGAAACCTGGTCGATCGACGCGCGAGGTCATTAAACATATCACCTGTCAGGTCACCAAGCTTGAAGCAGCGTCTCTATATACCCGGGCCGACACCGATCCCCGATCAAGTCCAGGACGCGATGACGGGTCCGATCGTCTATCACCGCGGACCCGAGTTTTCGGAGTTGTTGACCGGAGTCGTGGAAGACACGAAGAAGCTCTTTCCGACGCCTGATGAACTGTTCCTCCTGTCGTCCTCCGGAACCGGGGCGATGGAGGCAGCGGTCGTCAACACGCTCTCGCCGGGTGACCGAGTCGTCGTTGCGCAGGCAGGGAACTTCGGTGCCCGCTGGAAGGACATCTGCGGCACCTATGGGATCAAGGTCTTGACCGTTGACGGTGAGTGGGGCACTGAGATTGATCCGAACCGGGTCGCAGCGAAACTGAAAAAGGATCCGTGCATCAAGGCCGTACTGACGACGCAGAGTGAAACGTCGACCGGTGTACTCCATGATATCGCGGCCATCGGCAAGATCGTGTCCGAACACGAAGCGCTCCTGATCGTCGACGGAATCTCCAGCGTTTGTGCGCACCGGTTGGACACATCGGCTCACGGCGTTGACATCGCTGTGACCGGGTCTCAGAAGGGCCTGGGCCTACCGCCCGGTTTGGCGGCGATCACGTTCAGTGAGCGTGCGCGTGCGGCATCTGAATCGGCAGACTGCTCACGGTTCTACCTGGATCTGAACAGGTATCGTGAGGCCCTGGCAGAGGGTCGGGGCCCCGCGACTTTGCCCGTAACCTTGATCTCCGGGCTGCGTGCGGCCCTGGATCTGATATTAGAAGAGGGGATTGACCAGGTTTGGGCCCGCCACGCCAGACAGGCACTCGCGGTTCGTGAGAGCATCTGGGCAATCGGGCTCACCTGCTTTGCTCAATCTCCGTCGAACGCGTTGACCGCGGTCGAGTTACCCGAATCGATCGACGGCATCGAACTCGCAAACCGTCTTCAACAGAGCTATGGCGCCGTGATCGGTGGGGGTCTGGCTCACCTCCACGGACGTGTCGTAAGGATCTCGAACCTGGGGTTCGTCACCGATGATGACATCCGCTTCATCGTCAGGGCACTCGAAGAATCGCTGGCCTGGATGGGTCTGCGCTTTGACAGGGGCGTAGCGGTAGCGGCAGCAGAGCGAGCGCTGGCGACGAAAGCGGCGGCATTACAGAAAACATGAAAATCAGACGAACCGACTAATGGACAAACTCCTGATCGCAGATTCGATGGCCGACGGCTGGCAGGACATCGCCGTTGGTACTAACATCCAGGTAGACGTCAACACGGGCTTGAGCGAGGCCCAACTCATCGAGATCATACCCGAGTATGTCGGGCTGATCGTACGCAGCGCCTCGACCGTCACAGCACCCATCATCGCGGCCGCGAGCAAACTCAGAATCATCGGGCGGGCGGGAGCCGGAGTCGACAACATCGACATTGATGCAGCCTCACAGCGCGGTATCATCGTGGTCAACGCACCGGGCGGGAACACGGTATCCACGGCCGATCACACGGTGGCGATGCTCCTCTCTCTATCGCGCAACATTCCGCAAGCAGCACAGTCGATGAAGGAAGGGCGTTGGGACAGGAAGACCTACACGGGGGTCGAACTGGACGGGAAGATACTCGGTGTCATGGGTGTCGGACGTGTCGGCCTCCAGGTCTGCGCCAGGGCTCGGGCCTTCGGCATGACCATCCTGGCGAACGACCCCTTCTTCTCCGAAGAGATGGCCGAGAAGAACAACATCTCGCTAGCTACAAAAGACGAGATCTTCGCTCAGGCGGACTACATCTCCCTGCACGCCCCCCTGCTCAAAGACACGCACCACATGATCAACGATGAAACACTCGCAAAGTGTAAAGAGGGTGTTCGGGTCGTGAACTGCGCGCGTGGTGAGCTGATCGATGACCACGCACTCCTGCGAGGGATCGAATCCGGAAAGGTGGCGGGTGCCGCGATCGATGTCTATCCTGTTGAGCCGCCGCCCGAAGATCATCCGCTCGTCGGGCGCGACGAGGTCATCTGCACACCGCACCTTGCCGCTTCGACCGCGGAGGCCCAGGAAAAGGTGGCCAGACAGATCATGGCCAGTGTCGTCGACGGGATCCTGGACAAGCCGGTTCAGGGAGCGATCAATCTCCCCGCCGTCGACCCGACGATATTCGATGCGATACAGCCCTATCTGCTTCTCGGCGAACGTATCGGGTCTTTTGTCTCGCAGCTAAGCGACGGCAGCCTGAAGAAGATGACCATCGAATACCAGGGCGAGGTACTCGAGTACGCCACATCGCCGATGACTGCAGCCGTCCTTAAAGGCGCCGTCACCGAACTCTCAGATGAACCGATCAGCTACGTGAACGCACCGATCTTCGCTCGCGACCGCGGCGTTCAGATCGAGGAGAAGCGCACCAGCACCAATCACGACTACGTCAACCTGATCACCGTCAATTGCGAAACGACCAAGGAGACGACGACGGTGGTGGGGACCGTCTTTGGCAGAAATGATGCTCGTCTCCTCATGATCGACCAGTTCGAGGTCAAGGCGCGGCTGGAGGGAGAGGTCCTCATCTGCTGCAACAGTGATACGCCGGGCGTCGTCGGAACGATGGGAACGCTTCTGGCCGAGAACGACATCAACATCGCCGACATGGCGCTTGGCCGTGAGAGCCGCGGTGGCCGCGCCATTATGGTCTTCATTGTCGACGCACCCGTGTCATCCGAGGTATTAAAGCGTATAGAATCTGACCCGCTCGTCTACTGGGCGAAGCAGGTCAAGCTGTAGAAGTTGGCAGTCTCCATATTGGCCCCCTGAATGAGTGAGACCTCCTATAGTGTTGTAATCATAAGGGTGTGTCCTTGGCAGGAGATCCGAAGTTCACTGAAGAACAGAAGTATGAAATAGCGGTAGAGTTCGTTTCAGGAATGCTGTCGCATTCAGAGATATGCCGTAAGTGGGATATAAATCCGACGTATGCGTATAAGTTGGCGGGTGATCAGGCCCTCGCCATTCATGCGCTAAAAAAAACACGAGGCCGTTGAAGGCTGTGTGCGAGTTGCGTCGATCAACGGGTCTGAGTATCGGGCGTCTGGCGATTGTCTTCTCAGAGCCTCGTTC
>CAYYGZ010000181.1:0-9629 GCA_964471275.1 uncultured bacterium | reverse complement strand
GGGCTGGCAGGGCTTTGGCGGAATGATTGTGATGGTGCTGTGGGGGCTCTGGATGGCACGCGATCATCTCGGTGACGTGGTGCGCAAGGCTCTTCGAGGCGATCAGGATGTGGATGACAGCCAGGAACTCCTGTCCTACCGGGCGGCCGTGTTCGGTGGATTGCTGGCTTTGTTCTATATGGTCGTGTTCCTGAATGCGACGGGTATGGCACTAAGCGCTATCTGCGTTTTCCTGTTCGCAGTCTTTGTGATCTACCTGGGTGTGACGCGTATCGTGATCGAAGGCGGCCTGGTCTTTCTGCGGGGACCAATGATCGCCCAGCACTTCACGGCCTACACGCTGGGCGTGTCCACCATCTCGCCGCAGTCGATGACTGCACTTGCGGTCTCCTATGCCTGGTTCTGCGATATCAAATCCTTCTTCATGCCTGCAGTCGCTCACGCGTCGAAGCTGAGTGACTCGCTTCGGCTGAATCGGAAGACGATCATTGTCAGTGTCTGTCTTGCGCTTGTGACCGGTGTTGTGGCTTCAATGTATTACACGCTGATGATGGGGTATGCCGAAGGAGCCTACAACTATGGCGACTGGATCTTCCGGCGCGGCTCCGAAACGCCTTACGATGCCACCGTGAAGAAAATGCGCAACCCCTTCGATACGGGGTGGGGCAAGCTCGGTGTGATGGCCGGTGGTGGAGCCGTGATGGCTGTGCTGTCATATCTTCGCTACAGGCTTTCCTGGTGGCCGATTCATCCGATTGGACTACCGGTGGCCTACACGCTCCCCGTGAGGCTTTCCTGGTTTTCGATCTTTATCGCCTGGGCAGCCAAGCTCGTTATTCTTCGCCTCGGTGGTATCGGTCTCTACCGAAAGGCTCAGCCCTTCTTCTTTGGTCTCATCGCCGGATTCTTCTTCGCCGCCGGAATCTCGTTCGGGGTGGACATGATCTGGTTCCCGGGTGAGGGTCATCGCGTCTACGGGTGGTAGCATCTTTAAGAGCAGGAGCAAAGGCAGGGGCGCGGAGGCGCAGGGGCGACCACACCCGGCCGCCCGGAGGCAGGAGCAGAGCGGGGCAGGAAAAGGCTAGCGTGCTCTGCCCGTCTCGCCTCTGCGTAGTGGTCCCCCCAAAGTGAGACGTTTTCAAGTTGCCATCAAAGTTGATTGATGTGCTTCATTCACTTCGTTTGGTAGTCGCTACTCCAGATCTCTTCTTCCTTGATGGTGCGGATCACGCGCTCAACGTAGGCGTTGTCATCAGGAGCATTGTATCCAGTGTATTGTCCCTTGATACCGTGTTCGAGGAACTCAACGAAGTGTTTCGAACTGGGCTCAGCACCATTGTCGCTCCGTAGAACCAGGTCTGAACACGATTCCTTAGTTCGCAACCCACGGGATTCAAGAGCCGGGCGAACAGCACTGCTCCTGTCTGATGCCTTACACCGATCGTTGGCGTGCCATCCCACGAGCGGGCGTGTGTAACAGTCTATGAGGGTCACCAGATACACAGGCCTGAGGTCCGAACGCTGAAAGCTGGTCATATCGATCGGACAGGCTTGGTTCGGACGACGAGGACGCATACGCTCAACACGCTTGGGACGAAGACGACGGCGACGTGGCTGTGTCAAGCCAAGTTCACGCATCACACGTTCTTGCGGGTAGGCTCACTCAGAAATAATCACTGGAAGTAGTAAGTAATTGTATTCAAAACAAGATATTACGCGGGTTTTGGGGGTTGGGTGGGGTGTCGGGCGTCGGGACAGAAACATCAATCCTTGCGTCCTAGCGGCGACGGGGAAGGAACCCACTCAGATTGTCTATCCGGGGCTCAGCGGGCACGTCTCTCGGCCGCCCTTACCGTGTTTCGTAGCAGCATCGCTACAGTCGTCAGGCCGACGCCTCCCAATCGCGGCGTAATCCAGCCGGCCACTTCGCCGACGGATTCATCGACATCCGCCTGCAGTCGCTTTCCCTTCCAGGTAATCCCTCCGCTCACAACGATAGTACCCGGCTTGATCATTTCCGGTTTTACGAAGTTGGCCACACCTGCGGCCGCGACGACGATGTCCGCGCGCCGTGTGTAGAAGGAGATGTCGGGAACGCCCGTGTGAACGACTGTTACGGCAGCGTTCGCGCCTGGTTGCTTGAGCGTCAGGAGGAGTGCCAGTGGGCGGCCCAGTGTTGGACCACGACCGATGACAACGACTTCCTTGCCCGAGACGTCGATGTTGTAGTGGACGAACATAGCCTGGATACCGGCTGGTGTGCACGGGACGGGACCGGGCTCTTGGAGGACGAGCTTGCCCAGGTTCACCGGATGAAGGCCATCGGCATCCTTGTTGGGGTGCATTCGTTCTAGGGCTTCGTTGAAGTCGAAACCATCGGGGAGCGGGTGCTGAATCAGGTAGGCGTCGACTTCTGCGTTGCTGTTGAAACTATCGACCGCCGCAAGTAGATCGGCCTGCGTCTGATCGGCAGTCACATCGATGTGGTAGGAGCGAATGCCGACCGTTTCGCAAGTCTCGTGTTTGCGGGCAACATAACCCGCACTTGCGCCGTCATCGCCTACCAGTATTGTACCCAGCCCGGGAATCACGCCCTTTCTTGCGAGCTCCGCCGTTCTTATCTGGACTTCCGCCAGGACAGATTCCGCGACCGGTTTGCCTTCAAGGAACTGTGCTGCCATGCGTTTCCTCCATGAGTTCTAAAGAGTAGGACTGACCACCAAGCACGCAAAGAACACCAAGAGGAAACTGGGAGTCAAAGCTATTCCTAGCTCTTCTGCCATCCAGAAGCGGGTGACCGGTATCCCTCTGGCGTGCGTTTCTCTTTGTGTGCTTGGTGCCTCTGGGGTCAGTCGATTCTGGTCCTGTACAGGTCTACGAATAGGCCAATCTCATCCGTGGGGATAGGCTTGAATCCCAACTCGTAGATTTCTGCATCTTCCGGTAAGGTGAAGTCACGATCGCCAGTATCGGTGAATCCGGGATTCCCATCCGTGAAGTTGTGCTGAAGTGCAAGCATCTTGGTCGTCGCCGGCTCTCGGATCTGGAGCCAGTCACCGATACAGATGTTTCGGCTGATGAGGTTGCCCTCAGGCGGGACACCGAGATCGTGGAAATAGTAAGCGGCGACTTCCTTGAGATCGGGGTACCGGACCGAGTATGGGGGCTCGAGCGGGTTCATCGCCTCGAAGGTCGGTCGCATCGTGTCGTTGACCATCCGCTTCCACACATCCTCCTCGCTTGCACCGCGTCCATCGACGACGATGGCCGGCTCACAGTCGACGAAGATATTGTTCGTGATACGATGGTTGCGCCCACCACCGATAAATACGGCCATCGTGCAATTGTAGAAGATATTGCCATGGATGACAGAACCGCTTGCACAGTCGTCGAGGTATATCGCACGGGAACCCAGGCCGTGGCCGTGGGTGTCGTGTATCCGGTTGTGTCGGATTGTGTTTCCGCGCTCTGTCCAGTCACGGCCCATGTAGAAAACACCGGAATCGCCCGTCTCGTGGCAGACATCGTGGATGTGGTTCTTCTCGATCAGGTGCTCGTTGCCGGAGAGGAGTACCGCGTTGTGCGGGGCATCGTGTATGTGGTTGTTGGCGATCCGGATACCGACACCCGCCACTCTGATTCCCGGGCGATAGCACCGGATCCATTCCGCAAAGTGGTGGATGTGATTGTTCACGATCTCGTGATCGCATCGTGCCAGCGTTTCCCGGTTGCCTCCGGATACATCGATGCCCGTCTCGCCAGTTTGGTAGATATCGCAACTGAGGACTGAGTGCGCGCGGCCCCCCTCGATCACGATTCCCGAGTTGCCCGTGTTTCGGACCGTCAGACCTCTCAAGCAGATGTTCGTGCCTCCGGTTACGGCCACGCCGCCGCCTCGACTGTATTCAAGAACGAAACCGTCGATGTGGATATGGCTGGCGTCATCGAATAGCAGCATCGGGCCTACAGATGCCGAAATGGCGATCTCCTCGTCCGGATGGGACGGCCATATGTGCGCGACCCGATTGCCGTGATCGATGTAGTAGTCACCGGGACGCGTCAGCTCTTCCGGCACATTCAAGTAGTAGAAGGGCTGACCGACACGGAAGCCATACACACCGTGCGGTGAGTGCGTCGTGATGTGATTCGTGTCGGTGTCGAATCCCGCTACTCGTTCGTAGGAGTCGGCCCAATCCCATCCCCAGTAGCCGTGCACCCAGATATCCTCCACGGACGCCCAGTTGGAAGGACGGTCGTCATCGATCGAGAATCCTTCTTCGAGCTTACCGAGTTTACCGCCGTGTTCGTCATCACCCGCGTTCGGTATTCCACCAATACGCGCATACCCGGTATCCGGGTATCGAGCAAGCTCGAGCCGACGGTGTGCGTTGAAGATTTCCGAATGCGCATTCTCCTGCTCTCGACCAAATCCTCTTGCAGACAGTGACCCGGGTTGAATAGCTGACAGGTCGTAGGATCGGATGTGCTGTCGGGATGCCGCGGGGATTCGCTCAGGAACGCTCGAATCGTCGGATGATGATTCGTTCAGGATACGTCCCCCGATGAGTCTGGCGGCGCCAATGGACTCAGAGCGAATGGTGATCGGGCAATCAGCTGTGCCGCTGAGTCGGCTATCGAATACGACAGGGCCATCCAGTTCGTAATCACCGGCCAGAACCGTGATCGTGATCGAGCTGGGCCTGGTGTTCTCACGGGCACGTTCGCAGGCGATCCCGATCGAGGCAAGAGGACCATCCTGTGAGGAAGGTTCGCGACCCAAACCGGACCCGGTATCATTGCCATCGGGGGAGACGAAGAGCTCGAGGGAATTGCCGCTCACGTTGCCTCGCTTTTGCCGAGACCGAATGCCGCTCCTGCTTCGAGCATCGTTCTCAGAAAATGCTCGATGTGGCTCCGGGTGTGAGTTGCCATCAGAGATACGCGGAGTCGACTCTTGCCTTCGGGAACCGTTGGTGGGCGAATGCCCAGTACAAAGACGCCTCGATCGATCAAGAAATCGGCGACGTCCAGTGTTTTGGCCGCGTCACCGATGAGAATCGGGATGATATGCGATCGGGATCCACAGATGTCGAACCCGGAATCCGCCAGCGACTCTCTGACTCGAGCGGCCGCCGAGAGTAGCGTTTCACGTCTTTCGGGCTCGCGATCCAAGATGTCGAGCGCTTCGATCGTGGCGGCACAGATGTCCGGGGGGATTGCCGTGGTGTAGATAAAGGCGGGTGATCGATTCACGATCAGGTTAATCAGATCACCCGTACCGGCAATCACTCCGCCAAAGGTGCCGAACCCCTTGCTGGCGGATGTCATCCAGACGTCGACTGCAGACTCGACCCCGAAGTGTTCCGGTGTACCGCGACCTGACGACCCGAAGATTCCGGTGCCGTGTGCATCATCCACCATCAGAATGGCCTTCTCCGAGCGTGAGATCTCGGCGATGCGATCGAGCGGCGCGAGATCACCATCCATGCTGAACACGCCATCCGTCAGAATCATCCGACGACGAGCTGATCTGTGAGCCGTCATCTTTCTGGCGAGATCGTCGAAGTCCAGATGATCGTAGACGATGGTCTTTGCGCGTGAGAGTCGACAGGCATCGATCAGGCTGCGATGGTTGAGCTGATCGCTGAAGATCAGGTCGCCTTCTTCGACAAGCGCAGGGATAACGCCAATGTTGGCCGTGTATCCAGTGGGGAATACGACCGCGGATTCCTTGGCGAGGAAGTCAGCAAGCCGCGTTTCGAGTTCGCGGTGCGGGGCGGTGCTACCGGAGATGAGACGAGATGCCGGCGCGCTCACACCATACGCTTCCAGGCACGTGGCCGCAGCTGCCTTGAGGCGAGCATCATTCGCGAGCCCAAGGTAGTTGTTTGAGCAGAAGAGAGCGACTTCCTTTCCGTCGATGCGAATGGACGCGTTGTGCGGTGTCCCGATCTCACGTATGGATCGATGCAGGCTTTTCTGCTTCAGCGACAGTATTTCAGAGGCAAGATCAGGTAGCACGGTATCACTCAGGTTACGGGGCAATCATCGGAAATAGTTGTATTCAGTGAAGTTGTGAAAGGTGCAGAAGTTTGACAGCACATGGCCGGACTCGTATATTTTCGCGCCTCGGTACAGAGCTATGCGCCCAACCTTGAAGCATAATTGCTGACCCCTATGGCTGACACTACTCAATCTCGCCCTACAGGGCTGGTTTTCTTCGCCTTTCCGATCCTGTCCGGACTCACCACGGGGGCATCTCACGTACCCCTTCCGACGGGTTTCCTTGCTTATGTCGGTCTGGTGCCTTTGCTCCTGTCGATTGCCGTTCTGCGCGGCCGGGCCGCGTTCCTGGCAGGATTCATGAGCGGCGTTGCCTACTACGCGGCTACAATATACTGGATTGCCTGGATCACAGCGCCCGGTGTGTTGGCCGCCGTCTTCTATCTCTCCATGTGGCGAGGCCTTACCGTCTGGATGATCGCGACAGTCGTGGGCCGGTTCGGTCTCCGTGGCCTCTGGTCTGCGCCGTTCATCTGGGTGGGACTGGAGTATGTTTCCTCGCTCGGGGACCTAGGTTTTCCGTGGGTGCTTCTCGGAGTGTCACAGGTCGGATACCTTCCTCTCATTCAGTACGTGGATTTGTTCGGGATCTTCGGGGTCTCCTTCTGGCTGGTACTGGTCAACATTGTGCTGTTCCAGCTCTGGCAGAAGCGAACCGCTCTCGGGATGGCCGCAGTCGTTATTCTGTTTGCAGTACCCCTCGCGTATGGCATCCAGCGAATGTCGGAAACACACGGCGATCGCTCGATGCGCGTGGGAGTGGCACAGCCCAATCTGGAGCCCCTAGCAAAGGAGTTCAGACCCTTCGAGACGCACTTTGCGGTTCTGAAAGGGCAGACGATCCAGGTGCACGAGGCGGGAGCGCGTCTTGCCGTATGGCCGGAGACAGCTGTACCAGCCTATTTTCATCTACGTGTGAACCAGCATTACCGGGATCTCGTTCAGGATCTCTCCGACTCCCTCGACATACATATATATACGGGCGCAAACCATCTCGAGATCGGGCCGCCTCGACGGACGTATAACGCGTCGTTCCTGTTCTCACCGGGGCAGACGGATCTCGACCGGTACGACAAGATGCGCCTCGTGCCGTTCGGGGAACGCACACCCTTTCCCGATTTGCTTCCCGGACTTCGGACAATCCGATTCAGCGGCAGCGGGTTTGTATCCGGGAACTGGGATTCGGGTGATACCTACACCGTGTTCAGTCTGGCTGATACTCGCTTCTCGGGGATGATCTGCTTCGATTCCGCATTCCCCCAGCTGGCGCGTCGGTTCGTGAATGATGGCGCTGAGTTTCTGACGGTGATCACGAACGACGGCTGGTTCGGGAAGACGTCCGGCCCCTATCAACACGCCCAGCTATCGGTCTTCCGGGCGATCGAAAACCGGAGAGCCGTCGTCCGATGCGCCAACACCGGTGTCTCCGCCCTTGTCGATCCGGTGGGTAGGATGACCGAAGCGACCGGAATCTTTGAAACAGCCACAGTAACAGGTGATATCACGCTCAACACAACGATGACCTTCTACGCGGAGAATGGAGATCTGTTCAGCCAGATAGCAGCGTTGATCGGGCTGGGCGTATTTGTATTTGCGATGTTCGGACCCAGAAAGCTGGAGGATGCGAGTCCATCGGATCAGCCCTCTTCTGACGTGGGGAGCGAGGAGACTGAGTCAGCACCAGAGGAGCTGGCAGTAGCCGATGACGAGGATGACGTCAATTGGCTGGACGAGCCCAACGCACCGGATGAAGATGAACCGATGCCGTTCCTCGAGCACTTGGAAGAGTTGAGATGGCACCTGCTCCGGGCGTTAGGCGGTGTGGTTGTCGGAGCGGTCATCTGCGGGATGAACACGGATACGGTTCTTGCCGTGCTGACGATTCCCTATCGTGAGATGAATCCTGACAACATCCTCGTCACGCTCAAGCCGATGGGGATGTTCATGGTGAAGCTGAATATCGCGCTTGTCGGTGGCCTTATTCTGGCTTTGCCGTGGGTGCTGTATCAACTCTGGCAGTTCATCGCACCCGGTCTCTTTCCGACCGAACGACGGAACGTCTCCTTCATCGTCGTTTCATTCACTTTCTGCTTCCTGATCGGCGGCTCAGTAGCCTACTTCGGAGTTATCCCGCTGTCGCTCCACTTCCTGGTCGGGCTGACTTCAGACACGGATGTGGTCGCACAGTTTGACATTGGTATGTATATCGGGTTCGTCCTTCGGCTTCTCGTCGCGTTCGGTGCGGTGTTCGAACTGCCGGTGGCGACGTTCTTCCTGGCAAAGGTGAACGTGCTGACGTCACAGCGGATGCGGTCGGGCCGACGCTACGCCATCCTGATCGGTTTCGTGCTCGCAGCCTTCCTGACTCCGCCAGATCCGATCTCTCAAATGATGATGGCACTCCCCCTCGTGCTCTTGTATGAGATCAGCATCTGGGTCGCCCGAGTGGCACAGCCCAAGGACTAGATTGTAATGTTTCAGAATTATGTTACCCGTTCAGATTCGTTTGAGTCGACGCTTTGCCGCATCGGATCGAGGCCGTTACCGGTACGCACGTGTTTGTACGATTCGCGCCGGGGGCATTCCTTTCCTGGAGCCGAGAAGTCATCGCGACGCGGTTCACGATTGTCCGTCCAGCCCTGGGGTGCGGCCGCACCCCAGGCTACCGGCGGTCGCCCCGTTCCGGGGCTGAGACAGATCCAGATTCGAGACCGTGCCGTCAATATCGTGTAGAGAGCTGCGATCCCAAATCAATCCAACATACGGGATAAATGTGTCAACACCAATTTGACACTGGACAGACTAGATATACGCGTTTGCCCTTGACGCACCGAGCCGATGATCTATTTTCAATTGCACGTCCCCAATATCACCGGCCATTCCCGCCGTCTAAATCCTCTACGCCAATCCGTTCCTCTCTTCGTCGAACGGCAATCCGATTTCGCCCGCAGGTCTGGCGAATAACTCTCTGGTGCTGCGTTTGGAAGTCCTGCCACGTCTGCGATACGTCGAGGCCTATCCTGTCGATGTCGACGGTCAGCACCTGGTCTATCTGAGGGATCCCGAAGGTATCGCTCAGGATGGGCTTGGCGTAGCGCCAGAGGTCTTCCAGCTGATGACCTTTCTGGATGGCGATCATACCGTAGCAGATATGCGGTCGCTTTTCGAGCAAGCCACGGATGGTGCGACTATCATGGACGAACAGATTGACGAGTTGATCACGTCACTTGACGATGCACTGCTTCTGGATTCTGACCATTTCAGACGACACAAATCCGATATCGAGGCGGCCTACAGGGAGGAACCGAAACGACCTGCCGCCCTGGCAGGTAGCTCATACCCGGACTCACCGGAAGCCCTGCGACTCCTGATCGACAGTTTCTTTGCCGATCAGACCGGTCCCGACTGCACGCTACGGCCCAGAAAGGATGTATCCGCGCTTGTTGCGCCGCATATCGATTTCAGCCGCGGTGGCCCGTGTTTCGCCTGGGCATACAATGAATTGAAGGGCAGCAAGCCAGCCGATGTGTATGTTGTCCTCGGGACAGGCCATTCCTCGCAGTGCC
>CAYYGZ010000180.1:0-9651 GCA_964471275.1 uncultured bacterium | reverse complement strand
CCCAATTTTATGGAGCTTACGCTATAATCGGAAATGGTACATTAATGAAATTTGTTTGTCAAACACATAAACCGGGCGCACCCGTGCCCGGTTGACAACCTCATGGCGTCAGACTAAGTTTTTCTGGGGCGCCAGGGCACGCACGGCCCGAGAAGACTGCGTAAGATGTGCATTCTAGGCCCGACCGATATGTGTCCCAAGACACATACGAACGTATTTGGGTCAGAATCTTTCCAAAAGGCTTGTCGAGACATTAAACTTTAATAATAACAGATACTTATGCCAAATACGAGTCTAGTCGGTATCATGGCGGACAGCCACGACAACAAACACGGCGTTCTCGCCGCGGTCCGCCTATTTAGAGATCGACAGATCGGGCTACTTCTCCACGCCGGGGATTACATCGCACTGTTCAACGCAGCGTGGATGGCTGAAATCGGCATACCGATGATCGGTGTGTTCGGGAACAACGATGGTGAAAAGTTTGGGCTCCAGGTACGTTTTTCCCCGTTGGGGGACATACATCGGGCGCCGCACCCGTTCGAGCACCAGAGAAAGCGTTTCCTGCTTCTCCACGAGCCGGACGAGGTCGATGCGCTGGTCGCAAGTGGACACTATGACGTGATTGTCTACGGTCACACCCACGAAATAGATATTTGAGAGGGTGGCACGATTGTCGTCAATCCGGGCGAAACCGGTGGGTGGACAACAGGAAGATCGACAGTTGTGCTCCTTGACCTGTCGAGGATGTCGGTCGAGGTGGTCGATCTCGAGGTGTGAGACTCCTGAGCAGGCTCAGTGTCCGTCTGCGGCACAAACGCAGGCGTGAACGTAGAATGCAAGTCAGGCGGACAAAGACTGCCCCGTGTGAGATGTCTCTCGTCCTACGCGGCATCGGGTGCATTCGACGATCGAATATCAGCGTTTACCAACGAAAGGATACGGATTCCGGCCTACGAGTCCCGTGCTCTGAGGGGTCTTCGAGCACCGCATTGATTCGAACGGTGGGGTCGCTGGTTTCTGGTTCTCGATACGGCAGCCGTCTGGTCCGATTCCCGGGAGTCCCAAGAATCCTCCCCTTCATCGGGTCGCACCTATTACTCGGTCGCCGTGACCGGCAACCGGCAATTTCAGCTCTCATACGAACCCCCCTCAAAAGAAACGTGAGAACGGTACTTGGACAGTCTATCGCCAGGTCACATATCGTCCATCTTCAAAGTCGATCGACGTCAAGCCCAGACGGCGCTGAGAGAGGCACTCGATCATCTTCCCCGAGCGCCCGGTGTCTATCTCATGCGCGACGCCGGCGGCAAGATTATCTACATCGGTAAGGCCAAGTCACTTCGCAGTCGCGTCCGGTCCTATTTCACACCCCGCGCGTTCGATGGTCGCGGACAGTTCATGGCATTGGTATCGAATGTACGTGAGGTCGAGTATATCGTCACGGATTCGGATCGAGAAGCGTTGATCCTGGAAGCGAATCTGGTCAAGGAACATAAGCCTCGCTACAATATCACGTTGAAGGACGATAAGAAGTATCCCTACATCAAAGTTACGTCTGAACGCTTTCCGAGAATCATCGTGACGCGAGATGTTGAGAAGGACGGCGGACGGTATCTCGGTCCCTACACAAATGTGAAGGCCATGCGGAACATGCTGAACCTGATGCACAAGCTGTTCCGTGTGCGGAGCTGTGATCACGCGTTACCAAACAAGAACGTCCGCCTTTGCATCGACTACGAGATCGGGCGATGCGACGGTCCCTGCGAAGATCTGATCAGCACACAGAATTACAAGAAGCTAATCGACGAAGCCGTGTTGTTTCTTACGGGCAGACGATCCCAGGTCGCGAAGATCACGCGAGAAGAGATGGTGCGCGCGTCCGAAGAGTTGCGATTCGAGGAGGCGGCCATCTTTCGCGATCGTTTGGATGCACTCGAAAAGGTTACGAATCGCCAGAAGGTGATGTCACAGGATCAGTCTGATTGGGACCTGATCGCTATAGCGCGCGAGGATGAAGAGGCGTGCGGTGTTGTGATGGAGGTTCGGGAAGGGCGGCTCATCGGGCGGCAACACTATTTCGTCGGTGGTGTTCTCGATGCGCCGGAGTCCGAGGTCAGGTCTTCGTTTCTCCGCCTGTTCTATCTAACAGCCTCGTTCGTGCCGCATGATATCTATGTCACCGGCGACGTGGACGACGAGGAGACGATCATTGAGTGGCTGGGCAAGCGGGCAGGTGCCGGGGTGACGATCAGAGTTCCCCAGAGAGGGGACAAAGCGCAGTTGATGAAGATGGCAGCAGGCAACGCCGGTCTTCTTTTGTCTGAACGTCGGCTCAAGCGAGAGAACAGGAAGCACCAGGTACCCGCGTCTGTGTCGTCACTTCAGCGCGACCTGAGTCTGGATGAGCCGCCCCGTCGCGTCGAGGCGATGGATATCTCAAACATTCAGGGTCGTGATCCCGTGGCCTCGGTCGTCTGTTTTGTGGATGGGCGACCTTCGAAGAAGAATTACCGCCACTACAAGATCAGAGGTATCGAGGGCCCGAACGATTTTGCGATGATGCATCAGGTCGTGACACGTCGGTTCCGACGTCTACAGGAAGAGAACGAACCTTTTCCGGATCTGCTTCTGATCGATGGCGGCAAGGGTCAACTCTCGAGCGCCGTGAGCGCGCTTCGGTCTCTGGGTATCGAAGACCAGCCGGTTATCGGGCTGGCGAAGCGACTGGAGGAAGTGTTCATCCCGGGACATTCAGAGCCACAGAATATTCCGAAGGTATCGAGCTCGCTGAAACTGCTCCAGGCTCTTAGGGACGAGTCGCATCGCTTTGCCGTCACATTCCATCGACAAGTCAGGAAGAAGAGGGCCCTGCATTCAGTTCTGGAAGATATCGAGGGTGTCGGTCCGGCGCGACGCAAGCAGCTGTTGCGACACTTTGGTTCGATGAAGCGATTGAGGGATGCCTCACTGGCTGATGTGAAGGAAGTCGACGGGGTGGGACCGAAACTGGCCGAGCAGATTGTGGGCGCGCTGGAGGGAGCACCGAGTGAGTGACACGATTATCATCAAGAGCCCTTTCGGTGAATTACGGGCCAGGTGGGAGGACGAGACACTTAATAAGATCGTGTTTGGCTCCTATGTTCCGTTTGAAGGGGAGGTGGTCGCTGTGGATCGCGTGCCCGAGCATGCGGAGTATGATGTTGCGTGTTTGCTCGCCTATTTCAGGGGAGAAACCGAGGCGCTCTCTCCGCTGAGATGTGTGCCGGACGGATCGTCGTTCCAGATGAAGGTCTGGGAGGCTACACTGGACATCCCCTATGGCAGGACAGCCAGCTACGGTGAGGTTGCTGAGCGAATCGGGATGGATCCGTCCGCTTCTCGTGCGGTCGGGGCCGCGCTCAATCAGAACCCGCTTCCACTGATTGTTCCCTGTCACAGGATCGTTTCGGCATCCGGTGACCTGACAGGTTTCGGCGGCGGTTTGCCTTGGAAACGCGCCCTGCTGGGTATGGAGATGCCACAAATTGTGCTCGCCCTCTGAGAGGTTGATGGTTGCCCGATCCGCAGCAGACAATCCTACGAGAGACGATTCCCGAGTTCCTGTCCGATCCACTTCGTCGGTTCCTGGATCACGTGCGTCTGGAGAAAGGCCTCTCTGACAACTCCATCGAGGCCTATGAGCGCGATCTTGTGCGTTATCTTGGCATTGTCATTGATCGTGGCATCACAACCGTTGAGGCGATCCGGGCGAAGGACGTGTCGGAATTTGTGCGCACCCTCGATGACATCGGTCTGGCGCCATCGAGTGTTGCTCGCAGCTTAACCGCCGTTCGGGTGTTCCACGCGTTTCTCGTGACCGAAGGCATCGTGGACGACAATCCGACTGAGAATCAGCGACCGCCAAAGATCGGCCGGAAGCTTCCTGAAGTGCTGACGGTCGAGGAGATGAGCGCCCTGTTGGATCAACCCAATCGGGAGACAGATCTTGGTCTGCGAGATCGAGCGCTTCTGGAGATGATGTATGGCGTGGGACTGCGTGTGTCGGAGGCAGTCGATCTGCAGACTGGACGGCTGCTCTTCGATATCGGGGTGGTCCGGGTGTTTGGGAAGGGAAGCAAGGAAAGGCTGGTGCCGGTTGGGAAGCAAGCCCAATCGTGGGTCCGACGCTACCTGACAGTGGCGAGACCGGAAATCGCGCGCCCCGACTCTCCCTCGAACACTTTTCTGAATTTCAGAGGCGGTCGTCTGTCCCGGATGGGTGTGTACAAGGTGCTACGAAAGCATGTGCTCGCCGCTGGGATCGGGAAGGCCGTCAGTCCGCATACCATGCGCCACTCCTTTGCGACGCATCTGCTCGAGGGCGGAGCCGATCTTCGAGCGGTGCAAGAAATGCTCGGTCACGCAGACATATCTACGACGCAGATCTACACCCACATCGATCGTGAGTATCTGAAGGAGGTACACAGAACCTTTCATCCGCGCGCCTAGAGCCACGCCGTGGCTGTATATAAGAACAGCCCCCGCTCTCCAACGAGGACGGGGGCTGTTCGGTCTGCACTGCTGCTGGAGCATCAGCTCGGTATTCGCGGCGTGAGGAAGAGGTAACGCTCTTCGCCGGAACGGCTTTGCCTGATGACCGAGAATGCTGCAGACCTGCCCGACTGAAGCTCTGCCATTACGGATTCAAAGTCCTTCACGCTTTCTATGGTGACATCCAGACCCCGTTGCCGAACAGCGAATATGACGTCGCCTCGCGCAAAGCCTGCCGATCGTCCCGGGCCCCGTGAGACCCGTGTTACCACGACGCCCTTCGTTTCCTCGGACAGACCGAATGCTTCCATCACTTCCGACGTCAGATCACTCACGGTCAAACCGAGGCGTTCCGTCTTGGATGCGGAGTCCGAGCCCGCCGCGACTATTTCCTCATCATCTTTGGGTATCGAACCCAGTTTCGCCTTGAGGGTGAGATCCCGATCCTTCCGGCGGATGGAGAATTCTGCGACGTCGCCGGGGTGTTTCCGCGCGATGATGCTCTGCAGGTGGTTTGGTCGGTCGACCTCTTCGCCGTTCACCTTCAGAACGATATCGCCACGTTTGAAATCTGCCTTGTCCGCGGGTGTTCCGTCCATCACGAGATCGATCAACACGCCTCTGGGTCTGTCCAGCCCGAAAGCATCCGCTTCGGCAGCAGAGACGGTTTTGAGTCCCACTCCGAGGTAAGCGCGTCGAACCTCGCCGTGAGCGATGATGTCGTCCATCACTTTCTTTGCGAGATCAATAGGTATCGCGAACCCATAGCCGACAAAGCCACGGTTCCGTGTCGCGATGGCCGTGTTGACGCCGATCAATTCTCCATCAAGGTTGACGAGGGCTCCGCCCGAATTGCCCGGGTTAATCGCCGCATCGACCTGGATGAAATCCTCGACAGACAGCTCGTTCCTGATGATGTCCAGACTGCGACCGATGGCGCTTACGATTCCGGAGGTGACCGTTGTCCGAAGATCCAGAGGCGCGCCGACGGCGAGTACCCACTCGCCTATGCGAACGTCGTCAGAGTTACCGATCGGTATGGCACGTAAATTCTCAGCATCGATCCGAACGACTGCCACGTCAGTCAACTCGTCCCGGCCGACGAGCTCTGCTGGATACTCACGGTTGTCGCTCATGGTCACCGTGATCTTGTCTGCATTCTCGATTACGTGGTTGTTCGTGAGTACATAGCCGCTGGTGTTCATGATGATTCCTGAGCCCAGACCAGAACTCTCACGTTCCTCTGGCTGCGGAAGCTGGAACTGGTGGAAGAAATCGGGCATTCGGCGCCCGCGCTTGTTCGGCTCTTCCACGCGCTTGGTCGTTATTGTGACAACACTCCTTGTTACCCGTGCGGCGATGGCTGTGTATGCCTGGTTGTAAGCCTTAAGCTGCTCGATTGCCTGGTCATCCGTCAACGCACTCGCGTCTGGAGCGATGCCAAACATCACGGCCAATGCAATTGTAGAAATAACAGTCCTGCGGTTCATTATCATTTACTCCTGGTTGCACACGATTCAAAGCTCGGAAATCGACCCAAACTGCCTTCACCCACCTTCAGGGGTTCGCCGATTATGACCGACAGTGACGGAAAAGGTTCCCGAAAAGAGAGACCAGCCAGCGACTACAAGCCGTACTGCCGGATCTTGCGATAGAGCGTGCGTTCAGCCATATCCAGTAATCGCGCGGCTTGTTTCCGATGGCCGCCCGTTGCCTGGAGCGCATTGAGGATCGCGTCTCTTTCGATCTCATCCATCGTCTTGATTGGGTTTGGGACAACGGATCCGGTTTCAGAGAATTCGACCTCGGTACCCTGCTCAATCGGTGTTTCGCCGGGCGGATAGAGCGGTAAACGCTGAACGGATGTCTGTGAGTTACCCTCTTCAATCAGGTAAGATTTGAGCTCTTTGACATCACGGGCGACCTCCAGGATCGCCCAGTAGAGGAGGTCGCGCGACGACTCCTCAGGTGTCTTGCCAAGGTGGACGGGAAGCGCCTGCGCATCGTTCATCCCGTTGGCATCAAAGTCTTCGAGGTAGGTTGCCAGGACGTGTGCGGTGACCGCTCGGTCGACAGACAGAACCATGAGACGTTCGATCAGGTTGCGCAATTCGCGGATGTTGCCGGGCCACGCGTAGGATCGGAGAATAGAGAGCGCACCCGAATCGAGTTCGATCGGTGGAACGTCGTGCTCCTTGCTGATTCCTTCGATGAAGTTGGCGGCAAAGAGCGGAATGTCCTGAGGGATTGTTCTCAGCGATGGTGCCTCAATCTCCACGACACGCAGACGATAGTAGAGGTCCCGACGGAAGGTTCCCTGGGAGACGGCCATCTGGAGATTCCGATTTGTCGCCGCGATGACACGGACGTTGACGGGAATCGGGTGATTGCTTCCAAGTCGTGTGATCTCGCGTTGTTCGAGGACGTGGAGCAGCCTGACCTGGGCCGATAGCGACATTTCGCCAATTTCATCAAGGAAGACCGTGCCTCCCTCTGCCGTCTCAAACAGCCCACGTCTCTGGGAACTGGCATCGGTAAAGGCTCCCTTTTCGTGGCCGAAGAGCTCGCTCTCGAGGAGCGTCTCCGGGAGTGACCCGCAATTCAGTGTAAGCAAGGGGTGTGTCGACCGTGCGCTACGATCGTGTATGGCGTGCGCGATAAGGCTCTTGCCCGTACCGCTTTCTCCTGTGATGAGTACGTTGACGGGTGTCGGCGCGATCTGCTCGACCGTCTGTCGGATCTGCTGGATCGCTGGTGAGTGACCCAGAATCTCATTCCCTGATCTCGGATTTCGCTGACTAAGGCGTCGAGTGGCCGTTTCGAGTTCCCCGCGATTCAGCGGCAGGGCTACGTAGACGTCCGGTGTGATGTTCCGGATTGCGGGCGGATCGGCAGGTGATCCGAAGATGATGACGCCGGGCGGGTCAGGTGCGACACTGACTGTCTCACCAATCGGATCATCCGCTTCCGCGAGGATCGGCGCATCCAGCAGCACGATTCCGAATCTGTTTTGTTCGAGTAGTTTGCGGGCAGGCCCAACGGTATTGGATACGATTGTGCGCCAGCCCAATTCTTCGAGTATCGTCCTGACGTCCCGTGACAGATCAGGGTCCGAAAGAATGGCCAAAGCCTCTGTCGGGATTTTGACTCCGTCACTCATTCCTCAAAATCATCTCCCTGCTGTGCCTCTGTTCCAACAATCAAGAGATCCTTGCCCTTGGGCATGATGTAGCCCTGGTTCTCGAGGCGTTTGAGAATTCGCGATGCTGTCTCTCGGGTCGTCCCGGACATGTTCGCCAAATCCTGATGCGTGGGACGATCCTTGATCAGGACCCCGTCCGGTGTGGGCTCGCCCTGCTCCTCGGCCAACTGTAGAAGCGTCTGCGTGATGCGGCCGGTGACGTCAGATAGCGCCAGGCCTTCAATCTTACGATCGGTCTTGCGGAGGCGGCTTGCCAGAATGCCCAGAAGCTTGATCGCTGTCCGCGGTGATTTCTGGATAAAGTGCAGAAAATCCGCACGGCGGACCATGAGGAGTTCTGTCTCCTGCGTCGTCGTCACGTTCGCGGATCGTGGATGACCGTCTAGCAGCGACATTTCGCCGAAGAAATTTCCCTCGCCCAGTATCGACAGGATGACCTCGCGCCCGTCTTCGCTCACGATGCTAACCTTCACCTGGCCCTGGTGAATGACGAACAGGCTGTCACCCTCCTCCTCTGCCATGATGACCACACGGTCTTTTGGAAAGACGCGCAACATCGCGACTTCGGACAACGCATTTAGCTCATCGTCCGAGAGTCCCTCAAAAAGTGGTACGCGTTTGAGGAGTTCACTATGCATAGCCCCGCTCCTCCCTGAGTGCGTGAGTGCCCGAACCGTCCCGCGATCGGCGATCATAATTGCGATCTCAATTCGTTTACGATCTGATCTGCCTGTTGAGCAAAGGGTGTCCCGGGAAACCTCGCGGAGATCTTGCTAAATTCTGTGATGGCCTCCTGTGTCCTTCCCATCGACCGGAAACACTGCCCGCGACCGTAGAAAGCATTCGCCAGCCAGTTCACACTGCCCTGTGGATTGTAGATCATTTTGAGAAATTCCCTCAGCGCGCTCTCGTATTCTCCGAGGCTCTGATGTGATTTCGCGATGACCAGCTGCGCACTCGACCAGGGGTCGTCTTTCAGCTTTGCGAGCAGCGGCCGCAATTTGTGGATCGCCTGGCGGAAATCGCCCTTCTCACTGTAGATCTCGCCGATCCGGATCCGGGCACTTTGAGCAAGCGGATGATGAGGGTATTGCCTGACGAGGTCGCGTGCGTAGGATATCGCAGAATCGTAAAGCCGCAAGTTTCTATGAGACTCATACAGACGCTCGAGAACCTTTGGGCGTTCGTCATCTCCGAGCGCCCCGGTGAGTGCGTTGAGATACGCGCGCGATGCACTGACGTAATCATCCTCATCCTCGTGAATTTCCGCGAGCTCAAGGTTGGCTCTTGCCCAGTTCACGTTCTCCTTGTGGCTCTTTACAAACGAGATCAAGGCACCGAAATGCTCCTCAGGTTTGCCTATCTGTTTCAGTGCTTCGACAAGATAATACTCGGCGTCCGCCGCGGAAGGTGTGGCAGCGTATTTCTTGATGACACCTTCCAATGCCTTTCGTGCCCCTTTGGGGTTCCCGTATCGGAGCTGCACCCGAGCTCCCTCGACCTCGAATCGGGCGAGCGCTTCAGTTGCGCCAGGAAACGTATTCTTGAATGTTTTGATCTCTTTGCGCGCCTGTTTTGCCCGATCGAGGCGTAGAAGTGTGACGATTCTGAGTTCGCCAATCATCTGATCACCGGCAGCGGCCTTGGTCGTGACGGCGGCCAGCGCAGCCTTGTAGTTGCCTTGCTGAAACTGCAGGCGGGCAACAGATCCGAGCGCGTCGGAAGTGAGACCGCTCTCTTGATACATTTCCGAGAGATTTCTGAATGCCTCAATCGCTTGAGAGATTCTATCGAGCTGGGCAAGCAATTCGGCTCTCCGGAAAGCCAGGGTGTCGGCCCCCGCTGCGTCTGAGAATTCCCGGACATAGGTTCCGAGAACCGACAGCGCCTTCTCGTTCTGGTCTGTCCGGGTGTAA
>CAYYGZ010000179.1:0-9773 GCA_964471275.1 uncultured bacterium | reverse complement strand
ATACTCCTGCAGGTAGGAGTAGGCGGTTCCTACGAGACAGACATCGGGGAAGCGAAGTTTGATCTTGCCGACGAATTCGATCTGCCGTGCCACGTCGATGAGCGGATCGACCGGAGGCTGATAGCCGTCTGACGGGGGATAGTATGCGGGACGCTGGATGTGCGGGTTGTAGTACGGACTGCCTGCCGACAGGTTGACCAGCGTGATGTCCAATTCCTTGAGCAGGTCGATGAATTCACACGCATCGGCCGTATCCGGTTCAGTCGGGTTATCCTGGTTTGTGCTGAAGCCGTAATTGTATGGCAGGTGATCTTCAAACGGCTCCGGGATACCGGGACCCAACCGACGCCCGTCACCTTTCTCGGGGTCTGGCCGGAAGGGCACGAAGTCGAACGCACTCAGCCGGATACCGATGTCCAGCCCCGGACAGTTGGCGCGGATGCCCTCGACGATCTCACGCAGGAAGCGCGTACGATTCTCGAATGCTCCGCCGTAGGGGCCGGGGCGTGTGAAGGCGCTCAGGAACTCGTGACCCAGGTAACCGTGGCAGTGCTTGATGTCAACAAAATGGTAACCTATGTCATGCGCCATCTTCGCGGCTCGGACATAGTCTTCGATCAGTTCCTTTAGCTCGTCATCCGACAGGATCGGGTCATCTGAATCGATGTGAAACTTTGCGTCCAGAATCGGGTGTCGATACAGGATCCGCGGTTCAAGTTTCGCTTTGTCATTGGGTCGACAGAACCGACCGGAATGGGTCAGTTGGAGACCGACGTAAAGATCATCCGTATTCCCGATGTTCTCCTTGTGCGCCTTGACCAGTTCCTCCCGCAGCCTGCCGATGCCCGCCTTCGAATGCTCGGCGGCATACAGCTGGTTCGGGTTGGCCCTGCCTTCGGGTCGGACCGCGACCGCCTCGCCTCCCCAGATCAGCTTGGCTCCGCTCAATCCGAAATTCTGCCATCGCCGAATCGTGTACTCCGTCGGGTTACCGTCTGTTTCGCCGTCCCATCCTTCCATTGGATGGATGCAGAATCGGTTACCGATCGTGAAGCCTTTGTGGTCATACGACTGTGCCAGGGGGGACTCGGGTGCTGTCTCAATGGCGTCATCGAGAGGAAGTTCGACACCCAGGCTGTCGAGATGTGCACGGAATTCCTCAACGGTCTTGAAGTGTCCCACTCGGGCGAAGCGTTCTGCTGCCACGGGTATCTCCTTAAGCGGAAGAAAGAGCGATTGCGTTGGTGTCCAGGAGGCTTGAATATACATATCGCTCTGGTGCAGGACAACTTGGGCTGAAATCAGGAGTGACACAGTGAAAGCTGAACAGATCTGGTGCGGAACCGGCTTTGAGCGCGCCACGGGTAAACAGCTGCATCGTGATGAGAAGGGCTTGGCCCTCCGGCGGGGTCTGACCGTCGCTGACGAACTTGGGAAGTGCAATGACCGCGATCGTGAGCCGATCGCAGGGATGCGTCTCGCGCGGAAGACTTTCCGCCTGGGTCTGCTCGCAGGTGAGACGGCTAGGCTCTGTCCTTACCTGGCGTGTGACCGCGCCGGTGGGCAGTTGGAGATTTTGGTAAACGGTCACCCCGTGATCCACGAGTGGAAGGAAGATCGTCCCTACTGGACGGACCGGTGGACAACACTCGAGATTCCCGTCAGCTGGTTGACCGAGGGAGACAATGACGTCTGTTTCCGCGCGTGCGATAACTCGGAGTGGAGCCTTCTGATCGAATCGAGCCGGCTGCCCAACCGGAGCGCGGTCAGTGAGGATGGCGGCAGGACCTGGCGAAGCGAGGACCTCGGTTGGAACAACGGTTGTGACGGAGAGTATATGGTCCGCTTGTGGCTAGACCAGTATCCGCTGGTTGGCTCGGCGGAATCGGAGGTTTTCGATCTATGTCGAGACCCCGAGCGTGATATGGCTGTCTCGGTGCCCTCCTCGGTGAGCTTCGGATTCGATAGTGAAACTCCCGAAGGATGTGAGGTGAAGCTTACCGCGCGATCCGGGTCGACTCCGGAGTATTCACCTGAATCCTGGTCGGTCTGGACGGACGTGGCGTCCGGTGCTGCCGGATGTGCTCGGTTTGCGCAGTGGCGTCTGGAGTTGACTACCGCAGACCCGAATCTCACACCGGTTGTGAAGCAGGTTGTGGTGAGGGTTGTCGTCGATGCAGAGGGGTCAGCGCGGACGGTGCGACGGTCCCAGGCGCTTCTCCGACGCAGTTCCTATCGTTTCGCTCACGCTCTGCACGATGAGTCCCGAGCCGAGCGGCTGCGAGATCGATGGCATCTGGAGGATGTCGTGCGGGGGGCACCGACGGAGTTTGACGCCTATCTGCAGCTTCGCCAGTGGGTCCGTAACCGGTGGGAAGACGGGTGGGATATGGGTGGGGTCGATTTCTGTCCGCCCTGGGATGCGATGCTCATCCTGGAGCTGACGAGCCGGAAACTCAGTCTTGGGATGTGCACGCACTACGCAACGGTGATGTCACAGTGCTGTGCGGCTCTGGGGTTGAGCGCCAGAACGCAGATCATGCGAAGCCATTGCATCAACGAGGTGTGGTCGACGGATCATCAGAAATGGGTGGCGATGGATGTGGGAGGCGACAACAACGACGAGACGAAGTTTGTCTACCACTTTGAACGGGATGGCGTTCCGCTTTCAGCCGGTGAATGTCATGAAGCCTGGGTGAACGACCAGTATGACGATGTGAAGGTGACGCCGCAGCCCCCGCCCGCGACAAAAGGCCGCTACAAGGTGGAAGACCGGCTACGCCTGTTCGAACGGTTCATGATCTCGTTGCGGAACGATGAGCTTCGTTCGCTCGAGCCCGGGGAATCCGAACACGGCAGAGGGTCCTACCACTACGATGGCTACCTCTTCTGGGAAGACGAGAAGACCGAGGCACTTCCCTGGTTCACCAACCACACGTGCAGGAGTGACGATCTCTATTGGTCCGTGAACGAGACCTACATCCATCTGATTGAGAGCGATCTGGGTGGCGACATTGGTGTGCAGCTGGAATCGGCGACACCCAACCTGGCTTGCTTTGAGCGGTCATCTGACGGTGAGGCCTGGGAGACGGTGGCGGATGTATTCATCTGGTCGCCGGAGCGTGACGGATCCATTCTGCAGGCGAGATCCGTCAACCATCACGATCGACGCGGGGTTGTCAGCACTGTCGAGGTTTCATTCGATGACTGAACGGGACGTTCGGACGATTCGTGATCAGTTCCCACCCCTGGACACCTTTGTCTGGTTTCAGAACGGTGGCGTCAGCATCACGCCGCGATCGGTGGCGGATTACCACGCCGAGCTGATGGCCGAATTGAGTGATCGCGGTCCGATGCATATCGCCTATCCTGAGGAAGAGTATCCACGCAGGGAGGCATCGATCACCCGCATCGCCCGGTTCTTTGGGGTAGGGAAGTCACAGGTTGCCCTGATGCGTGGTGTTAGCGAGGCGTACCAGACGGTGATTCGCGGGATGGACTGGAATCCGGGTGATCAGATTCTGATTACGGCAGAAGAGGAAGCTGCGATCTACCTGGCGTCCCTCCACGTGAGTGATCGACGCGGTGTGGAAGTGGTGACAGTACCGATCGCGGAGACCGCCGATCAGCAGCTGTCGTTGTTTGAGCAGGCGATGACGGGGCGGACAAGACTCGTCGCCTTCAGCCACGTGACGACGGATATCGGGGCCAGACTGCCAGCGGGCGAGATCTGTGCTGCCGCAAGATCGAGGGGCGCACTGTCCTTTGTGGATCTCGCACACTCCGGTGGTCTCTACGCGCAGGACCTGATGGAGATGGGATGCGATTTTGCAGGCATATTGTCATATAAGTGGATGTATGGACCCTATGCAGCAGGTCTGCTGTTTGTCAGGGAGCCGGAAGCCGAACAGGTCGCAGTCACCTATGCGGGTGGCCGTTCAGAATCTCGATTGGACTGGCATGCACATGAATTCGAATTCAAGCCGGGGGCGGAGCGCTATCAGTTCGGTCCCTGGTCGTGGCCGCTGGTACACGCCTGGGCGAGATCCCTGGACTTCCTGGAGGATATCGGCGTCGCCCGGATCTGGACACGCACCCGGGAGCTGACGTGTCGGCTGAAGGACGGAGTAGCCGCCTCTCCGCATCTGCAGCTGCAGACACCGGGATCAGACGCGAGTTCAGCGGCTCTGGTCAGCTTCGGGATTGGCGACAGGTCGCCCGAAGACCTGCGGGATCGTCTGCGCGAACGGTACCATATCGTGATCAAAGCAGTTCATGCGTCCCGGAAGGGGATGCGGGCAAGTGTGCCGTTCTTCCTTCTGGAAGAGGAGATCGACTTTCTGTTAGAGAAGATCAGGGCTGAGATAGAGCCCTGATCCGGCAATGTTCCACTGTCGAAGATACTGAGAACATGAGCATGACCGGGAGAGACCGACTCCAACCGAGTTGATTCTCAGTCTACGGTCCTGAGTCTTGGCTTCGCATTCTTCCCCCAAACCTCGGTCTTCTCTGCGTTCTCTGTGTCCTCTGCGGTGAAAGATTTTTCCACTCAGAGTTTGGCCAGAATCATACCGAAACAAGAGCTCCTTCTGGAGTTCGGACCGAGTATACTGGAGGAGGATGGATGGCAGATGTGAAGATTGTGGTACCAGGAGATGATCCGCCGCAGATACAGGATTCACCACATCTCGACCGACTCACGGGCAAGGGAGAGGTGGTGATCCATACGGATCGGCCAACCGATGCCGCGGATAAAATATCGCGTGTTCAGGACGCACAGGTCATCATGAACACACGGGGCGCGGTTACCTGGGGAGCGGACGATTTTGCTCAGCTTCCGGATCTGAAGATGATCACATCGTGCTCGATCGGTACCGATATGTTCGATCTCGAGGCGGCCCGGGCGCACGATGTCATCATCAGCAATCAGCCGGGACGCACAGCCCCCGTTGTGGCGGAGCACGTTTTTGGGCTGATGTTTGCCGTGTCGAAGCGCGCGGCGTACTTGACGGCCGAGATGAAGAAGGGCGGCTGGCCCCGGCACGATAACGTGGTGCTTCAGGGGAAGACGCTCGGGATCATCGGCACGGGCGCCATCGGCGCAGAGATGGCGAGGCTCGGTCGCGCGATCGGTATGGAGGTGATTGCGTGGACGTATAATCCAACGGATGAGCGAGCGAAGGCGCTGGGTGTTACGTTCAAATCGATGGATGAGTTACTGGCGGAATCGGATGTGATCAGCGTGCACGTAAGATTGACGGAGGACAGCACGCACCTGATCGGCACGGAACAGTTCGCGATGATGAAACCGAACAGCATCTTTCTGAACGGCGCTCGAGGTGCGGTCGCCGATACGGATGCGTTGGTGCAGGCACTCGATTCGGGCCATCTGATGGGAGCTGGGATTGACGTGTTTGAGGAGGAGCCGACACTTGCCGATCACCCCCTGTTTGCGTGCGATCACGTTGTCCTGACACCGCACTGCGCGGATATGACACCGGAGGGAGTTGATCTGCTGAATGGGGGAGCGGTGGATAATGTGCTCGCATATCTGTCGGGGGAACCGCAGAACCGAGTTGCCTGACTCAGGGCGAAGTACAGCACTGAAGAGGAGGAGAAGCTGGTGGCCTGTGTCCCCGCTTGCACAGCTGGATCTTTGCGCCCTGTTGGGCATCTCGTTCTGTGGTAGACACGAGGGAAAGCACATCGTGCACGCACGGCCTGACTGGGCGGACGGGCATACGCTTGTCACGGTCCCGGGACTGGGGTCACACATCGCCCAGAGGCTCGGGCTGAGGACCTTCGAGGATCTCCTGGCCAGCCAGGATTGGATGACCCCACCGCTCGGTTATGTCGATGTTTAGAACGTTTCCGGTTTCGGCTCCATCAGGAGCGTCCGGCACAACGCGAGCGTAATTGCAAATACGCTCAGGCACATAGGCAAGCCGATCCTCCTTCTCTCACATAGCAAGGGTGGGCTGGAAGTCATGTACACGCTGGTATCCGACGTCTCGCTTCGTTCCAGGGCTACAGCCTGGGTTGCGATCCAGGGCCCCTTCTCAGGATCACCCGTCGTCGAGAAACTGAAGTGGATCTCCGGTGATTTCGGAGAGGCACTGAGAGATCTTTCGACGACTGAACGAACGGCGTATCTGACGACGTGGCGGGAAGAGGTCCGCGCAGTGACGGAGCAGATTGTCGTGCGGAGCTGTTACACGACCTATCGAGGGTTATCATCGATGCTGGCGCTGGATAATCTGAGTGCCATTATGAGTGCCCGAGGAATCGACAGCGATGGGCTGATCCTTGTGACCTAGACCCAACTGCCGGGGGCTCAACCCGCTCAGTTGAAGGATGGGAATCACGCAGATCCTGTGTTTTCATGATTGCCTGCTCAAAGGTGGGACCCGGGAGAACGCGTCAAGGCGGTTCTGGACCAGTTGGATATGGCGCTGGCCAATCGGGAATAAGGAGGCGCGGTGCCCTGGTCTTTCGGGTGTCGACGTCGGTGTTCTGGGCATCGCTTCCCTGTTATCTCTATATCTGCTGGCGTGCCTGTTTAGCGTGCGGCGTGCTGGCTCCTTCCTTTATAAAGCCGCTGCGCTGGACGTTGCTCTGTCTGGGTCTCTGGTATGCGGTGTTTTCCTTTATCTGTCAGTGAGCCTATCACGCCCGACCTCCCAGGTGGGTCAACCGGCTGATGAACGGGCATCCCACGACGGACTTCCTTCTGGCCTACCCCTTCTGGATCGTCGTGATTTTCGCTGGCCAATGCATTTCATATCTGCTGCTTGTCGATATTACCTCGATCGTCGCGCGCAGGATCCCCGTTCTGGAACCGAACACCAGGCCCGACTCACGGCCAGTCTGCTGATACTCGGTCTCATCTTCGTCATTGCGAGAGTATACCCGGATACACGGACGATCCGGGTCCGGCGAAAGACCGTGACGATCTAGGCCCTTGCACCCGATCTGGCCGGACTCCGTATTGCCCACATCAGTAACATTCAGGCGGATCCCAGGGAGTTGACCTGCTCTGCTGGTCAGGTATGCAGAACTGGTCAACTCCCTGGCGCCTGATCTCGTGCTGTTCTCTGGTGACCTGGTAACACGCGGGACTCAACACGTCGAGGAGGGCGTGGCCTGTCTGGCAATGATGAATCCGAGGAAGGGGATCTTTGGCTGCTTGGACGATCACGACATCTGGTCTGCGCCGAAGCGCGTGGCAGATGGATTGGCGGCGATTGGGGTGAAACAGGTGGAGGGAGGAAGAGGCATCGTAGTTGTCGGTGTAACGGTGATTACGAATGTATACAGCAGCCGGCCCGATTTGGTCTCGGAGACGAACGGGCCAGAGGGGGATCTGGTAATTATGCTGACACACCAGCCATCCCTGAATATCGTCGAGTTTGCGTCTGAGAGTGGGTATGATCTGGTTCTGTCGGGGCATACTCACGAATGGCAGATCGGGTTGAACTGGTTCGGGTATCGGTTGAATTCGTCCTCGTTCGAGACGCCGTATGTTTCCGGGTTCTATCGGATCGGTCAAACGCTGCTCAGCGTGACGAACGGACTGGGATTGACACTGGCCCCGTTCCGGTATCTGGCTCCGGCCGAGATCACGTTGATAGAACTGGAATGAGTGATGAGTGGAATGGTATCAGGGGCCCCGGGGTGGACTGGATGACGGGAACTGCGGCAGGTCGTTCCGCTGCTCAGGTGAAGGATTTTCCGTGTAGAAGCGGAACGGGAGGCGGGAATCCCCATAAACGCTGGCCTTCTGGGAGGCTTTCCGTTCGGCACGCGCGTTGCATTAAGCCGGGGTGACTCCTGAACATCCCAATGCACCAGTAGCTAAGGACCACTCCGATGGCAGTCACACAGAGCGTCACACTCGCACGATCTGCTCAGGGCTACAAACCCTCGTCAGGAGGCATTTTCGACGCCTTCGATATCAGCGGAAGCGGACTCTCCGCCCAGCGACGGAAGCTGAACGCGATTTCGAGCAATATCGCGAATGTGGACACGACGAGGACGGAGGAAGGCGGCCCCTATAAGCGTAAACGGATTGTCGTCATCGAGTCGCCATTCAAACAGAGATTCAACAACATACTGAACGAACGGAAAGCAAACCTGTCGGGAACGCATTCGAACCACATGCCGGCAGGACCCCGGCCTCGCGCGGAAGAGCTTCTGGGAGCCGGTGTCGAAACAATTGAGATTAGAGAAGAACCCGTCGAGCCCCGCTTGGTCTATGATCCGGCACACCCCGACGCACGCGAAGACGGCTACGTTGTTTATCCGGACATCAATGTCGTCACAGAGATGGTCGATATGATCACGGCCTCACGCGCGTATGAAGCGAACGTTACGGCTATGAACGCATCGAAGGATATGGTACAAAGAGCTTTGGAGATCTAGCTCCCCACGAGACTGTTTCTCCCTTGGAGTAGAAGTATCCTCGTAGCAGCCGAATCTTCCCCGGTTCGGTCCCTCCGAAAAAGCCCCCGGCGAATCCCGTCGCCGAGGGCTTTATTTCTGTAATCTACTGATACGCAGTTTATCGGGATCTATGCTCCTCATTGGTCAATGGCCAATCCCAAGTGTTCCCGTCGCACCGTAACGTCGGAATCCAGTGACATCCACAACTGATCCCCCACATCTCAGATCACTAGGCGCCGCGCATCCCTTCCGTTCTCTGCCTCTTAATGGCCAATGGCAACTGGATAATGGCCAATCCCAAGTCCCTCTCCTGCCTCACAAGGGATTCGCCTGAAATTGACGAACTTCCTCGAGAATTGCTGCACGTCCTTCGAACGGAAGCAGAGCCAGACAGACATCCCACGTGTATGTGGTGTTCAAGTGGGCATCGTCGAGGTGGAGAACATAATCCCAGGCCGGGCTCCATTTCGGGGCTTTTCCACCTCCGTTGGGCGAGTAGGCAAGCCTGACGCGATCCGGTTGAGCATACATCATCAGGTATGTGAGATTCTCGGCGCAGATGCCGAAGTAGTAGGGCAGCGCAGAACGGACTTCGTTCTCTATCGCCTCCCGGTGTCGGTCATCGACGGGCTCTGATGTGTGCATCCGAAACAGATGGTCGGTTGACGTGATTGCCTGGTCCGGCAGGTGACGGATGTCATATGCGGGTGATCCGTGTTCCTCACGCGTCAGCCCAATCCACCGATCCAGTTCCGCTTTGTGATTCGGGCGCTGCAGGTAGACGTGACGGTCGGCCGGTTGATTGATGTAGCTTGCCCAGAGACTGGTAAACAGGTTTGGCTCTGACTCCTCACAGAATCGCTGATGGAAAGTGAGTTTGATTTTCTGGTGCAGATAGTGGGGCTCGGCGACTCGGAACGTGATCCGAGCAGAGACGTGGGAGTGTGACGTCTCTGGCTGCTCGAGGACGACCCGGTCCTCATCCATTTCCACGATCGACATCGGCTCGGAACGCGGCTCGAACTTCATCTTGTGGATATCGAAGTAGGGGGGGAGCCCTGCAAGACCGATCGTCTCGTAGTTCAGTCCAGCATAGGACGGAACGAAGATATTGTTGCCGTAACCGTGAGGGATAAGCGACGCGACGCCGTTGTAGCCTTTCCGGTGGATACCCGTCGCGTGGTTGTCCGCTATATAGGCGGTGAATGCTGAGTTTGCGATCTTGGGGAGCGGCATTGGCTCTTCCTCGTCCTCTGTTAGAAAAATAGGACCATCAAAGTCACGAAGACACTCGAAAAGGCCAAGCGGTTTCTTTATTACGACTGTTTTGC
>CAYYGZ010000178.1:0-9917 GCA_964471275.1 uncultured bacterium | reverse complement strand
AGCGGCATCACCTTCGAGCACGAGGTGGAGATGCTGAAGCTGGCCAGGGAGATGGACATGGTGAGTGTCGCCCTGGCCTTCGATCTTGACGACAGCATACAGGTCGTGGAGGAAGCTCAGCCAGATGTGTTCTGCTTTCACGCCGGGACCACCAAGGGAGGTTTGAAGGGATTCGACTCGGGTGAGACCATCGAGGAGACAGCCCGGCGCACAGAGGAAGCATACCAGAAGGTACTGAGTATCAAGCCAGATCTGATTCTCATCGGTCACGGGGCGGCAATGGAGACACCCGAAGACGGTCAGTACATGCTCGACCACACCTCGGGGCACGGCATCTGGACGGGTTCATCGACCGAACGTATTCCGATCGAGAAGGCGGTCACGGAGACGGCCTCGCAGTTCGCCAACCTGTCCTTTGGAGACTGAGTCATGAAGAAAACCATCGCCGTGTTGGCTACGCTCGATACCAAAGGTCAGGAGGCCAACTACATCCGCGAGCAGATTGAACAGCTCGGCGGATCTGCCCTGCTGATCGATATGGGAGTCGTTGGTGAGCCGGGAACACACGCCGATATCCAACGTGGCGAACTCGCCGCCGCTGGTGGAACCCGTCTCGAGGATATCCTAAAAGACCCGAACCGACAAGGCGCCTCGCCGGTGATGGTAGCCGGTGCGACAAAGATTGTAGGCAAGCTGGTCGATGAAGGAAGGATCCACGCCATCATCTGCTTGGGCGGAACTCAGGGGACCTCAAACGGCAGCCTGGTCCTGCAAGCACTGCCCTACGGCTTCCCCAAGATCATGGTGTCCACCATGGCCTCGGGAGATACCTCTGCCTTCGTCGGTGTCAAGGATGTGACCATGATGTTCTCGGTCAGTGACATCCTGGGACTCAACACGTTCACGTGCGGCATCCTCGCCAACGCGGCCGGTGCTGCCTACGGCATGGCCCAGATCGAGCAGCCCATCAGATCCTCGGAGAGAGACAAACCACTTATCGGTATGACAAATCTGGGTGTGCTGACGGAGGGGGCGATGATCGCCCTCGACCTGTTCAACCAGGCCGGCTACGAGGTTATCGTCTTCCACGCCGTGGGCTCCGGGGGGCAGGCGATGGAACAGATGATGAAGGAAGGCATCATCGGCGCCGTCTTTGACTACGCCATGGGAGAAATCGCTGATGAACTGTTCGACGGACTCCGCGCGGGTGGCCCGGAACGTCTGACCGTGGCCGGCAAGCTGGGTCTGCCTCAGGTCGTGTGTCCGGGCGGAGCCGAGCACCTGGGTCTGCTCGTGTCTACCCCTAACGAGGTCCCGGAGAAATACAGCCAGTACAAATACACCTTCCACAACCCGATTGTCTTCGTGCCAAGACTTACGAAACACGAGATTGTCCGTGTGGCAAGGGAGATCACCGGCCGCCTGGCCAGTGCAGAGGGCAAGGCTCATCTCATTGTGCCGACGAAGGGAGTCAGCCGCTATTCTGCTGAGGGCATGGTGTTGGAAGATCAGGAGAGTGACGAGGCGTTCCTCCAGGAGATCAGATCGACGCTACCCGACAATGTTGAGCTGATCGAACGCGAAACGCACGCGGAGGATCCCGCATTCGTCAAAGAGGCGGTAGAGCTGCTGATCTCGCTGATCGAAGCGAGGTGACGGATGGCAAATGAACCGGCACCGGCACAACACTTACCGACAGCACCGCCAGGTCAAGCGTGATGGCCCTCGAGGCACTGAGTCGACCCACTCTACAATTGGACAAGGAAGCCCGTGGAAGTACCGATACCCCGATCAGTGGGACACTCAGAGGTAGATTGCTCTGTGGCAGAATCTTCACCATACGGCCAGAATCCAGGACGTGTCGTCCTGGGGGTGACGGCTCTGCGGTACCGCGCGACCTCACAGCGCAACAACGCTATCGGCCATCAGCACCGGCGGCAATCTACCCGGCTCTCGCGGCCTCCCCTGGTTCTGGATGGGAGTCGCCAGCTGTGAGGACAGTCAGCAACCCATCGATCGTGAGAGTCTTCGCGACCAGATGATCTGACAGACGCGCGCAAATGCAGAAATCCTGGCAGACGTGTGCGAAACGCAGTCTTACAGAGGAAGCTCTGCCAACCAGAGCTATTCCGTTTCCGTAGTTTGTACCGATACCTGTCATACGTAGAGAAGAAGAACCCATATCTTCACATCGAACGGTGCACGGCCCCGATTGGGAACTCGTGAATCCCCAAGCTCCCTTCCAGCCGCGGGATTCACAAGGCGAGTTCGTCCACGACGGTCACCTGTGGATTCTCGGCGGATGGTACTCGCCAGAGAAGATCGGCCCGCGCGACGTGTGGAAGTTTCCGGACGGCGTGAATTGGACGTGTACGGTGGACGAAACGCCATGGGAGCACAGCGACCTGCCCGCCACCGTCGTCCACTTTGGTCGTTTGTGGATCATGGGCGGTCGCCACATGCCTGGCGACACCTGCTACAACTAGGTCTGGTCGTCCACCGACGGCACCGAGTGGACCCAGGTGACCGCCGTCGTCATCTGGACACCGCGTCACGAACACTCGGCTCTGATACACAACAACAGGATTTAGCTGATCGCCGATTGTGCCAAGATCCTCGACCGCCAGGTGTGGTCGCTGCGTGTGCCAACGGACTTCTTCGATGAATCGCATTGAATTCAGGCAAGCGCTGGCGGGAGATGCGGGAGCGATCCTTCGCGTCACGGCACAGGCGTTTGGGAGAGCGCCGTGGTCGGTGAAGTATGAGCGTGACAGGAAGAGAATTACGAGCGAAATCGACGCGTACTGGGTGCTTGTGCAGGAGGGCATAATCGTTGGGACCGTGCACATTCGGCGGGATGAGATTCAGGTGGGGCGGTCTGTCCTGGCCAAGGCGGACGTGGGCGAAGTGTGTATCACGCCAGACCGCCAGGGAGAGGGGCTCGGAACGACGCTGATGCAGAAGACCGTGGAGCAGGTGAGGGCGGACGGGTATCCCCTGTCCCGGTTGGGCGGGTATCGGCGGTTCTACGAGCAGTTCGGGTGGGTGCCATTCCCACGGGGCTCGATCAGCTTCCCACTGGGGGGATTGACGTCTCGGGGCGGGTACACCGATCCGGTAAACTACCTGGATCGTCCAGAGGAGGATGCCCGGATCAGGGCGTATGACGGACGCCAAGATGCGGCGGCGTGCGAAGCGCTTTACGCGGCCTTCAACGCAGGACGGACCGGGGCGGAACCGGCGCGATCGTTCGGGGTTGGCGTCGACGATCCGTGGCGCGTGATCTACGAGGTGGACGGCGCGGTCCGGGCCTACATCTTTGCATCACAGAACACGCCGCCACATACGCTGCTCTCGCCGGCGGTGTCGATCTCCAGCGGGGCGTGTGATCTGAGTGACACCCGACCGTTTGGAGAAACGCTGCGATACGTCCTGCGTCAGGCAGCGATTGCGGGTGCTGAATCGGTCCGGGCGCGGCTGCCGCTGGACCCCACTCTTTACGATCTGTACCGGGACGCAAGCTGCGGGTTCGTGCCGTCGCTCTGGCAGTCGTCTGAAGGCGGAAACATGCTGCAGGTGCTGAGTCTGAGGGGATTGCTCGAGGCGATTGTCCCGGAGCTGACGGTGCGGCTATGCACAGCAGAGCAGACACCGGGTGAGGTCGGTCTTCGTGTGCGGGGTGAGACGGTTGGACTGGTCTGGGATGGAGAGCGCGTGACGGTGGATGAACGGAGAGGGAGCGGGGTGGATCTGGGACAGGACGACCTGATGAAAATGATCCTTGGGTTGGTGTCGGTCGACCAGGTTGTGAAGGGAGAGAAGCGGGACGTGGCCACGCTGAGGGCGGCATTTCCGGTGCAGGCTACCGCGACGGGGGGATGGGGGTGATAGATGATAGAACTCGCTCTGACTCCCGTGCAAATCCCGTGAGGTAGCCTTCCCCGGCAAACGCACTATCACCAGCACGAACACGGGACACTGTGCGTGCTTTCTCGGGAACCCAGCTACCCAGACCGGCTCGAGCTTGTCCCGAGCAGGGCCCTCGTCGCCGCTCTGACGTCCGCCGAAACCATAGTCACTGCACACCCATCTGGGGTTTTTTTAACTCGTTAATAGCCACACACCTGAATGAGAGTTCTATGCCGACCGAAATGTTGCCCGACCTTGCCTCCTGGAAGCGTTCACTCAAAGCGTTGTCATCCGAACCACTCGAGCAATGCCCTCACTTCCCGGCGGTCGCGAAACGCTTCGAAGCGTGGTGGGCCCACGACGTCCTCGATCGACCGATCCTGATCGGATTCGCCAACCCGGATCCTGGACGTCCGATCAACAGACGATTGGACCTCATGACCAATCCCGCAGCCTGGCTGGAGGCGAAAGTCACAGACATGCAGCAGCGGTACCGGACCTCGGACGCCTTGCCTAGCGTGCGTGTCGACTTTGGCCCCGTTCTCATCAGTTCACTGGTTGGTGGCCTCCGCGAGGTCGGTTCTGACACCTGCTGGACACACGCCTTCATCGATGACGAATGGTCGAATGCGCCGGACTGGTCGATTGCCGACGACAACGCGGACTGGCAGCTTCTGCACAAGCTCCTGGATCTCGCGGCCAGGGATGCGGCCGGCCGCTACCTTGTCTGCACGCCAGATCTCGGTGGCTCCGCCGACGTACTGCTGAACCTGCGGGGATCGGAAGCCATTTGTCTGGACGTCGCGCTGAATCCCGACGCGATCGACTCGTCCCTCAAGCGCATCGACCCATCCTGGCGGCGTGCGTTCTCGGCACTCTATGATCGCGTTCTCCCGGAAGGCGCCGGCATCATCCATTGGCACATGCTCTGGTCCAATGTGCCCTACGTCATTCCCGCCTGCGACCTCAACGCCCTGGTCGGCCCTGACCATTTTCGGAAACTCTTGCTCCCCGATATCGCCGGACAGGCCGAAGCCGTCGGCCGGGCCATCTTCCACCTGGACGGGCCCGACGCGGCCGTTCACATCGACGCCCTGCTCGAGGTCGACGCTCTCGATGCCATCCAGTTCACACCGGGCGCGGGCACCCCTTCCGCCCTCCGCTGGCTCGACATGTTCCGCAAGATCCAGGATCGGGGCCGATCGCTGCTCATCATGGTCCACATCCCGGATGAGATCCCGATGCTTCTAGAGGAACTCCGCCCCGAGGGGCTCGCCCTCTTCATTGACGCCGCGGTCACCCCCGACAAGCTCGACGAGATCGAGGCACAGGTGGCGGCCTGATCCCTCACCTCAAATACCCCTCACATCAGGGAGGCACCACGCGGAATTTCGACTACACGTGCGGATCACAGTCTCAGACCTTTGTCCCAATCGGCACTTCAAACCGCCAGCCTATCAACCCCACGTGTATATTGCAGAAACGCCATGAGCAGTCCCGCGCGGCCGGGTCCGACGGGATCTTGCGTTCCTCAGGAAAACGCTTTTCCAGAACATGGGCCAATCCCTATCTATAGAGACAGGGCACATAGCCGAGCACGCAGATCCCAACGAATCATCGCCGCAGCCACCGTAATACAGAAGCGGCACGACGCACGGATCTCAGGCACTGCAACCTCATCACCCCATCTCGATGGGGCGCGAACGCGTAAAGGCATCATGTCGAACACACCCGACGTAGGCACCACGCTTAGCGGTACCGTCTTCAACATCCAGCGTTGTACGACAACGGACGGTCCAGGCGTGCGCACCACCGTATTTCTCAAGGGGTGCTCGAACCGCTGCACGTGGTGCCATAACCCCGAGTCCATACGCGCCGCGCCGCTACTCCAGGTCCATATGGACCGGTGTATCGCCTGCGGCCGCTGCGTTGCCGTCTGCCCGGTCGGAGCCCAGGGCCTTGACGAGACGGGACGGACCTATGACCGCGACGTCTGCAGAGCCTGCGGAAGCTGCGCGGACGAGTGCTTCTCCGGCGCGCTGGAGATTTGCGGCCGGAAGATGTCGGTCGCGGAAGTCCTAGCCGAGGTCATCAAGGATGAGCCCTACTACCAATCTTCTGGCGGCGGCGTCACCTTCTCCGGAGGAGAGCCCGTGTTGCAGACCGACTATTTGCGCCAGCTGCTCTCGGCGTGCCGTAGCCACAGTCTGCATACGGCCGTGGACACCGCCGGTAACTATCCCTGGTCACAGCTGGCCTCCCTCCTGCCCCACTGCGATCTGGTACTCTACGATCTCAAGGTTCTGGACCCGGACCGTCATCATCAATTCGTCGGCACCGGGGGTGAGCGTATCCGCGCCAACCTCGAACATCTCGGCACGGCGGGACACCCCGTCATCGTGCGAACCCCGGTGGTGGGCGGAGTCAACGACAGCAACGAGGAGATCGCTGCCATGGCGAGGCTTGTTGGAGATTTGCCTGACCTGCTTTACTATGAACTGCTTCCCTATCACGCATTGGGCGACGCCAAGCTTATGAGCTTCGGCCTTATAGGCAACGGGTCACTCCACACGCCTGATGCCGACAGGCTGCAGGAACTGGCTGACGTAGCCCGCCAGTATGTTGACGATGTCCGTCTAAACGCAAAGACAACCATATGATCGATACAACCGTCAGCCTCACCTACCAGGCACGGATCGATGCACTGCGACTGACCAAGAAGAAACACACACGTGAGAAGATCAGCGACGAAGGCTCGCACGACAGCGACGATCACGGTCGCATCCCGTGGCCGGAACCGATTCCGTTCACAGTGAGCGCCAACCACCCGGATGGACGGGCTCACGGGATCCGCGCCATTGGCGAGAACTTCAGAGAGTGGCTGCGCGTGCATCCCGCCTACATCCACCCTATGAGCGCCCTGGCGGGAGCCTGGATGCGAGGCAGCATCCCGAACGTAGGTGGATGGCCAGAGGAAGAACGGGCTCACCATCTGCAGCCGACGTTCGACAAGTATCACGTGCTTTATCCCGGGATTGGTGCGATGAACCATCTAGGACCCGACATGCGCATCGGCCTCGACCTTGGCTGGGGAGGGCTGCTGCAGAAGCTGAAACGCTACCGGTCACTCAACCGTCCTGACGACCCCGCTTTCTACGACGGCGAGGAAGCCTTTGTCGAAGGCATTCAGGCCTGGATACGCCGCCACGTGACGCTGGCGCAAAAAATGGCCGCCGCCGAGGGCGATCCGGAAACTCAGGACAACCTGCTCAAGATCGCGTCGATAAACGAGCGACTGGTCGATGGACCGCCCGCCACGTTCCGCGAGGCCTGTCAGTTCCTGGCCTGGTTCCAGTCGGTGGATCGCATGTGGTCGGCGGGTGGTGCTCTGGGACAGATCGACGAGCTCTTGCGCCCTTACTACGAGGCCGACATCGAGGCCGGCCAGCTGACAGATGAGGAAGCGGTCTGGTGTCTGGCCAGCCTGTTCTTTAACGACACCCACTACTCGCAGATAGGCGGCCCTGCAGCCGACGGCCACGACGTCACCAGCCGCGTGTCATTCCTGGTACTGGAGGCCATGCACTGCCTCCGAATCCCGACCAACATTGCCGTACGCGTACACGACGATCTCGACCCGGACCTGCTGCGCCAGGCGGTGGTGAACATATTCGCTGACGGCACGGGCTGCAGCTATGCCTGCTCCCACGGGCTGGACGAAGGCTTTGCCCGCAACGGCTACCCCACGTCACTTGCGCGTATGCGGGCGAAGGTGGGCTGCAACTGGACGGCGCTTCCGGGAATCGAGTACTGCCTGCAGGACGTTACCCGGCAGTGTCTCGTGGCGCCGTTTCTGTGCGCCTTTGATGACACCACCGCGAAACAGCGTGATGGCGGTGAGGCACCGGACATAGAGGCGTTGCTGGGCCGCTACCGCGACCACCTCGCGATCAGCGTCGATGCTGTAAAACAGGGCAAGGATTGGCACATGGAGCGGCACTCCCATCTTACCGCCGAGATCGTGCTCAACCTGTTTATGCACGGGACCATAGAGCGGGGGCTCGACGTGGCTGAGGGTGGCGTCGATATCTATAACCTGACCGTCGACGGCATTGGACTGGCCACCGTGGCGGACTCGTTCGCCGCCATCGAACAGCGGGTGTTTGAAGAGCAGCGTCTGACCTGGCAGGAGCTGGCAGATCTGCTCGCGGGCAACTGGGAAGAAGCCGAAGATATGCGGCTGATGATGAAGTCGATTTCCCGCTTCGGAACCGGCGGCACACGCGCCGATTACTGGGCGAAGCGCATCTCCGAGATCTACAGCGACCTCGTGCGCGCTACACCGACACCAAAGGGATACCGTGTGCTGCCCGGTCTGTTCTCACACGGCACCGTGAACCGCTTTGGCAGCATACTCGGCGCCACACCCAACGGTCGGCGTGCCGGTGACCGCGTCGCACACAATGCCAACCCCGACCCCGGCTTCCTGCCGGGCGGAGGCGGCGCACCAACGGCAAAATCGACGGCGGTAGCGGAGGTGCAGCCCCGCTGGGGGAACACGACGCCGCTGCAGCTCGACCTGGACAGTTCACTGGCACACACCCTCGGTGGCATCGACAACGTCGTCGCCCTGATCAAGACACACAATGACCTCGGGGGGACACTGATCAATCTCAACGTCATATCCCGGGAGCAGCTGCTGGAAGCACACGCCGATCCGGAAGCGTACCCCGACCTGGTAGTGCGCATCACCGGCTACAGTGCGTATTTCCGAAGCCTGTCGAAGGAGTACAGACAACAGGTCGTCGACCGTATGCTGGCAGCCAATGCCTGAGTCTGATTGCCATACGGATGAGAGCCAGGGCGAAAGCAGGTAAGTGCGGAGACCTGCCATTCGGCGGGATGAACTTCGCCCGGATCCGACACCGTCCCCCTCTTGGTGCCCTTGGTGGCTATTCTCTGCTCTGCGGTGAAGATTCTCCCGCTCTGAGGCAGACCCTCATGCCGGTCATCGGTCGTCAGCCACAGTCCCTTCTGCATAGCCCAACCCTGTCTCACCGAACCCGTTCCCCGTGAACCAGCACCGGTATGTGTCACCAGACTTGATCACGGAAACGTAGCATCTCTGACGGTCGTCGAAACATCCCGTCTCACCGACGCCGAATTCGCCGTCGACCCCACTCTCCTGCCATTCCCAATTCAAACCATCCTGTCCAAACAGACTTCTGACACGATAGGCCGACCCGAAGGTGTGTAGCCACATCCGCCACCCATCTGCCTCTTCAAGCAGGAAGGGCTTTGAGCTGATGTATTCGTAAGGCTCGGTATCGAAGCCCCTGGGAGATACCATCAGATCATCCTGCGGCTTTACCCAATCCACACCATCGTCCGAAACCGCGAACCCCACACCGATCCTCGGTATCACGTCACCGTGGCCTGTTTCCACGCCCTCGGGTCTATCGAAATACCGACCGATCGACGTGTAGTACATGTGAAACTGTCTTCCCGCGCGACGGACGAACACGCTGCCTGTTCCCTCTTCGTCCCAGGGCCGATCCGTCTTCAGAATCGGCCCTTCGTGGCGATAGGAGAAGCTCTGTCCACCGTCGTCACTGAACGCCACACCTGTCGTGTTTGGCAACTTCCCGTCTGCGCGAGGAATTCCCCACCCGCAGACATACATCAGCCAGGGACCGTTCTCCTGCGGTACCACAAAAGGGAATCCCGGGCCCTGGTCGTTGTAAGCTGTCCCCGGCTGTCGATCCAGAACACTCCCGCACGCCTTCCACCCGTTCGGATCATCAACCGGGGTCTCCGCCAGACAGATGTGGTGATACCCGTCCGATCCCGTTCCCCAATAGTACACTCGGTAGGTATCGCCCACCTGGATCACGTGGCCGGCCCCCGCCCGGTTGACGTCCAGGTCGCCGTGGAGTTCGCCCGGTCTAATCACGGCATCTGCAAACGGAAATGTCCACGCTATCTTCGCCAAGAATGCCTCACAGTCC
>CAYYGZ010000177.1:0-9934 GCA_964471275.1 uncultured bacterium | reverse complement strand
TGGGACCCAGAATGCCTTCGTTTGGGCAGAAGGATTGGGTGAGAGATGAGGAAGTCGCTGCGTTTGCCCTGTCGCGTGCGCGGGAATCGGCCAGGTTTACGGCCTCGATATATCTTACGGCCTGGCGGAAGTCGGCAAGTCTGGAGCTTCCGGGCTGGCTGGATCGAAGCAATGACAAGTAGAAATGGGTGGTGAATTGGGATACGAACGAGAAAGATCAGAGGCCATCACGGTCGCTCGGCTGGCAGCGCGTCTCTGCCAGTCAGTTCGCAAACACATGGTCGATCCGGGCACGCTGGAGAAGTCCGATCGGAGCCCGGTGACCGTTGCAGATTTCGGGTCGCAGGCCCTGATTTGTCGCCACCTTATCGAGACGTTCGGAGACCCGATTGTCGGCGAAGAGGATGCGACAGATCTTCGAAAGGCCGAGGGCACCGATTTGCTGGCCTCCGTGCAGGGCTATCTCAGGGATGCAGGTCTGGAAGGAACGTCCAAAGAGGTCTGCGATTGGATCGACCACGGCAACGGCCAGGTCGCGGACCGATATTGGACCTTGGATCCAATAGACGGGACGAAGGGCTTTCTGAGGAATGACCAATATGCAGTGGCTCTTGCCCTGATTGAAGAAGGTGATCTCAAGGTCGCCGTTCTGGCCTGTCCCGCACTCCCTGTGAATGATGGGGTTTGTCTGGGGACACTCATGGTCGCCGTACGAGGTCAGGGGACAGAAATGATGCCTCTCGAGGCCGATACGGGTGAGTCCGTAGTCGTCGACACTTCCGGAAATGAAGCGAGTCATCGATTTGTCGAGAGTGTCGAATCCGGTCACGGGAACCAGACGCTTCAGGCAAAGATCGCGACGGCCGTAGACATCCATTCTCCGTCGCTGCGGATGGATAGTCAGGCGAAATACGCGGCGGTCGCCCGCGGAGATGCTGTTCTATACCTGCGATTGCCGTCACCCGGTTCCGGCAGATATGCCGAGAAGATCTGGGATCACGCTGCGGGTGCTCTGGTCGTTGAGGAAGCCGGTGGAACCGTTACCGACATGCACGGAGAACCTCTGGATTTCGCCAGCTCCGAACGTCTGCACAGTAATGAAGGCGTAGTTGTCAGCAATGGGACCATTCACAATAACGTAATCGATGCTCTGAAACGGCTTGCCTGATGTCTACCATAAAACTAAAACCTCATCCTCGACTCTACCTTTCCAATCAGCACTACGACCGTCTTGGCGAGCCCACGGACTCGACCGTGGTCAAGCAGTCGATCCGCAGGGTCAGGCGTATGGCTCGCGCGTTTGCCGCAGATAGCGAGATAGAGGTTAATGAAACGGGCCACAACTACCATCTGATCCGCGCCCGGCTGATGCAGACACGTGTTGTTACCCTCCTGGCTGGATACCGACTGACAGGGAAACGTGCGTATCGTGAGACGATTCTTGCAGATATCCGGACAATTGCCAATTGGGAGTTCTGGTCGTGGATCACGTGGCGGAAAGGCGATGCGCGACCCGAAGCCATTTTTGACCTGTCTTACGGTGAGAACTCAACTACGCTGGCGCTGGCGTATGACTGCCTACACGACGAGCTGACGGAGGATGAGCGGAGGCTTTTCGTCAACACAGCAAGAGAGCGGTCGCTTATACCGTATCTCAAACTGAACGGTGGCAGAGAGAAGTCGTGGTATTTCCAAAGTCCCAACTGCAACTGGAACACAGTCTGTAACGGAGGCGCCGGCATGTTGGCCCTCGCGATCGGCGACGCAGCCAAAGAGTCGGCCCGCGTGGTGGAGCTGGTCGAACGCGGTGTCGCGCCGTTCTTCAAGTCGCTCGACGGTGATGGTGGGTGGCCAGAGGGGATCGGTTACTGGAACTACGGTATGCGATATGGTTTCATGTATCTGCTGAGTCACGAGCGAGCGATGGGACGGCGGCATCCCCTGCTGAAGCGGAAGGGGACAGAGGCAACGCTGAGCTTTCCATTGACCTTTACACCAAACGGACAGCCCTGCAGCTTCGGTGACGTGAATAGCTATCGACCGCTCCCGTTCCATCTGGCTGCCGCTGAGCGATTCGGTCGATCAGATCTTGTCGAGGAACTGGATCGCCGGCTGGTGAAATGGGGTGCGGGTGACGGGACCTGGCCGAATGAGGCGGAGACCGCCCTGCTGCACCCGAGGAAGATGCCGCGCGTAAAGAAGGCATCTGTCAGTCGGCACCATCTGATCAAGGGGCTCGAATGGGGATACTGTGCAGATCGTATGCCCGAACCGAGCCTCTACGTGGCGGTCCGTGGGGGGACGACGAACGCCCCGCATGTGCACCGGGATCTGATGAGTTTTCACGTCGTGGTCGGTGAAGAGAAGCTGATCGAGAGCATTCCCGTTCAGGACTATGTCGACACGACGTTCAGCCCGAGGCGTTTCGAGCTATATGAAACGTCTGCGGCATCGAAGAATATGATTTTTATCAACGGGGTCGGTGTTGCGGATGGGGCGACTGTCGAGACACGTTTGATTACGGGACGCGGGTTTCGCGGGTTCCGAATCGATGCCACCTCTGCGATGGGGACGATGCGTGATGGCCCCGTCGCAAACTTCTGTGGTCGTCTCATCCTGATGCTGAAGGACAGAGCGATTCTCGTTGTCGACCGGGTCGAAGTTTCGCACGTGGCGCTTGTCGAGAGTCGACTGCACACTTTTGCACAAGCCGCCCTGAAGGTGGAGGACGCGACCATCAAAGGGCGACGCGAGTGCCTCCACGTCAGCTATGCTTCGAGTTCCACGACTCTGCTGAAAGAAGGCAAAGGAACGCAGACCCACCCTCAGACGGAGGGAGACACGATTCTGCGTCGTGTCAGCTCTGGCAAGGTCTTCGAGATGACACTCTGTACGTTGATGGTACCGAATGGCAAGGGAGCTGTCACACTCGATGAGCGGAGAAAACGGTCGACCGTCCGTGTAGAAGGAGATGTGGCGGCGCAGATCCGTTTCGATACCGTTTGCTTGAAGATCTAGCGTGGAAGATTCGTGAACCTGGACAATGTCAGCATCTCGCACTGTCACACCGGGCGCGAGTCGAAATGCCTGTTCCTGCGAATGGCTGAGCCCTCAGCTCTGTCGCCCATCAGACAGGCGTGCTCTCCCGGCGCGTTGCCCACGCGATGCTCAGTAAGTAGCTCAGGCTAGGCGTGCCCGACTATAGGGCACTTGTCGATCGGGTCACATCACTCGATCCACGTATTGATATCCGTATTCTTGCGGATGTCTCCGGTTGCCCTGTCTATCTGGCCACGATCAATCCCACAATAGATCAGCCTCGCTTCTGGATCAATGCGGGCACCCACGGTGATGAGCCGGCAGGGGTCGAAGCCGCACTTCTGTTTCTGGAAACCTGGTACGACACACACCACATTTCGGCGCAACTCCTCGTAACGCCGTGTCTGAACGTGAACGGGTATTTGCACAACCGGAGAGAAAATGCGGAGGGGGTTGATGCGAACTGGGCATTCGAGAGGGATGATGTTCCCGAGGTCCGGATCGTCAAACAGTTGATCAAAGGATCTCGCTTTGATGCCGTCGTCGACCTTCACGAGGATTGGGAAAGTCCGGGCTACTATCTCTACGAGCAATACCGGAATCGTGCATCCCTGGGACACGCGATCACCTCGCGTGTTGCCCGATTCTGCCCAGTGAATAAGGATGGGCAAATCGAAGGAGAGATTGCAGATCGGGGCGTTATCTACCCAGACTTGAGCGTGCCGAAGCGTAAGAGTGGCGAAGGCCTACCCGTGGAGGTGTTCAAGCAGGTGACGGATCATCAGATCACGTCCGAATCACCGAGTGAAAGGCCAATGGCGGAACGGGTGAGGGCACACCTGACGGCAATTGATGTTTTTTTGGAAGCCTACGCGTGAGATCCAAAGCGGCAGAACCTTTTGCCGCAGAGGACGCAGAGGGTGAGGCTGTGAAGGCCTCATTTCCTCAGGCGACACCCGGGTCCATATTCAGCCGCCTCTTGGCAGTCTTCTCAACGCCAGGCATAGATCATCCATCAGGTCACCTCGCTGATGTTCACTGCCCTGGACTCAGCGGCTGAGATCTCCGCTGCGTGCCCGATCGCATCCGAGGCCAAGGCGACCAAAGTATCCTTCCGCCAGTCCGTGCTGCTCTGAATATCCTCCACGAAGCGCGCTTCGAGCGATCGCTCGTTCTCGCCGAAGCTCAGCTCGGTCCTCCCTGATCGGAGCGAGATATCCCAGGCCGTGTCTGTCTCAATCAACGTCCCTTCACTCATCACGATGCAGGCCTCCTGGGTCGCCGATTCGATCTCGATCCCGCCCGCCCACGTCCATTGCCCCGTTCCTCCCGAAGCAAATCCGACAGTTAAGCAGTTCGCGAAGCGATAGTAGCCTGAGTTGGTGTTCAGACCCTCGTATTCTGCCGAACAGTGGACCCTGGATGCAGGGCCGAACAGGCTCACATAGGTGTGAAGGTGGTAGACGAAGAAGAGTGCCGGAGGGCCGGAGAGCTTCAGGTTGAAGAGCACTTCGGGACGTTGACCCCGTCCTGGAGTGAGTCGCACGAAGTGCGTGGCAAGGAGATGACCCATCTTACCGACCTGCGTTTTCAGCGCGGCGTGCTCGGCAGAAATGGATTCGTTGTTCGATACCCTCAGGACGGGCGACGCCGGGCCGGCAATCAACCTCTCGATCTGTCGGGCTTCATCGGGATATCTGGACACCGGGTATTCCGTGAAGACGTGCTTGCCTGCTTCCAGTGCTGCCATCACGATTGCGCCGTGAATCTCGTTATGTGTTCCCACGAAGAGGGCGTCGATCTCGCTGTCCGACAGGAGATCCTGCCAGTTGGTCGTGTGTCTTGCATCGAACTGTGCCGCCAGCTGTGGGCCTGTCTGCGGGTTACGGGCTGCGATCGTCCTGATCGTCACGTCATCCTGTTCGGAGAGCTTTCCGGCTCGTCTCGATGACATATTGCCCGAACCGACAATACCTATCTGTATGTTGGCCATTCTGATCTCGTCGTTGTGGATCAAGCATCCGAAAAAGAAACGCCCACGAGACTATCAGCATTCATCTCGTGGGCGTCATCGTGACTGCTGTTCTCTTGGTCAGCCGTGGAGCAGCCCGCCGACCGATTGTAGCAAGCTCTTGAAGGATGCGAGCTTTACGGGGCGCCCCTTGCCATCGACGATCGGGATGTGTCTGAAACCGTGGTGGGCCATCAGATGGAGTACGTGCCCGATCGGGGCGGAGCGTTTCAGACTTGTCGGATCTGTTGTCATCAACGAACCGACCGTCGTAGTGGAAAGGTCAAGGCCTTTGCCGGCGACCTGTGCGAAGATGTCGCCCTGTGCGAAGATGCCGGCGAGCCCACCGTCTTCGTGAGTTACAACGAGACAGCCGAGGTTCTTTTCCTGCATCTTTTCGACGGCAACCTCCAACGTCGTGTTCGCGCTGATCGTTTCTGGATCCGGCAGGTCGAGTCGTGAGATCGGTTTGACCATCAGATCCTGCAGATCGTCTCTCTCTTCCTCTTCCGAATGGATGTCTGGACCGATCGTCGGCAGCGAGGGGGCCACCTCTCCCGGATCTCGAAGATCCTCCGGCTTCCAACCTGAATCCTCCGGGACGATCCATGTGTCTCCCGAGTGATATAGTTTTGCCAGGTCGCCTGCACCTTGCTCCTCTCTTGCCTGAGCGCCCTGCGCCATCAATTGCTCTTCGTATGTGGGACGCGCGATCCGACGGAAGATCCCGAAAGGTAAGGGGTACTCGGGATACTCCAACCTGCTGAGCAGGTATCCCAGTGCAGGGCTCTCGTAGGATTCGTCGTGAACCAGCACCTCGGATTCGCTGACGCCGTTTTCGAGTGTTACCACCTCGGGAACCAGCCCGTTCAGTCGAATGCCCTTGTCACGATCCTTGCCGAAGATCATCGGCTCGCCATCCTCGAGTATCAGGGAGTTGTCATCCTTCCTGTCCGCGTCGGTGACGTGCAGCCAGGCTCCGTTGTTGAAGATGTTGCAATTCTGGTAGACCTCCACGAAGGACGTGCCCTTGTGTTCGGCGGCCCGTTTGAAGATTTGGGCCATGTGTTTGGTGTTCTGAGCGGCCGTCCTTGCGACAAACGTCGCTTCCGCACCGATCGCCACGGATGTCGGATTGAACGATTGCTCGATGGAGCCCATGGGCGACGATTTCGTCTTGCTGCCCGGGAGCGATGTCGGCGAATACTGTCCCTTTGTCAACCCGTAGATCCTGTTGTTGAAGAGGATGATGTTCAGGTTGACGTTTCTGCGTAGCAGATGAAGGAGATGGTTGCCGCCGATCGAGAGCCCATCGCCGTCGCCCGTGATCACCCAGACGTGCAGATCAGGGTTTGCGACTTTCAGTCCGGTTGCGAGCGTCGGTGCACGTCCGTGAATCGAGTGTATTCCGAAGGTGTTCATGTAATAAGGAAAACGGCTTGAGCATCCGATCCCCGAGACAAAGACCATCTTCTCCTTCGGGATCCCCAGTTCGGGGAGCACGCGCTGCATCTGTGCCAGGATCGCATAATCACCACACCCCGGGCACCAGCGTACTTCCTGATCAGAAACGAGATCCTTGCGGCTCAGTGCTGCTGTTGCATCGGCCATTGTGTGTTTCTCCAATGACGGGCGGATAACCCGATTCAGTTTTCGAGAACTTCGTCGATCTTGCTGGTGATATCGGCGATTTTGAACGGCTGGCCAACAACCTTGGGGTAGGAGATGACCTTCAGCGGGAATTGCTGATCGAACAGCTTCGAGAGCTGCCCCATGTTCAGTTCCGGAACCAAGATCTTGTCATACTTCAGAAGCAAATCACCCAGGTTTCTTGGAAACGGGTTGAGATACTTGATGTGCGCGTGCGCAACCTTCTGGCCCTTTGCCTGGGCACGTCGCACGGCTGAGCGGATGGCACCGTAGGTTGATCCCCACCCAACGACCAGCAGATCGCCCCAATCTGGTCCGAAGACATCCTGTTCAGGGATCCGGTCGGCGATTCTGGCGATCTTGGCTGCCCGGGTGTCCACCATATGCTGATGGTCGTCCGGTATATAGGAGACGTTTCCACTTCCGTCCTGTTTCTCCAAGCCGCCGATCCGGTGTTCGAGTCCGGGTGTTCCAGGGAGGGCCCAGGGACGTGCGAGTGTCTCCGGATTCCTGTTGTAGGGCTTGAATGTCTCCGGGTCCTTGTGATGGGTGACCTCGATCGTCGGGAGATCATCCGGGTCGGGGATCCGCCACGGTTCGGAACTGATGGACAGGTATCCGTCGCACATCAGGAAGACCGGTGACATTGTTTCGACGGCAAGTCGGAAGGCTTCTATCGCCATCCCGAAGCAGTCTGCCGGTGTCGCGGCTGCGATGATTGCACAGGGGCTTTCACCGTTGCGTCCATACATGCACTGCAGCAGGTCCGATTGTTCCGCTTTCGTTGGTAGCCCGGTGCTGGGACCCCCGCGCTGGAAATTGACGATGACGATCGGCAACTCGCAGATGAGAGCAAGTCCGATCGCTTCACTCTTGAGCGCGACACCCGGGCCACTCGTTCCCGTCGCCGCAAAGGCGCCTCCAAAGGCCGCACCTATTGTCGAACCCATCGCCGCGATCTCATCCTCAGCCTGGAAAGTCCGCACGTCGAAGTTCTTGAGTGCAGCGAGCTCCTCGAGCAGAGAGCTTGCAGGCGTGATCGGGTAGCTGCCGTAGAACATCGTCTGGCCGGCTTTTTCTGCCGCCGTTACGAAGCCGAGCGCTGTCGCCTGCGCACCCGTCACTGCGCGGTAGGTTCCCGGTTCTACGGGAGCCTTGGTCACACGATACCGGTGCTGAAGCTGTTCCGTGTTCTCGCCATAGTTGTAGCCGGCCTTCATCGTCGTCACGTTTCCTTCAACCACAATCGGGCGAGAGGCGAATTTCTGTTCCAACATCCGGATCGTGGGTTCGAGCGGACGATCGAAAATCCAGTAGATCAGGCCGAGACCGAAGAAGTTCTTCATCATGTCTACCTGGCGTGTCGTCAACTCGTCGAGGTGGGCTAACGCCTCCTTGTGGAGGGTCGTCAGGGGAACCGTACAGACACGATACGCTTCAAGCGAACCATTTTCGAGCGGGTTTTCGGCGTAGCCCGCCTTGCGGAGGTTGTTCCTCGTGAAATTGTCCGTGTTCGCGATGATCAGGCCCCCCCGGGGGACGTCACCGAGGTTTGCCTTGAGTGCTGCCGGGTTCATTGCGACGAGCACGTCAGGTTGATCACCTGGCGTGAAGATCTCCTCACTCGATATGTGAACCTGGAACGCGCTGACACCGGGCAGGGTGCCCGCAGGAGCGCGGATCTCGGCAGGATAGTCAGGGAGGGTGGAGATATCGTTCCCGAGAATAGCAGAGGTATTTGCGAATTCACCGCCGATCAGCTGACTGCCGTCCCCGGAGTCTCCAGCGAATCGAACGGCTATCGCTTCGACTTCCTGAAGTCCCTCAGCACTCTCGGCGTTTTCGACCGGTGTTTCGGCCATGGTTTGTTACCCTCCTGAATTTGATGCCCGTTCTGAGACGTTTGTCTCAGTGACTTGGTAATCAGGCTCCGTCCCGTGCCGTCGCTATCTGATCGGGCTCCGGGGGCAGGTTGTAGATGTCTTCTGGGAAGTAGTCACTAATGTATTTTAGGATCGCATAGTGCGTGAGTGTACCGATAATATGTCCCTCCTTGTTGAGGACGGGGAGATACCGGTAGGGCTTCTGGTTGAGGAACGCGATCGCCTCCTCGAGCGAGGCGCTGCCCAAAATCGTCTCTGGATCTTTCGTCATGACCGACTCGATTGGCTGATCCAGGGTTTGGGTCTCCTGTGCGTGGTCCCGAATGTCGTGCGCAGTGAAGATGCCGAGCAACTGAGTGCCGTCAACGATGAGCGCACACTTTCTGTTGCTCGCCTGCATTTTTTCAATAACTTCGCGTGCCTGCGAGCCCTTCTGCACTTCGACATAGAAGGATAGGTCTAGCCGACGGATCAATTCCGACCGTACCGTGTCTTTGAGATTCATCCGTTTAGCCCCGTGGTGTCCGTTAAGTAAGGGTCGTTAGGTTCTCTCTGAGGCCTCAAATGTAAATGTTTTGGGGGCGCGGGACAAGAACATGCCCGCTCGTTCAGGCCTGTATTTGGTCACTGTATCCAAGAGTATTCAAGACGCCTGCGCACGCTCGGACTCCTCTCGCGAGACCGGCTGTATTCACGGTGACAGAACGCGCTACACATCTGATCCGGATCGGTCCACATGCCATATCTACCGTATGGAAACGCCTGGCCACATCCAGATGATCTCATCGTTACACCGGATGAGACGGATGCCTTTGTAGACACGGTTCGAGATTCCAGAGCCGTCGTGGTGGACTGGCCTCAATACGGCGGTCGGACCGCGTACCGGATCACGCTGGGCACCCCCGGGATGCCCCACGTCTACTTCACTCGACCACACGCCCACGAGCCCGCCGGAACCGCAGCCTGTCATCGGTGGATCGAGCGTCTGTGCTTTTGCCCTTCCGATCCTTGGAGCGAATGGGCGCTCGCGCACTACAGGATATCGTTTCTGGCGGATGCAAACCCCAGCGGGAGTCAGCGGGCGCCCGTCAAGTTCTGGGACGGTACGGAGTTCGAGAATGAGACCTTCTTCCTATGGATGTTCGGGGAATCGGGCGAAAAGGCAGGTGAACGCTTTCCTCGGTTGAATACGTGGGATGACCGAGACGTCACACCACCCCGGTTGCTCGGGATCGCCTACGAACAGGTAGACGCACACACCTATGTCGAGCCGAACCGGGACCATCGGTCCACCTTCTTCAAAGCCTTCTACGAGCTCCACGCCGATGAACCTGTGGATGTCTGGCTGGAT
>CAYYGZ010000176.1:7809-9949 GCA_964471275.1 uncultured bacterium | reverse complement strand
GTACACCGTGCTACTTACTCAGTTCTAAATCGACCGAACACACTAATGAGAGGTATCGCCTCGCGCTCAGCGCTTGGCGCTACGCGACCTTATGCACGCCAACGCTGTCGTCTTCACATCCCGCAACACCGTTTCCTACCAGGAAGTCGACTGTCCAGAGCCAGGGGCGGATGATGTCGTCGTCGATGTGACGTACTCGTGGATCAGCAATGGGACAGAGGGGTCGTTTCTGAGAGGCGAACGAATCGCCGGGGACACGCCCTTTCAGCACGGAGATCCGGAACCGTTTCCGATCGTGGCTGGATATCAGAAGGTCGGGCAGGTGTCCTGGGTAGGGGGCGACGTTTTGGATTACACCGTTGGCGAGACAGTGTTCGCGACGATGGGGGCCGTGAACGGGATGTTCTCTCCGAGAGGAGGGCAGCTTTCGCCGTCGATCGGCAAGGCGGGGGGCATCTGGAAGCTGCCAACCGGACAGGATCCGGTGAAGTTCTCTGGTCTGGTGCTGACGCAGGTCGGATACAACTGTGGTGCCAGACCACCAGTTGATTCGGGCGAGCCGGCGATCGTGATCGGTGATGGGATGGTCGGTCAGTGGGCAGCCCAGACGCTTGCCTGGCGTGGCGCGGAAGTGATGCTTGTCGGTCGGCACGAGGATCGGCTGAACCGGTTCACACAGGGCGAGTGTGTGAACGAGAAGCAGACGGATTGGGTCCAGAGAGCGCTCAATGCATATGGAAAGACGGTGCAGGTTTTGGTCGACACGGCCGGATCCGTCGAGGCGATCGAAGCGGGATATGGGTTAATGCGGAAGTATGGGCACATCGTGTCGGCCGGTTTCTATGGCACCGAAGACCAGCTTCCCCTCCAGCCGCCGCGGTATGGCGAACTGTCGATTGACCTGGTTTCCGGCTGGGCACAGGACCGGATGGACAGGACGCTCGAATTGGTCGCTGACGGTTCACTGAAGACTGAAGAACTGATCACGCATCGATTCCCTGTGGACAGGGCGGATGAAGCCTGGGCGTTGATTGAATCGAAGAGCGAGCCCGTATTGGGAGTGATTTTGGAATGGTGAGAACGGGAGCGTTCCAAAGAGGTGGAAGCATTCCAGGTTCCAGGAAAAGGCGAGAGGGGCAACGTGGCTGAGAGGATGAAGGTGCTGCAGATCGTGGAACCGGGGAGGTCCGAGATTGTGGAGCTTCCGGTTCCCGAGCCGGGGACGGGGCAGGCGCTGGTGAAGGTTCAGGGAGTGACGACCTGTCCACACTGGGATATGCACATCATCGCCGGGGAGCCGATGTTTCCGGGTGGGAAGCTCGAGTATCCCTACACAGCAGGTCAGCCCGGTCACGAGGCGACGGGGGAAGTGGTCGCCGTGGGTCCTGAGACGGCAGGAGCGAAGGTCGGGGATCGTGTCTCACTGTGGCGAGATCAAGGGCCGACAAGGCCGGGATTCTACGCGCAATATGCGGTTGGCGACGCGGCGAACCTGATCACGGTTCCTGAGACGCTATCAGAGGAAGCGACGGCGCCCGTTGAGCTGGCAATGTGCGTTCACGTGTCGATCGATCAACTGCTTTCAATATCGCAGATCTCGAGTATGCGGTTTGGTGTAGGCGGTCTGGGACCGGCCGGGTTGATCGCCATTCAGATGGCGAAGGCATACGGGGCAGCCGAGGTGGTTGCCTTCGATCCCGTCGAGGAGCGGAGAGCGCTGGCGCTGGAGCTGGGTGCTGATCGCGCGCTGCCACCGACAGCAGAGGCGTTCCCCTACGACCGGTTCAGCGAGGGCGGGCTGGATGTGTCGATGGATTGCACTGGATTGCCCGTATCGATCGAGTTTCTGATGGATCGAACGAGAGACAGCGTGGCGCTGTTCGGCGTGCTTCGCGAAGAAGTTCGGTTTACGATGAACCATTGGAGACGGGCGTTGAAGCTGATTGGTTATGCCGCACACAGCCGGTCGGCGGCCGAGAGAGCGGTCCAGTTGATTCGGGCAAACAGGCTGGACTTGGTGCCACTGACAACAGCAAGACTACCTTTCTCTCGGTATGCAGAGGGTGTGTCGTTGCTCAAAGAGAAGAAGGCGATCAAGATTCTCTACGATCCCTGGCTGGATTGATGATCTTGAGTTTGA
>CAYYGZ010000176.1:0-7799 GCA_964471275.1 uncultured bacterium | reverse complement strand
CGCTCGCCATCAACTGACTTGCTGTACCTATGGATTCGACCCGGTCGCTTTTTGACCGGGTGTTTCTGTTTGGGGGTGAATTGACGGGATTGGGGTTTGAGCCTAAGGTCAATGGCTAGGTGAGAAGTCGCCTAGGTGATGGTCGAGACAGGGGAGGGATCCCCTCGACTTCGCTCGGGGCAAGCTCTTCACTGGCGCTCAGGATGACGGCGATGCTCCGAACAGGATGATGATGGAAAACGGGATCAACACATTCAACGAGAATCCGCTGCACAGGGCGCTGAAGGAGTGGTGTGCGGGACCCGGCGCCGAGTATGAGGTGGCGTTGGATGGGTATATCATCGATGCGATCGTCGATGGGATCCTGATAGAAGTTCAGACGCGGAACTTCACGAAGATGCGGACGAAGTTGAGGAAGCTGGTTCAGTCCCACTCGGTCAGGCTGGTTCATCCCGTATCCTACGAGAAGTGGATCGTGAGACTCGATCCGGATGGGCAACAGCTGAGTCGTCGGAAGTCGCCGAAGAAGGGACGGGTAGAGGACGTATTCGGCGAACTGGTGACGTTTCCGCAGTTGATGGCGGAGCGGAATTTTTCGCTTGAGGTGGTCACGATCCAGGAAGAGGAAATCCGGATCGTTGATGGCAAGCGGCGGGGGAGACGATGGAAGCGGGATTATGTGAAAGAGGAACGTCGTCTGCTGAAGGTGCTCGACAGCCAGCGATTCGTTCAGCCGAGAGATATGGCCGCTTTGATTCCGGATACGGTAGCGGAACCGTTTACGACGACAGACATTGCGAACGCCCGAGACTTGCCGAGGTTTATGGCGCAGAAGATGGCGTATTGTCTCAGAGAGATGGGCGCGATCGTTCCGCTGGAGCGGAAGAAGAGCGGGATCCAGTATACACGGTCGGCTGAGAACGCGATGGGTGTCGCGATCGGGGCATCGTCGGAATATGCGCCGATCGGAGTGGCTTTGTGATGATAGCGGGTTACGCTGCTAGTCGTAGCCCATCTACTATCGGGTGAAAGGAGATGTGGGGAGTGAGGCATGGAAGCGCGTTGAGGGGAGGGGAAACAAGATGGCCGAGAACGACGAGGGGTCCCTCAACCTCGCTATGAGAACTACGTGAGGGAGGTGTCGGGATGACCGGTGGTAGTAGCGGGCTCAGGTGAAGCAACCTGGGCTTTTTTGTTGGACCCAAGTGAACAGGGACATATTATTAGGATTGTTTCGGTATGTATACTTGAAAGCGTTGTAATTCAATGACTTATCGTGTTCTGGTCTCTACAGATCTGGGCGGCAATCCGGATGACATCCAATCGCTATATCGGCTGATCCACTACTCGGATGTGCTGAAGGTCGAAGGGATTACGTCGTGTACTGGACCCGGAAGCGAGCCCAGTGCGGGTTTGATCAGACACTGGGTGCAGCGGGTGGATGTGGAGCACCTGCGCGGGAATGGTTACCCAGAGCTGATGAGCGAGGTGGATCTGCTCGAGGCGGTCGTGCAGGGAACGACGACTGTGGGAGGGCCGGGTCCTGGCAAAGAGACCGCGGGATCCCGGAAGATTATCGAGCGGGCGCTTGTCGGGCCAGATGAAGTGTTGTGGGTGCGTGTCTGTGAATCGATAACGGACGTGGCACAGGCCCTGCACGATGGACCTGATATCGCTTCGCGAATCCGGGTTAACTACATCAGGTCATCGAATACTGTGAACGATCCGGATGCACGCGACTATGTTTACGCGTTTATGTCGGAGCAATATCCCGAGCTGTGGTGGATCGAGAACGGGGTCCTATCGAAGCTGAGCCGCGATACGCTTAGAGGTATCTACCAGACGGGCGAGCAGGGAGGAGAATGGGGCAATATCGCGTTTATTGAGGAGAACATTCGAGGGCGGGGCACGGATCACGATGGGCTGTTCGACGAGGTGTGCGGTGACGCGTTTCCTGCCGCAGGCTGGCCGGAGGGATCGCTGAAGGAAGGCGACAGCCCGACTTTGCTGCATCTTCTGTCGCCTGTTTTCGGCGGTGTCGGCAATGTCGACGACCCGACGTCGGAGAGTTTTTGAGGGGGACAGTACTACAGACCAGATCCTGAACAGTTTCCGAACTACTACACGGATCTCGATGAAGATGCGGAGACGTGTCAGAAAACGATTTCGAAGTGGCGACTGGACTATTTGGGGCATTGGAAGGAGCGGTGGGGGAGGTACTAGAGGCGGGCGGTAGGTAGGTAAAGGCCAAGCAAGTTGGAATGAAGGGTGCGGGACTATGAACACGGATCGGTGGTTTGGTGAGCAGAGGTGGGTAAGGGATGCGGAGAGGCCGTGTGTTTCGCTTGGTCAAAGCGGCGACTTCGATGATATGCATCTGTTCGCGCCGGCGGCCCAGGTTGAGGGGAGCGAGACGCGTCTCTACTACTGCGGGTCGCAGGGAGTGGTTGAGGATCGCGTCTTTCGGATGGGGATGTCGGTGGCTACTGACGGACGTGAATTCCGGAAGTGCGGCGAGTCGCCGGTGCTGGAGATGGGGAGTGGCGCGTCGGTACTGACGCCGACCTTTCTGCGAAACGGGAACGGGACTGTGCTTCGTGAGGGAGGGGAGATGCGCCTCTGGTTCAGTTCGACGACGTTCCCGCTGGGGATCGTGTACACGATTCACGAAACGCGGAGCGCTGACGGCCTGGATTGGTCGACACCGTCGGTCCCGCAGATCATGGGGGCCTATGCGCCGACTGTTCTGAAAGACGGCGACCGGTATCTGATGTGGTATGCGGATGTGACGGTGGATCCGTGGACGTTCCGGTTCGCCGAGAGCTCCGATGGCACGGTTTGGACGACGCATCCGGAAGCGGTTGTGGCAGCGGATCAGGAATGGGAAGCGGCCCGGTTGTTCTATCCGACGGTGCTGAAGCGGGACGGTGTGTTCCTGATGTGGTATGGGAGCTACCAGGCGACCGATCGACATACGACGGCGATCGGGTTCGCGGCGAGTGAGGACGGGATCCAGTGGACGAAACATCCAGCGAATCCGGTGTTCGGTCCGAATCCGGAGCGAGAGTGGGAGTCGCATTATACGACAAGCCAATCGATCCATCTACAGACTGACGGATCATTGAGACTGTACTACGGTGCCAGAACGAAGCCGCCGTTTACACACAAATACTTCGCGATCGGGACGGCGGTTTGGGAGAGGGCGTTCAATTGAGGATCTAGGATGGAGGGTTGAAAGCAGAACCGCTTCTGTCTTTCAATTCTCAATCTTCTCTCCCAGATCCTCAATGTAATCCGCCCTCGCAGGACGGCTGAATCGGAGAATTGAGTAAAGTCATATGATTGACGAACCGAAAGTCATCTACTCGATGGTGCAGATATGAGGAGTCCGTTCACGCCGAAGGACCTAGGTGCTTTCTGGATGGAGTTGACACAGGCCGGTGGGGATCTCCAGGCAAGAGAGCTGTTCAGATTTGCGCTCGAGGCGTGTGAGGCGGGTAGCCACAGTGACGAGGTCGACCAGGCCCTCGAGTGGGCAGAGGAGCTTCAGGATCGCGATACCGAGAGCGACACCTATGGCAACTTCCGGTGGTATCGTCGGAACATGAAACCCGTGGACAGGAATGCTGTCGAGTTCTCGATGAAGGCCGGTGGGTTGCTCTGGATCCGGCACCGTGATCGGATGTCGAATCAGGGCCGTGAGCGACTCGAGCGGCTGATGCGATTCAGTGTCGAGGGCATTCGACGACACACGCCTCCGGTTTCCTACACGAACATCTGGATCATGAAGACTTGGAACTGCGTCGCGCTCGGCGAGCGATTGGCGGAACGGGAGCTGGCAGAAGAGGGATACGCGATGTTGGCCCGCTGGCTCCAGTACACAGTGTGCCACGGTATCCACGAGTATCTGAGCCCAACCTATTATGTCGCGAGTATGCAGCCCATGGAGCTGATCGCTCAGTACGCACAATCCAAGGAGGGACGTCATCAGGCCAACAAGGCCTTGCGCTTCTTCTGGATGCAGATTGCCGCCAACTGGTCCGATCTGTGCGCCCGGCTGGGGGGAGCACACAGTCGTGACTACGACTACTTGTCGACAGGTGTGCGAGCCGTTCGCATCCGTGAACGATTCAATTCGATTCGGCAAGGCGATGGTGAGGTCCATCCTCCCGATGCGCAGATCGGCGCCGATGTCAACGCCGTGCTCGCCGATCTCCCCAGAACAGTCTGTCAGAGGTTTGGGGAGAAGCCGGAAGAGACGGCTACGACGTATGTGGGCAAGTCCTTCACGATCGGTTCGGCCGGTGCCTCCTACGGTCCGATCGACAAATGTCTGACGGTAAACATCGGCGGGCCAGACACGCCGAACGCCACGTTCTTCACGGATGCCCGGGGTGACGGGTACGGTCAACGTCAGTTCCGGCTGAACTCCGGTCACTCCAAAGCGCTGCATCTCGTCCCCTTTCTGACCACCGTCCAGCGAGGATCCGAGGTTCTGCTGCTTGCTGCACCAGCGCCGGAGGGAAGGCATTACGCAAGATCGGCGCCGGACCCGACGTGTCTCCTGTCGCACTTTGTTCTCCCGGCAAGTGCCGACAGGTGCAGCGTCGGTGATGTGTCGCTGAATTTTGGCGATGATTCGACAGGCTTGATTGACGTTCCTCGGGAGGAGGCTGTGATTATCGAGTGGGGTGATGTGTCGCTTGCTGTCCGGGCAGTCCTCGCACGATCGATAGACGGCGGTGAAGCGACCGTGCAGCTTGTCCGGGACGAGGAAGGCCTGGCCTGTGGCGCAATGCGATTGACGGTGACGCACAGCGACGTACCAGCAGAATCTAGAGGCGTTGTGGCGCTCTGGGTCGGCGTGAACGAGGCGGTCTCTGTTGGTATCAGAGCCCACTTCGAATCCGCTGTAGATATCCGCGAGGATGGCGATCAAGTCAGGGTCGAGATTCCGGGTTGGCAGGGCCCGATGGCGGTGGCTGCCGACCTTTCGAGCTACGAAGTTCTTGAGCGGGTCGGAGGTGAATCCAAGGAAGGAAGCGCCCTGCTGATGGTGAATGGGAAAGAGATCGGGAGAGCATTACTGGAGTGTTAGAGGATGCACATAAACGAGAATGAAAAGATCGCCACAGGAGTGAATTGAGAGTATGAGTGACGAACCGAAAGTCATCTACTCGATGGTGCGGGTCAGCAAGTTCTACGACAAGAAGCCGATCATCGAGAACATCAATCTGTCGTATTTCTATGGTGCAAAGATCGGTGTGCTGGGGCTCAACGGGTCCGGGAAGAGCACGCTGTTGAAGATTCTGGCGGGTGTGGACACGAAGTTCAACGGAGAGACACATCTGGCACCCGGACATACCATTGGGTATCTCTCGCAAGAACCGGATTTGGATGAATCGAAGACTGTGAGGGATATCGTCGAAGAGGGCGCACAGGAGCTGGTGGATTTGGTGCGTGAATACAACGAGATCAGCGAGAAATTTGCTGAGCCGATGGACGACGATGCGATGAACAAACTGATCGCACGCCAGGGCGAAGTGCAGGAGCAGCTGGATGCGAAGAACGCCTGGGATCTGGAGTCGCAGCTCGAACAAGCGATGGACGCCCTGAGGTGTCCCCCGGGAGATACGGAAGTGAAGATTCTGTCGGGTGGTGAACGACGCCGTGTCGCGCTCTGTCGGCTTCTGTTGCAGAAACCGGATATCCTGCTTCTCGACGAGCCCACGAACCATCTCGACGCGGAGACCGTCGGATGGCTTGAGCATCATCTGCAGAGGTATGAGGGTACCGTGATTGCCGTGACGCACGATCGGTATTTCCTGGATAATGTGGCTGGCTGGATTCTCGAACTGGATCGCGGCAAGGGCATCCCGTGGAAGGGAAACTACTCATCCTGGCTCGATCAGAAGGACAAGCGACTGGAGACGGAGGAGAAGGAAGCCAGCAGTCGACGGAAGACACTTCAGCGTGAATTGGAGTGGATCCAGATGTCTCCCCGCGGCCGGCACGCGAAGTCCAAGGCCCGGATCACGTCATACGAATCGCTGCTGGGTCAGAATGCAGCGGAGAAGGAAAGCGAACTTCAGATCTTTATCCCACCGGGACCGCGTCTCGGTGATGTGGTGATCGAATCGGACAAGGTGACTAAAGGTTACGACGATCAGCTGCTGGTCGAGAATATGTCATTCGCGCTGCCGCCGGGGAGCATTGTGGGTGTGATTGGTCCGAATGGGGCCGGGAAGACAACCCTCTTCCGGATGATCACGGGGGGCGAAGAGCCTGATGCTGGCGCGATCCGACTGGGTGACACCGTCGAACTGGCCTATGTCGAGCAGGGACGTGACGATCTCGATGGGACCAAGACGATCTGGCAGGTCATCTCGGACGAGAAGGAGATGATTGATCTCGGGGGCCGTGAGGTGAATTCGCGCGCCTATGTGGCGCGATTCAATTTCTCCGGTGGCGATCAACAGAAGCTGGTCAGCCAGCTGTCCGGTGGAGAGCGAAATCGGGTTCACCTGGCCCGGATGCTGAAATCGGGTGCAAATGTGCTGCTGCTCGATGAGCCGACGAACGATCTGGATGTGAACACGATGCGGGCACTGGAAGAGGCGCTCGAGAGCTTCGCGGGCTGTGCGGTGGTGATCAGCCACGATCGGTGGTTTCTGGATCGACTGGCGACGCACATCCTCGCGTTCGAGGGAGACAGCCAGGTGGTATTCTTCGACGGGAATTATAGCCAGTATGATGAGGACCGGAAGGCGCGTCTGGGTGTTGAGGCAGAGCAGCCGCGCCGAATTAAGTACAGACGGTTGACCAGGAATTGAAGATCGAGGATTGGGGTCAATAGCGCGGCAGGATTTGAGAAGGCGGAGGATGAGGGATCAGGCCGTGTTTCCGGGGCGCTGGTTTGGTGAGAATCCGGGGAATGGTTACCTTTAAAGTCTATGAGCAATTTGCAGATCAAGCCGACGGGGGCCGCATTAGGCGCGCACGTAGATGGGGTTGACCTGTCAGAACCTCTATCAGAAATGGATACGCTATACATTCAGGGCGCATTCTGGGAGCATTCGGTTCTGATATTTCGAGGTCAGGAGCTCACGGAGGCCCAGCAGGTATCGTTCAGTCGGGAGCTTTGCGATCCGGTGGCGCATCCAACGAATAAGCGGAATGTCGGTCAACTACCTGAGATCTGTGTCATCGCGAATGTTGAGGAAGATGGGCAGCAGGCCGGTGCTCTCGGCAACGATGAGGTCGGTTTTCACGCAGATCTTGCGTTTCTCCCGAGACCCGGGTCGGTTTCGACCCTGTATGCCGTGGAGGCACCGAGTGACAGTGGCCTGACGTCCTGGGCAAGCGGTATCGCGGCGCACGACGCGCTCGAAGCCGATGCACTGGGACGATTGGAGCCAATCAAGGTGACTTACACGCACGCTAGAACAGACTATCGATCGGACGTTCCGGTGATCCACCCGCTGGTCTGTTCGCATCCGGAGTCGGGTAGAAGGACCATTTACTTCAGTGCGAATCACGCAGCCGGCGTTGCCGGTGTCGATAAAGCTGAAGGTGCTGCCTTGATCGATCGCCTCAAGGCCTATACAACGGAGGATCGATTTGTCTGGACTCACGCTTGGGAACCGGGCGATCTGGTTTTCTGGGACAATCGGTCCACACAACATCACCGATCACCTGTTGAAAAAACAACGCGCCGTCTGATGCGGCGGACACAAGCAGTCGGTTTTCCCTAGAGAGATCCGGCAACACATCCCAAGGAGGAAGCATGGACGAACAAG
>CAYYGZ010000175.1:0-9999 GCA_964471275.1 uncultured bacterium | reverse complement strand
CCCGTTGAATTGGATGTGCTTCAGGTCGAAGAAGCGACCGAAACGACCTAAGTAAGGATCGAGTAAGATGGCCAAGAAAGTGATGACCCTGATCAAGCTGCAGATTCCTGCAGGAAAGGCGACACCGACCCCGCCGGTCGGGCCCGCCCTTGGTCAGCACGGTGTCAACATCATGGAATTCTGCAAAGCCTTCAACGCCCAGACACAGGATCGGGTAGGGCTGATTATACCGGCCGTCATCACGGTCTACGCCGATCGCAGCTTCTCGTTCATCCTGAAGAGTCCGCCCGCGGCCGTACTGCTCAAGAAGGCGGCAGGGCTTGACAAGGGATCCCCCGAGTCCAACCGGACGAAGGTCGGGTCGGTGACGAAGGAGCAGGTTAAAGAAATTGCAGAACTCAAGAAAGAGGACCTGAACGCGCACACAATCGAGTCCGCGATGCGCGTCATCGAGGGAACCGCGCGGAGCGCAGGCATTACGATAGAGGGTGAAGGTCCGACTGACCCGGCCCCGGCAGGAGAGACGAATGGGTAAGTCCAGTAAGGGGTACGACCAGGCAAAGGAACTCTTCGATCGCAAGACGCAGTACAGCGTGGCAGATGCGATCGGCATACTCAAGCAGATGCCCGTGAAGAAGTTTGATGAGAGTGTCGAGCTTGCCTTACGGCTCGGTGTCGACCCGCGGCACGCGGATCAACAGGTTCGTGGGACTGTCTCTCTGCCGCGTGGTTTGGGTAAAACGGTGCGTGTGATCGTGTTCGCAAAGGGCGAAGCCGCCACTGCAGCCGAAGAAGCAGGCGCGGACGAAGTTGGCACAGACGACCTAGCGGAAAAGGTACAGGGCGGCTGGACGGACTTTGATGTCGCGGTTGCGACGCCCGACATGATGGGCACCGTAGGTCGGTTGGGCCGCGTCCTCGGCCCGCGGGGCCTGATGCCCAACCCCAAGAGCGGCACCGTGACGCCGAATCCTGCAGCGGCAGTCGAGGAGGCAAAGGCGGGTCGTGTCGAGTTCCGTGTCGACAAACAGGCAAATCTGCACGTGTCTGTTGGCAAGATCTCCTTCGACGAGGATGCGATTCTCGAGAATGCACGAGCCGTACTGGACACGATTATCCGTGTAAGGCCTTCGGCGACCAAAGGGCACTATGTTCGGTCAGCCACAATTTCGACAACAATGAGTCCCGGTATTCGACTTGATCGCTCCGACTTCGGGGGCTGATCCGGCCCGCCGGAAAGAGGAACTGATGCCCACAGAACAGAAGATCGCAGCCGTCGAGGAGATGGAGAACCTGCTGAAGGATTCGAAGGCCGTCTACTTTGCGGACTTCAGCGGTATCGACGTGCCGACATTCACGAGCATGCGACGACAGCTTCACGCCGAAGACGTGACGTTTACAGTCGTGAAGAATCGTCTGGCCAAGATCGCGGCTGCGAACGCCGGGATCAATGGCTTGGATGACGCACTGAACGGCCCTACGGGTATCGTCTGCGCAAACGACGACCCGATCGCTCCGGCTCGGCTGTTGTCTAAGTTTTCGGAAACCGCTGATGGGAAACCCCGGGTGAAAATGGGGTATCTGGAAGGTACGGTCTACGTTGAGGAGCAGGTCGCCGCGCTGGCAAAACTGCCTACGCGTGAGGTTCTGTTGACCCAGATCGTAACCGGCCTGCAGAGCCCGATCGCTGGTTTGGCCTTCTGCCTGTCGGGGATCTTGCAGAGCCTGGTAGGTACGATCCAGGCCGTTTCTGATAAGAAAAAGGACGAGGGCGGCGAGTAGTCGCTTCCCCTTTTTGCAGTACCAAACCCTAGGACATCATCCACACTCGCCCGATGGAGGAACGCAAGATGGCGGTTGATAGCATTATCGAAGAGATTGAAAAGCTGACTGTGCTTGAGCTTGCTGAGCTGGTTTCAGCTTTGGAGGAGAAGTTTGGTGTGACGGCTCAGGCTGCGGTCGTGGCTGCTCCGGCGGCCGGCGGCGACGCTGGTGGTGCAGCAGTGGAAGAGCAGACGGAGTTCGACGTGATTCTGTCGGCGGCAGGGGACAAGAAGATCCAGGTGATCAAGGTCGTCCGAGGACTCACCAGCCTAGGCCTGAAAGAGGCGAAGGCGCTCGTGGACGAAGCGCCCAGCGCGGTCAAAGAGGGCGTATCAAAGGACGAAGCCGACGAGGTCAAGAAAGAGCTCGAGGAGGCCGGAGCCGTGGTCGAAGTCAAGTAAGCAGACATCTCAGTGGTCTCGTAGTAGTTGACCTCTACGACTCCTGGCCGGGCCGGATTCTTTGTGAATTCGTGTTCCCGGCCTTTGGTCTGAACCACCACGAGAGAAGGCGATCCCTTGACACAGAACGGATACATCGACAGAAAGAGTTACGGTCGCATCAAAGCCGCGATCGATATGCCGAACCTGCTGGATATCCAGCTCAATTCCTACAACGATTTTCTGCAGCGAGACGTTCCCTCCTTTGAGCGCAAGGATCAGGGCTTGCTCGCCGTGTTCAAGAGCATTTTTCCGATCACGGATGTGCACAATCTCTTTTCTTTGGAGTTCGTTGAGTATACGGTCGGCACACCAAAGTATGAAGTAACCGAATGCCTTGAACGAGGAACAACCTACGCCGCGCCTCTGCGTGCGACGCTGCGGCTTGTCGCGCGCGAGAAGGTCGGCGACAACGACTACCGCGTGAAGGACATCGTCGAACAGACGGTGTTCCTTGGCGAACTGCCTCTGATGGCCGAAGAGGGAACTTTCATCGTCAACGGCTCAGAACGCGTCATCGTCAGCCAGTTGCATCGTTCCCCCGGTGTCTTCTTCGATGAATCGATTCACCCGAACGGGAAACGGCTGTTCTCTGCCCGGATCATCCCCTACAAGGGGGCCTGGCTCGAGTTCAGCATGGACATCAACGACATCATGTATGTCCACATCGATCGTAAACGTAAGCTCCCGGTTACAACTTTTATGCGGGCCCTTGGTTTCAGTAAGAGTGAGGAGATCCTGTCGATCTTTCACTCGACCAAGGAGATCAAGGTCGACGAAGAGTCCGTAGGGGAAGTCGTTCTCGATGATGTTGTCGTCAAGAAGACCGGTGAGGTGATCGTCGAGGCGTTTACGACGCTAACCGAAGAGCATCTTGTCGCGCTCACCGATGGTAAGATCAAGAAATTGACGGTGATCGACATCAACCCCGAAGACGACGGCGGCGTGATCACAAACACTCTGGCAAAAGACCCCTGTGACAACGACGAGGAGGCGCTGTCTCGTATCTACAGCCTTCTGCGGCCGGGTGATCCGCCCAATATCGAAACAGCACGTGGTCTTCTGGAGCGTCAATTCTTCAGCCCTCGCCGGTATCACTTGGGTGACGTGGGGCGCTATCGGATGAACGAGCGCCTGGACATGAAGGTCCCGCTCGATTTCACCACGCTCTGTATCGAGGACTTTCTGAAGGTCATCAATAACCTCGTTGATCTGTTCAAGGGCGACGGTTATACGGACGACATCGATCATCTCGGGAATCGACGCATTCGCTCCGTTGGTGAGTTGCTGGGCAACCAGTTCTCTATCGGGCTCTCGCGGATGGCTCGCACGATTCGGGAGCGTATGAGTCTGCGCGATTCCGATCAACTGACCCCGCACGACCTGGTGAATGCGCGAACCGTGTCGACAGTGGTTCAGGCTTTCTTCGGGAGCAGCCAGCTCTCCCAGTTTCTACAGCAGACAAACCCGCTTGACGAGTTGACGCACAAGCGTCGTCTCTCCGCGCTTGGGCCGGGTGGTCTGACGCGTGATCGCGCAGGTTTTGAGGTTCGCGACGTGCACCACACCCACTATGGGCGTATCTGCCCGATCGAGACGCCAGAAGGCCCGAATATCGGGCTGATTGCCTCTCTTTCTACCTACGCGATAGTGAACCCCTTTGGCTTCCTCGAGACACCGTATCGGATTGTCGAAAAAGGGAAGGTCGTCGAGGGGATCAAATATCTATCGGCGGACCAGGAGGACAAGCAGACGATCGCCCAGGCGAACGCGAACGTCGATGGTCGCGGGCGATTTGTAGAAGACGTGATTCAGGTTCGGAAACGCGGCGACTTTCCCGTCGTCAAGCCCGACGAGATCGGGTATATGGATGTATCGCCCTGCCAGCTGGTGAGTGCGGCAGCCGCGCTGATCCCGTTCCTTGAGCACGATGATGCCAATCGCGCCCTGATGGGATCCAACATGCAGCGCCAGGCGGTCCCACTTCTTCGGACTGCCGCCCCATTCGTCGGAACAGGCATGGAGCGCACGGTTGCGGTCGATTCCAAGGCCGTCGTTACGGCGAAACACGCCGGATCGGTATCCTACGTGAGCGCAGACCGGATTATCGTCAAACGACGACGCTCCCGGTCAGGCGAGCTTGTCGGACTGACGGACGAGGATGTCTACAATCTCACGAAGTTCAAACGTTCCAACCAGGATGTCTGCATCAATCAGAAGCCGATCGTTAGGACCGGTGACAAGGTCGAAGAGGGACAGGTTCTTGCGGATGGTTGCGCCACGGATCGAGGTGATCTGGCACTCGGAGCAAACGTCCTTTGCGCCTTCATGTCCTGGAACGGTTACAACTTTGAGGACGCGATCATTATCTCCGAACGGTTGGTTCGGAAGGATATCTTCACGTCGATCCATATCGAGGAGTTCGACCTCCAGGTTAGAGACACGAAGCGCGGGTCTGAAGAGATCACGCGCGAGATTCCGAACGTCAGCGAGCAAGCTGTCGCAAATCTCGACGAACACGGTATCATCCGCGTCGGTGCTGAGGTTGGTTCGGGGGATATTCTGGTCGGTAAGGTCACGCCTAAAGGGGAGACGGAGCTGTCGCCAGAGGAGCGGCTTCTCCGTGCGATTTTTGGTGAGAAGGCCGGCGATGTGCGGGATGCCTCGCTGAAATCCCCGCCAGGTATGGACGGTGTCGTAATGGACCGCAAGGTCTTCTCCCGAAAGGAACGCGACGAGAAGACACGGAAGGCCGACAAGGACAAGAGCAACGCGGCGAAGAAGCGCGCGACGGAGAAGATCCGGGCCATCGAAGAGAGCCGGAACGAGCAGATTCTTGAGATGCTCGATGGCGAAAGGCTTGGAACGATTCGCGATATTGAAGATAACTCCGTCGCATTTCGCGCCGGTACGATCTTCACCGAAAAGATGTTCGAGAGGATCGATTTTGTGCAGCACCGGCCTGAAGAGCACTGGTCGGAGAACACGAACCACAACCGCAAGATCGAGCGACTTGTCGAGTTGTCCAATGACCTCAAGCATCAGGCAGACGAGGAACTCGAGCGTGAACTCGAGAAGATCCAGCGCGGCGACGAACTGCCTCCGGGCATCGTCCAGCTGGTCAAAGTCTACATCGCCCGGAAGCGCAAGCTTATGGTCGGCGACAAGATGGCTGGACGTCACGGAAACAAGGGTGTTGTTTCGACGATCGTTCCGGAAGAAGACATGCCCTATCTGCCGGACGGCACGCCGATCGACATCATTCTGAATCCGCTCGGTGTCCCGTCTCGGATGAATCTAGGGCAGATTCTGGAGACGCATCTGGGATGGGCGGCGAACGCGCTGGGGCAGCACATTGCGACCCCGGTGTTCGACGGTGCTTCACTGCAGGATATCAAGGACGCGCTGAAGGCCGCCGGGCTTCCCGAGTCAGGCAAGAGCGTGCTCTACGACGGGAAGACGGGCGAACGATTCGACAGAGAAGTCATGGTCGGGTTCATTTATATGCTGAAGCTCTCGCATCTCGTGAGCGATAAGATGCACGCCCGATCGATCGGGCCGTATTCGCTGGTGACGCAGCAGCCCCTGGGTGGAAAGGCCCAGTTTGGTGGACAGCGATTCGGTGAGATGGAAGTCTGGGCCCTCGAGGCATACGGTGCAGCACATATGCTGCAGGAAATGTTGACGGTAAAGTCCGACGATGTCGCTGGACGCTCCAAGATCTATGAAGCGATCGTGAAGGGCGAGAACCCGCCTGAACCCGGGGTTCCCGAGTCCTTCAACGTTCTCGTCAAGGAGCTCCAAAGTCTCTGTCTCGACGTTGTCCTGGAAGATGGGCAGGCCGACTGACAGGCAGTTCTCTTGGATTTCTGAGAAAGTAACCGATCGCCAATAAGGGGGTATTCCTCGTGGCTGAAGCCAAAGCATCGACAAGACCCACAGATTTCAGTGCCATCCGTATTCAGCTCGCCTCACCGGAGACGATCAGAAGCTGGTCGCGCGGCGAGGTGACGAAGCCCGAGACCATCAACTACCGTTCGTTCAAGCCTGAGCGGGACGGTCTGTTCTGTGAGCGTATTTTTGGACCGGTCAAGGACTGGGAGTGTCACTGCGGCAAATACAAGCGCATTCGCTACCGCGGCGTCGTCTGTGATCGCTGCGGTGTGGAGGTCACGCAGTCGAAGGTGCGACGCGAACGTCTCGGACACATCGAACTCGCGGTGCCGGTCACACATATCTGGTATTTCAAGTCTCTGCCCTCGCGTATAGGCTACCTGCTGGATATCTCTATCCGGAATTTGGAACGCGTCATCTATTATGAGTCGTATACCGTCCTCGATCCGGGCGATGCACCCGATCTGAAGTACAAGGATCTCCTGTCGGAGGACGAAGTCTACGACCTTCAGGAGAAGGGCTACAACTTCACCGTCGACATGGGAGCGGGTGCGGTCAAGAAGCTCCTTGACTCGATCGATGTCGAGGAGCTGTCGGCCGAACTGCGAACACAGGCTCGGATGGAGACATCGGTCCAACGGAAACAGGAAGCCCTCAAGCGCCTGAAAGTTGTGGAGGCATTCCGCCAGTCAGATAACCGCCCGGACTGGATGGTGCTCGACATGATTCCCGTAATCCCACCGGATCTTCGCCCCCTGGTTCCCCTCGAGGGCGGACGGTTTGCGACATCCGATCTGAACGATCTGTATCGTCGCGTGATCAATCGAAACAACCGACTCAAGAAGCTGATGGATATCAAGGCCCCCGAGGTCATCCTGAGGAACGAGAAGCGCATGCTTCAGGAGGCTGTTGATGCGCTATTCGACAACGGCCGTCGTTCACGTGCAGTCCGCGGCGACGGTAACCGTTCGCTCAAGTCCCTGTCCGATCTGCTGAAGGGCAAGCAGGGGCGTTTCCGTCAGAATCTGCTCGGTAAGCGTGTCGATTACTCCGGCCGCTCGGTGATTGTCGTCGATCCACATCTTCGACTGCATCAATGCGGTCTCCCGAAACACATGGCGCTCGAGCTGTTCAAGCCGTTCATCATCCGGCGGCTCGAGGAGAAGGGGCTTGTCCAGACGGTCAAGAGCGCGAAGAAACTCGTCGAACGCGAGCGTCTCGAGGTCTGGGATATTCTGGAAGAGATCATTCAGGATCACCACGTCCTCCTGAACCGTGCACCTACGCTGCATCGTCTGGGGATCCAGGCCTTCCAACCCGTTCTCGTCGAGGGCAAGGCGATCCGAGTGCATCCGCTCGTGTGTGCAGCATTCAATGCCGATTTCGACGGCGATCAGATGGCTGTCCACGTTCCCCTATCGTTTGAGTCACAGATTGAAGCGCGTTTGCTGATGTTGTCTGCAAACAACTTGCTCAAACCGGCTGACGGCTCACCCGTTGTCGTCGACAAGCCACACGATATCGCCATGGGGTGTTACTATCTCACGAAGATTGTCCACACGGGTAGCGAGGACGATCTAGCCATCTTCGCTTCGACCGAAGAAGCCCGGATGGCTCAGGAATACGGGCGAATCACGCTCCACCAGGCGATCAAGGTCCGCGTGCAGGGCGAGATCATTACCACGACTGCAGGCCGCGTGATTTTTAACACGAACATTCCCGAAAAGGTGCCGTTCGTGAATGAAGTCGTCGACAAGGGCGCGATTGAACGTGTGGCCGCCGATGTGCACCGGGCTTACGGTAACCGCGTTACGGCCGATTTCCTGGACGGGCTCAAGTCCTTGGGCTACGAGTATGCGACGGCCTCCGGGCTGACGATTTCGATGGATGATGTGGTCGTCCCGCCGCAGAAGGAAGAGCTGATCGATCGTGCCAAGGTTGAAGTGGGCAAGATCGTCGATCAGTATTCGATGGGCGTGATCACCGAGGGCGAACGCTACAACAAGGTGATCGACGTGTGGCAGCACACGACGAACAACATCGCTATGGTGATGAGTGAGGTCCTGGAGAAGGATCAGGACGGGTTCAACCCGATCTACATCATGAAGGACTCAAAGGCCCGCGGCAGCGACGATCAGGTTAAGCAGTTGGGTGGTATGCGGGGCCTGATGAACAAGCCCCAGAAGAAGCTGACTGGTGCCATCGGTGAGATCATCGAGACACCGATCATTGCATCATTTAAAGAAGGTCTGAACGTCCTCGAGTACTTCATCTCCACGCACGGTGCCCGGAAGGGCCTGGCCGATACGGCGCTGAAGACTGCAGAAGCCGGGTATCTCACTCGACGAATGGTCGATGTTGCTCAGGACATTGTCGTTACGGAAGACGACTGCGAAACGATTCTGGGTATCGAGATGAGCGCCCTGAAAGACGGTGAGGAAATCGTCGAGTCGCTGGCAGACCGGATTGTTGGCCGGACCGTTCAAGATGATGTCTTCGACCCGATTTCGAATGAACAGATCGTCGAGGCGGGTGATGCGCTCGATGAGGAACTGGCGAACAAGATTGCCGATTCAGGTGTTGAAACTGTTTACGTCCGATCAGTCCTGACGTGTGAGACGCGTCGGGGTATCTGTGCAAAGTGTTACGGACGCAATCCTGCTTCTGGCCGTCTGGTCGACGCGGGCGAGGCGGTTGGCGTGATCGCTGCTCAAAGCGTCGGTGAGCCGGGTACGCAGCTGACGCTGCGGACATTCCATATCGGTGGCACATCGAGCCGTATCGCAGAACAGGCAGAGATCACGGCCAAGCGCGAAGGAACGGTCAAGTTCAGCCGGGTCCGGACCGGTGTTCGCTCAGACGGACGCATTGTCGTTATAACGAGAAATGCCGAGATCGAAGTCCAGGATGACCAAGGCCGTCCCAGAGGGGGGCACTATTTCGTGCCTTTTGGAGCACTGCTCCGTGCGGAGGACAACCAGGAAATCGAGACTGGCGGCGTTCTCTATGAATGGGACCCCTACAACAACAATATCCTGTCACTGCAGACGGGAACGCTCCAGTTTGTGGATCTCGTGGAAGGGGTCACGTACCGTGAGGAGGCGGACGAGACGACCGGTATGGCTGCACAGGTCGTGGTCGAGCATCGAGATCGCACGCTTTCTCCCCGTATCGTCGTTGTCAGTGATTCTGGCGAAGAGCTTGGCCAGTATGTCCTTCCTTTGGGTGCTCGACTCGTTTCGCAGGACGGTCAGAAGGTGAAGGCAGGTGACACTCTCGCCAAGATTTCACGAGAACGCAGCAAGACGCGTGATATCACCGGCGGTTTGCCCCGCGTGGCGGAACTCTTCGAGGCGCGCCGTCCCAAGGATCCATCGGTTGTAACCGAGATCGACGGCACCGTCAGCTTTGGTGGTCTTGTTCGCGGATCACGCATTGTTCACGTGACCTCAGATGACGGAGAAGACCGGAAATACACGATTCCCTACGGAAAGCATCTGCGTGTCCAGGAAGACGATCGTGTACTGGCTGGTGAACGTCTGTCGGAGGGGTCGGTCATTCCACACGATATCCTGAGGATCCAGGGGATTCAGAAGGTTCAGGAGTATCTGGTTAGCGAGATTCAGGCCGTTTACTTGCTTCAGGGCGTGAAGATCGATGACAAGCATATCGAAACCATCGTCCGCCAGATGTTGCAGAAGGTGCAGGTGACGGATCCGGGTGACACGAACTTCCTCGAAGGGGAGATCGTGGATCGGTTCCGGTTCCGTAACGAGAATGACAAGGTGATCGAAGAGGGCGGGGATCCTGCAACGTTCGAGCCGGTCCTTCTGGGTATCAC
>CAYYGZ010000174.1:3183-10014 GCA_964471275.1 uncultured bacterium | reverse complement strand
ATCCCTGCGCACGAACCGATTCTTTTCCGGCTATGGAAACCGTCTCCCTCATAACCCTCGGCTGTCCGAAGAACACCGTCGATTCCGAGCGGATGCACCGATTGCTCGAACGGAATGGCTACCGAGTCTCCGAAGATGCGACCAAGGCGGATGTCGTCGTCGTCAACACGTGCGGCTTCATCCAGCCCGCCAAGGAAGAATCGATCTCGACGGTGCTGGATGCGGCGGATCTCAAAACGCACGCCAGGTGCCGCGGCTTGATCGTAACCGGCTGCCTCGCCGAGCGTTATCCGAAGGAACTGGCTGAAGATCTAGCCGAAGCGGATCTGATCCTGAGGCTATCTGACGAAAAGAACATCGTCTCCCACGTGGACCGGATCCTCGGCAAGGAACGGAAAGGTCTCCTCCAGGTAGGGCACGATCGCCATCTCCTGACGCCTTCCCACTGGGCCTACCTTCGCATCTCCGACGGGTGTGACAGAACCTGCGCGTTCTGCGCGATCCCGGGCATCCGAGGGAAGAACCGGAGTGTGCCGATCGAGGAACTCAAGGCTGAGGCGGAGCATCTTGTCGCCGGCGGCTGCCGGGAACTCGTGCTGATCGCACAGGACACGATGCGATATGGTGCCGACATCTACGGGAAGCCAAGACTGACGAGCCTGCTGGAAACACTGATCGCCATCGACGGACTCAAGTGGATCCGGCTGCTCTACACGTATCCGACGGGATGGCGGGATGACCTGATCGATCTGGTTGCGTCAGAACCCAAGCTCTGCGCCTACGTCGATATGCCCATCCAGCACGCATCCGACCCGATCCTGAAATCCATGAACAGAGGTACGACTCAGGCGGGCACTCGAGAACTGATCGACCGCCTTCGTGACCGTGTGAAAAATCTCACGATCCGATCATCCGTGATCGTTGGTTACCCCGGCGAAACGAAGGCCCGCTTCGAGGAAATGCTCGACTTCCTCGACGAGGCACGATTCAGCCGTCTTGTCGCTTTCAGCTACTCGCACGAAGAGAGCACGGCCGCAGGGCTCTTGACCGACGACGTCCCTGATGAAATCAAGACCGAACGTCTGAATCGCGTGATGGAACAGCAGGAGGCCATCACAACCGAGATCGCGGACGCCGTGATCGGCCAGACCGTGCGGGTCCTGATCGATCGACCTTCCGATGACCCCGACTATGACTGGATCGGGCGAACGCGAATGGATGCACCGGAGATCGACGGTGAAGTCCTGGTATCGGGCCATACCGGCCGCGGCTTGTTTGCCGATGTAGCGATCACGGACGCAAACGGATACGACTTGATCGGAGCCGTGGTGGCATCAGAATCACCCGGCGATCTGAACCTCCTTTCGGTAGCCCCCTCGAAAGCCTGAGAGCTTTGTCTCCGTAAACCTCCCTCTTGCACTTGGCGGCGTCCTGTTCTAGGTTATCAAAGACGCCTCCGATTCGCCTCCCTCTCCGCGTCAACTGCTTAATCCGGGAGCCACATGCGCACCTACCTTAATCAGCTGCAGCGTGTTCTCGATCACGGTGTCGAGAAGACGGATCGCACGGGAGTCGGCACGATCTCGACTTTCGGTCTGCAGGCCCGATACGACCTCACCGAGAGCTTTCCTGCCGTAACGACAAAGAAGCTCGTCTGGAAATCAATGTTGTCCGAGTTGCTGTGGTTTGTCTCGGGCTCGGACAACATCAACGACCTCAAAGCAATCTACAAGCACAACAAGCTCTGGGACGGGAACTACAGGGACTACCTCCAACGCCGCGGGCTGTCCGAGAACAACGGCGAGATGGGGCGCATCTACGGGGCGCAATGGCGGGCGTGGCGAGGAAACGGACGGACAGTCGATCAGCTGCAGGAAGCGATCGACTTGATCCGGGACAATCCCGACTCAAGACGCATCCTGGTCAACGCGTGGAACGCAGCCGAAGTGGATTCTGATGATGTGGCCCTCCCGCCGTGTCATACCTTCTTCCAGTTCTACGTAGCCGGGGGGCAGTTGTCCCTGCAGATGTATCAGCGTTCGTGCGACATGTTCTTGGGAGTTCCACTCAACATCGCATCCTACTCGATCCTGCTGTGTATGGTAGCGAAAATCACAGACCTGATTCCCCACGAATTCATCCATACGCTTGGCGACGCACACATCTACCTCAACCACATCGATGCCGTGAAGGCGCAGCTCGAGCGTGAACCGCATGCCCTGCCAGAATTGGCGATCGAAGATCGCGGACAGCAATCCATCGACGACTTTGTCTACACCGACTTCGAGCTTGTCAACTACCAGAGCCACGGAACGATCAAAGCCGAAATGGCCGTATAGCGCAGGAAGGCTGAATGTCAGACATACAACTGGACGGCGACCCGAGAAAGCTCGGGATGGCGATCTATCGAGCGGCGCTCGAATCATATAAAACGAAGCACGGGAACCCGCTCGCTCGATCGGATGTTCAAGAGAGGTTGGAGGAAGAGGTACCGGCACTCGCCAAGCAGATGGTTGAGGCCCTCGATCCGGAAGTACGAGACGTCTACCTGATGAACGCGCTAGAGGTCCTGGCGTTGGGCTATGCGGAACGCGACTTCTGAGGATACGGGTCGGGCTTGTGTCGAACTGTCTGGACGATTCGCCTCAGGAATCACACGCCCGCCCAGAGAATCAGGGCGGACCAGAGAAACAGCACGGCCTGAACCGGATCGGGAAACTCTTTGAAATGACGCATCGCCCGCCAAACGGACCGCCGCCCTTCTGGATTGATTGAGCCAACCGTGAAAACTGCTATCATCATCATAGGTCACGACTCCGACGCAAGCCTGTCTCTTGCTTCACGTGCGCTGTGCGATGTCTACGATACCGTCGAAACCGCGACATTCGAGGACGCTTCTGCTTCGATCGCAGCAGCTGTCGAGCGATTCGGCGACGGTGCCGACCGTGTGATCGTCCAGCCCTACAGCCTCGAGCTGAGCTCTCAGAAGACACGTTCACTCGAGGAGGCCGTCGCCGTCGCTCAGCAAGGGCATCCGGACCGCAAAATACGGCTCGCTCCTCAGCTGGGCTTCGATGGACGCCTTGTTGACATACTCGAGGACCGTATTTTGGCGGCGATGAACGAGTCGAGTGGCGACCGCAATGTGCCGATTATAACCGTAGAGCGTCAAGGAGCAATGAGCAAGGAATTCAGTATCTCGGACCTCCTCGCTCTCCCCGATCGGCTCACGGACATCGGGGAACTAGTACCAGACCGATCGGGAGAAGCGATATCCGTCGCCGCCCTTCTGTCGAAGGCGGGTCTGTCGGGTACAGAATCCAAGGCGACGTTCAAATCAGGCGAAGACTTCTCTGCTGACATAGACCTTGCCGTGGTGAGAGAAAATGGTTGGCTCGTGTTCTGGCTGAATAGCAGCCCGCTGCCCGCCCGGTATGGGGGTCCCGTCCGGCTCCTCATCCCCGATATCGATGACCGATGTGCGAACGTCAAATCTGTCGATAGGCTGATTGTAGAGTGATATTTATGAGATACATCGCCACACTTCTAATCCTACTCTCGACACAGAGTGTCTGCGCGCAGGACCTGACCCAGGTGAACGAGGAGACCGTCAAGAAGTACGAGACCATCGTGACTGGCGGAAAGATTCCGCAGGAGCTTCAGGCGCTGTATGGGCAGCTCAGCGCAAGAAACGATGCTGTCAGGATCAAGGCCGTTCAGGCGCTCTCGCTGGTCGGCGGTCCTATGGCATCTCTCCTGCTTCGCAGATCGATTGACGACGATCTCGAACGTGTATCAGCGGTTCGTTCCGAAGCGGCGAAAGGTCTTGGCGATATCGGTGGCCGGCAGGCGCTAGAAACGCTTGGTATTGCGCTGGACGACAAGGATGTCACGGTTCGTCTCAACACCGTCGAGGCCCTTCGCTGGGCGGGAACCGTGTTTGCCGTACCCTTCATTCAGGAGGCCCTCCGGAATGACAAGGCACTCGGCGTGCGTCTGAAAGCGGTACACATGCTGCGCAAGATCGGGACACAGTTCAGCACGCAACCCCTCCAGGAAGCGTTGATGGAAGATCGAAACCTGGGTCTACGGTTGGCGGCGGCAGATGCCCTGGGTGAGATCGGGAAGAAAGAGCGTCAGGTCGCAAGCATGCTGGGTGAGGCAATGCTATCGGAAAAGGACTCCGGAGTGCGGCTCGAAATCGTGAAATCACTCGGACTGGTTCGCGAACGTGCGGGACTGCCTTTCCTCGCCAGCGCAATGAGTGACAAAGACCTCACGGTACGGATGCGTGCAACCGAAATCTACGGACGCGTGCTAGGACTGCATTAGCCCTCGCTTCACAATCACCGATTTTCGTCAGACCTTTGTCTTTCCTTACACCCAATCCTCTCGTCACTTTTCTATTGCCGCGCTCTCCCCCCCATTTTATCGTAAGCGCCACACAACAGATCAGGAGGAAAACCGTGGCTATTGAACTCGATCAGGAACACGTGGACCAGTACTACGATCAGGGGTACTTGATTGTCCGAGGCGCCCTGACCGATGCAGATTTCAAGCCGATCGAAACGGCGTACAGTGCATTGATCGATGAGCGCATCCAGAACTTCAGGCAGCGCGGCCTCGTCGATGATCCCTATGAAGACGAGCCGTTCGCAACCCGGTTCGCTCGCATCACCGAGCAGATCGAAACCGAGGACGATGTGATCAAGCGAGAGTTGACCTGGGGTCTCGACATCATGTATGCAAAACTTCCACCGATGTTCGAATTCTTCTTCAATCCCAATCTGCTCGCCCCCGTCCAGAGCATCATTGGACCTGAAATCCTGCTCAGCCCGATTCAGCATTTCCGGCCCTACGTCCCAGCCAAGGGGAACAAGCAACCGATGCAGGTTCCCTGGCACCAGGACCAGGGCGTGACCAAGGAGGAGGCCGATGTCTCCGAGATCCTCACCGTTTGGATTCCTCTGGTCGATGTGGATTCAGGGAGCGGCTGTCTGGAAGTGATACCTGGCCAGGGCAACCAGCTGCTCGAACATCAGGCCGAGGGCGGCACGATGATCAAGCCCCACCTAATGCCAGACGTGAAGCCTGTCGATTGTGTGATGCAGCGAGGAGACCTGCTGTTTATGGGCGCCTACACACCTCACCGCGGGCACACAAACAGTTCAAACTACGTCCGGTGGAGCATGGACCTGCGTTTCCAGAAGACAGGAACACCAACTGGCCGAGTCCAGCATCCCGACTTCATTCTTAGAAGTGAGTCCGATCCGAGCTCTGTGCAGAATGACTACGCCGAATGGTGCCGGCGATGGGACGAAGGTTTTGAAGCGGGCAAAGGTGTTCGCTTCCACCGAGTCTAGCCCTTGGGGCGTCACACCGAAAACCTAGACGATTCAATCACATGAAGATTACGAAAGTTGAGACCTTTCTGGTCAAACCCCGCTGGCTCTTCCTGAAACTCCACACGGATGAAGGTCTCATCGGTCTTGGCGAGCCCATCCTCGAAGGCCGTGCAAAGACGTGCGCAGAGGCCGTCGCAGAACTCGAGCCGTATCTCATCGGCAAAGATCCACGCCGAGTCGTCCACCACTGGCAGGCGATGTATCGTCACGCGTTCTATCGCGGCGGTCCCCTCATGACCAGCGCGCTGTCGGGGGTCGAGCACGCCCTGTGGGATCTGGCGGGCAAAGCGGCGGACATGCCCGTCTACGAGATGCTGGGCGGCCCCACACGGAATCGGATCCGGATGTACAAGGGGACGGGCGGGGGAACACCGGACGAAGCAGCAGCGGCCGTCAGGGAGCGTATCGATCAGGGGTTCACGGCAATCAAGACGGGACCTCGAGGAGGTCGTGCAGCACGCATCGTTGAGACACCGGCCTTTGTCGACAACGTCGTCGAAACTTTCGCGGCGATGCGTGAAGCAGGTGGACGCGACTTCGACATCGCGATCGATTTTCACGGTGCAGTCAGCCCCCAGACGGCGGGTATCCTGATCAAAGCGCTTGAACCGTATCAGCCGATGTTTGTCGAAGAACCCATCCAGTGTCAGGATGTGGAGGGGATGGCCGAACTCGCGCGCAAGACCCACCTGCCGATCGCGACGGGCGAGCGCATCTTCACCAAGTGGGGATTCCGCCAGGTCCTCGAGAAACGCGCGGCTACAATCGTGCAGCCCGATCTATCGCACGCGGGTGGAATCTTCGAAACGCGGCTGATTGCGGGAATGGCAGAAAGCTACTACGCGGCTGTCGCGCCGCACTGCCCGCTCGGCCCGATCTCACTCGCCGCGTGCATTCAGTTGGATGCATCGATCCCGAACTTTCTCGCGCAGGAACACACAACCTTCGGAGAAGGTTATCTGAAGAATCCATTCATCTTCAAGGACGGATACGTCGAGCTCCCAACAGGACCCGGCCTCGGCATCGAGTTGGATGAAGATGCGATGGAAAACAAGATCGATCACGACTGGCTGAACCGGGAATCGTACGACGCGAACGACAATTCCGTCATCGACTGGTAAGAACTGCGTCAGGAGCGCAACAATGAAAATCGTACTGAATCCGTCCGTAGAAGACGAACTGTTCCAGAAAGTCGAACGCATGGCACCCGATGCTGAAGTGGTGATGACCGACGCGGACGGTGCGGCCGCAGCGTGTGAGGACGCAGAAGTCATCTTCGGCAACTACTCAGTCGATATCCTCAGATCGGCGAAGAACCTGAAGTGGATTCAGACAACCAGCGCGGGTATGGACGCCAACCGAATTCCGGCCGAGTTGAAGGAGAGTGACATCATCGTCAGCAATGCGAGCGGTGTGCACGCCATCC
>CAYYGZ010000174.1:0-3173 GCA_964471275.1 uncultured bacterium | reverse complement strand
GGTAGCCGAGCACGGATTCGCTCTGATGATGGCGCTGATGCGTGGCATCAAGGAATCGTTCCACAACCAGGTGACTCACACGTGGAAACGCACTACGCTGACGGACGTCTACGCGTCCACCGTCGTCATCGTCGGATTCGGTGGCATTGGGCGGAAATTCGCCGAGCAGGCAGCTGCCTTCCAGGCGAGAATCATCGCCTTGGATGTTCAGGACAGCAACCGACCTGATTACGTTGAAGCGATCTGGGGGATGGATCGGTTTGACGAGGCCGTCAAACTCGCGGACGTCGTGTTCCTGGCCTGCCCGCACACTGACGAGACGGACAAGCTGATCAACGCTCATTGTCTCGACATCATGAAACCGACGGCGTATGTCGTGAACACGGCGCGGGGACGGATTGTCGATGAAGCAGCGATGGTTGAAGGCCTGAAAGCCAACAAGATCGCCGGCGCTGGCCTGGATGTTTCGGAAGTCGAACCCCTCAGCGCTGACAGTGAGTTATGGGATCTAGAAAACTGCATCATCACACCGCACGCCGCCGGGGCATCACCCAAACGACATCACCGCACCGTCGGGTTCTTCTGCGAGAACCTGAAACGCTACCTGACCGGTGAGGCAATCCAGAATGAGATCGACAAGAATGTCGGTTTCCCGGACGTCGACAAACGCGCCGAAGATATCCGAAAGGTCGACACCGAAGCGTAACCGGCTCCGACCCGGCACGTCATCCTGAGCGAATGCGAAGAATCTCTTGCAGATCTCGACCATCGTGATCCATTACCTGGTCATCCTCACCACACATCGAAACGCCCCCAGCCACTGACCGGGGGCGTTCTCCTTTTCCCTACGTCCCGTCACGTCGGGACCCACGTGACGCGGTCCGAGCTCTCCGCGACACGGTTACTTCACATCACTCTCAACCTCGCCTCCACGTGGGCCACGATCACCTCCACCGCCCTGGCTGTGCCTCTCCCCCCGTTCACCACCAGATCCGCCTTCGCCCGACTCGGGGCCACGTACTTTTCGTGCATCGGCTTCACCGTCCCGAGATACTGTTCCATGACCGACGACACAGTGCGCCCTCGCTCATCCACATCTCTCCGTATCCGTCTCAGAATCCGCTCATCTGAATCCGCCTCCACAAACACCTTCAGGTCGAGACAGGGCAGGATCGATTGTACGGCCAGCAGCAGGATTCCCTCGACGATCACAACCGCAGACGGAGCGATATCGCGCCCCCTATCCGCAAGACGGCAGTGCGTCGTAAAATCATACACGGGTCCGGAAACGGATTCCCCCGCCTTCAGGGCATCCAGATGCGCAACCAGAAGCTCAGTTTCGAGTGATTCCGGTGAATCGAAGTTTACCTTCGCGCGATTCACTTCGTCGAGAGCGCTCAGATCACGGTAGTACGCATCGTGTGCAATCAGCGTGGCCTTCGTCTCAAGCCTGTCGACAACGGCGGTCGCGAGCGTTGTCTTGCCTGCACCCGTGCCGCCGGCGATACCAATGACAAATGTGTTCATAGAGACACCAGAGTTCGGAAATCAGAAGACGCCCAAGTGAAACCTTGTTGAAACCGCGGCGGGCGGGTATGATAGGGCTCTGCGAACACAAGGTCTAGCACGGAGCTTCGATGAGAATTACGGAAACACAGCTGGAGATACAGCGAGAGCCCTTCGCACGACCCTTCGCGTTCAAGGGATCGGCATTCCACGAGAAATGGAACACTGTCGTCAGGATTTCTGATGATCAGGAAAACAGCTCGGTAGGCCTTGGGGGGCTCGCCGTCCTTTGGTCTGATCCGAACGTCTTCAGCGCACATACCGAAGTGGGTGGTAACCTGCTTCAGGCGTCGATCCTCGAACACGCTCTGCAACACGTGAAGGGGCGCGAGTATCCGGATCCCCCGTCGATGCTGGGTGACGTGCTGCCGCACAGTTACGCTTATGGATGCTCGATCACGGGAACCGATCGACTTCGACTGACCTTTGTACTGATCGCGCTCGTCGCGCTAGACAATGCGGCGTGGCTGCTCTTCGCGGCCAATAATGGTGTCCGTTTATTTGACGAACTCATCCCACCGTGGGCAGGGCCGGATCTTTCTGATCGCCAGGAAGCCGTCGCGAGTGTGCCCGCAGTCGGATACAACACGCCGGTGCAGGAACTCGAAGAGATGTTGGCCGCCGGCAGCTACGTCCTGAAGATCAAGATGGGACAACCCGGCGATCCGTCGGAAATGGTCGAGAAGGACAAAGCCTGGCTGACCCGGATACACGATCTTGCAAAGACGCACACATCTGCGATGACCGAGAGCGGAAACATCCTCTACTACCTGGATGTAAACGCACGCTACAAGGAAAAGGCGGGCATACGGGACCTGCTAGAACACGCCGACCGAATCGGTGCACTGGAGCGTATCATCCTGATTGAGGAGCCTTTTGACGAGTCGGTTGACGTCGACGTTCACGACCTCGATGGCTGCTTTGCGGCTGACGAGAGCATTCACACCACTGAAGACATACACCGTCGCGCCGAGCAGGGCTACCGTGGACTCGCGATCAAGCCTGCCGGAAAAACGATGTCACTCGCCTTCGAAATGATCAAGGCCGGGTCGGAATCGGGGATGGCGTGTTTTGTCGCGGACAATGCCTGCGTTCCAATCCTGATGGAATGGAACAAGAACATCGCGGCTCGGCTGCCCGCATTTCCGGGTCTGGTGGGCGGACTGATGGAGTCGAACGGCCCCGAAAACTACACGATGTGGGATCGTATGGTAGCGACCTATCCGATACCCGATGCGCCCTGGCTCAAGCCGGAAGACGGAGCCTTTCGGCTGACGGACCGGTACTACGCAGAGAGTGGTGGCATCTTCGACCACCCCGAGCAATATGCGCGTCTGTTCCATCACTGATGGCGTGCTAGGAATCCAACCCGTATCCGTAGACCTCGCGCTCGTAGGCGAGCTTGAATCCCATCCGCTTCATGTTATTGAACGACGTCTCGAGCTGGTATAGGGTCTCTCCCACAACCCACCGACAGCCCAGATCGCAGCGACGCCCGGGATCCCTGCGGCGCTCCCGGTCACAATCAACGGCAAGGAAGTGCTCGAGACCGGGAGCGCCGCAGGATTCGATGAAGAAAGGGTTGAATCGACTGTCGCTATATATCC
>CAYYGZ010000173.1:0-10030 GCA_964471275.1 uncultured bacterium | reverse complement strand
CTCCTGGTTATAGTAGCTGGCATAGTCTGCAATGGCGTCACGCGCCTCACTGAGGGTACCAAAGGAGGGCTCAGCGCCCCGTTCATCGGATAACCTCTCCTACCGGTCCCCCCCACACCCCGTAGGGCCTAATCCCCTATCTTGGCAATTCGCTCTGTAGCGCCAGACCCCCACGACCTTTCCATCGCGGCCTCGACTTCTGCAACCCTCAGCGCTTCTGCAAAACCCGGGCACTCCTGTCTACCTGACGCCACACTCCTCACAAACTTCAGTGCCTCGATCACCTTCAGATCCTCATAACCCATGCTGTTCGCTGGCCCAGGATACCACGCACCGTAGTGGGGGTGTGCCGGGGAGGCGAAAACGGTTCTGAAACCCGCTTCCTCGTCCGCGTCCAGATACAACGCATACTCATTCATCTGTTCGAAGTTCCACTTCGCCGCGCCTTTCGTCCCGTAAACCTCGAAAGCCATCTCGCATCCCGGCCCCTTGATCACGCGTGAAGCTTCGAACGTTCCCTGTGCGCCGTTCTCGAACGCGACGAGAGCAGACACGTAGTCATCGTTCGTAACCTCGCCGCGCGGTCCCTCACCACCGGACGAGAAATGCGTTCCCTGTCCGGGCTGTACGATCGGCCTCGTTGCAATAAACGTGTGTGATCGACTCGCCACATTCCAAATTGGCCCGACCTGAAAGTGCGCCATGTCGATCACGTGAGACATCAGATCGCCAAGACATCCCGAACCTGCCGCCTCTCTCTGAAACCGCCAGGACAATACGCCGTTCGGATCGCTCCCATAGCCCACCAGGAACCGGCCGTGGTATTGTGTGATCTCACCCAGCTTGCCTGACGCGATCAGACGGTTGATCTGGGAGACAACAGGAACATGACGGTAGTTGTAGCCGACTCCCGATATCACTCCTGCCTTCTCTGCGGTCGTGGCTATGCCTCGTGTGTCCTCCCCGCTCCTGCCCACGGGTTTCTCACAGAACACGTGCTTCCCTTGTGATGCGGCCGCCTCGCAGATTCCGCGATGTGTCGCGTTCGGTGTCGTCACCACGACCGCCGTCACTCCTGCATCATCGATCACCTCGCGCCAGTCGATCGCACACCGGTCGAAACCGAGGAGGCTGCGAGCCTTCTCTGCCCGTTCGGAAACATCGTCTGCACACACGACCAGACGCACGTCTGGCGCCTCGTCACCAAATCGGGCTCTGAGACTTGCGTAGGATCTAGCGTGGACCTCACCCATCCATCCCATTCCAACAACGCCGATCCCGATCTCGTGGCTCAATTCTTGACCTCTCGAATTTTCCCGGCCGCCCGGGTGTGATAAACCGGATTGATCACGACGTCGCCCTTCTATAAGATTCCCAAGCACTGCCCGCTGACGTGTCTCCCGCTGAAATCACCTCACTGATCGCTATGTCCAGGCAGTCACCCCAAGCAGCTTCTCCCCCAATTCCGTCAACGTTGCAGAATCATAGTGCTCGGCTTCCCATCCACGCCGGTCACCTGGCCAGTTCGCCATCGGTCGCACCTCGCGCCAGGACGCGACACGTGCCTCCCATGTCTCCTCATCCTCCTGCCGTGCCGGGGCCATGGATATATATTGTGCCAGCCGGGGTAGCGCCGAGTGATTGTGCCCGTTCCCGTGCGCGAGCAGCCTGTGCCAGATCAGAAGGTCACCCGCTTCACCCGGTATCGCCTTCACGTGCAAGCCCGCCAGATCCGGGTGCCGTGGGTCGCGATCCTCGGGTTGTGTCTTTACCCACTCGGGATAGAGGGAGTGGAAACCGGGCACACACTGGAACCCGCCCTGATCCTCTGCTGTATCCGCCAGATATAGGACGCCCTGAACCCCGAAAGGAATCGGGTCCTTTGACGTGTCCAGATCCCAATGGATCATGCCGGGATGATCCCATTCGGGATTCTGTGGTCGCACCGGCGGCTTCATGTTCGCCCGGTCCAGCGTAACCCAGAGGTCCTCCCGATCCCAGATATCACGGAACGCCCCATATACCCGCGGGAACTGACGATTGTCCCAGATCGCCTGGTGCTGATACATCTCGACCATCCCGGCGAGAGAAATCGGAGACTGATCGTTCTCGTCATTCCGACTGCGGGGTGCGTGGTGATACCAGTTCTCCGGGTCGGTCCCATCCACTTCGAGGAAATCCCAGATCGCCTGAACCATCGCGTTGAGATTCTCCGGAGGGACTGCGTTCTTCACAACCACATACCCGTTTTCCTCCCAGAACACCTTATCATCCTGGCTCAGAACTCCCATAGCTCATCCATCCCAGTCAAAACGTTCGCGTGCACTCGATTGCACTCCCCAGCCATTCGACTCTGGTCCTCAATCCTCGATCCTAGGTAAGCCCGGTCAGTCGCACCGGATTCTTCTCCGCCGCCGCCCACAGCACTTCCTTCTGACCAACGCAATGCTATCGAATCGGCTCCTCGGGCATCACCCACTCCGGATTGTAACTCTGAATGAGCGGAATGATGTTCTTATAGGCGATCTTGTACTTCAACTCCTTGGAGACATCAGCCTCTTCTATCGTCTTCTGCAGCACCCGATAGTCGTAGTAGGGCAGACCCGCACCGAAGATCAGGCGATCTGCACCCAGTTTGCCCGCTGCCAGATTGAAGTCCCACACCGAGCCTTGGCCATCCAGATACTGCACCACCTCGAACCCAAGTTCCTTTGGTTCTGCTGACTCCACAGACCCTACTCCGATCGGGTTGTCATCTTGAATTGACGGTATTGAGCCCGTCGAAATCGTCGTCGGGGATCGGACACTGTCCATCCCACGACTGGGATTGACTTGTAGAGGGAAGATCTCACAGGATGATTAGGGTTCGCTTGACTCACACCTGTGCTGTAGAAGCGTATCTCCTCGGGCCCCCCTGACGGCTAACTTGTGCCTGAGCGTCCTCTTTCGCAAGCAGTCGATGAACACAATCAGCTGCGGGCACGTGCGACCTGAGATCCTGACAGTCTCGATAGATGGGGATAACCACCCAACTCCTGGCAGGATGCCCACAAAAACGATACATTTTGATCCTAGATGACCTTGCTGTACTTGCCTCATGGCCGGGCCCTTCTGGGCCTCTGCAGGGCGAACATCACGTGATCTTGTCGAGCTCGTCCGTTAACGTGAGATACAGGCGGACCCACGAGAACGCCGGGGGACAGAAGAATGCTGACCCGTGTGACGATCGGAGAATGGACATGATACTCAGCCAATCAGAACTCGAGCAATTCGACGAGCTCGGGTATGTGATCAAGCGTGGCGTCTGTGCCCAGGAATCGATCCAACCGCTCCGGAACGCCCTGAGTGGGGCGATCACAGTATCAGCGGAGAGACTGGTCAGGGAAGGAAAGCTATCCAGGACATATGCAGAAGAAGGTTTTGGACGTCAGTTGACGGAGATCTATCGCGAGGATGCTGAAGCAGCGCGGGAAGCGCTCCGTGCCGTTGGTGGGCGTGGGGGTGGCTTCTTCAAGGAGCAGGCGATGCTAGATTTCCTTCGGCACCCGGATCTGCTCGAATGCGTCGGGCAATTCGTTGGACCGGAGATTGTGGGTTCGTCCGTCTACCGTGTTCGTCCCAAGATGCCCGAGTTCGAGGAGGGCGAAGTACCCTGGCATCAGGACTCGGGTTACTTCCTTCCGCACTGCGATGCAAAGCTGGTCCTCACCTGCTGGATCCCCATGGTCGATGCGACCGCCGAAAATGGCTGTGTACACGTCCTTCCCGGCACACACAAACAGGGCATCATCCGACACTATACCGGTGGTCATGGCGGCTTCCTGGAGATCGCACCAGAGGACCTGCCAACACCCGAGCCAGTCTGTTGTGAAATGCGCGCCGGTGACGTCCTCTTCATGACCAACCTGACCGCCCACGCATCATTCGAGAACCGAACAGACATCGTACGCTGGAGTGTCGACCTGCGCTACCACAGCGCGGATGTGCCAAGCAACGTTGACGAGGTGCCTGAATCGTACACCTCTGAACGCGATCCGGTGACGATGGCGTGCTATCCACCCGAGGCCGATTTCATCATCAAGTCACCGACAAGCCCGGAAAGAGAGGTCACAGAAATCGACGTTTTCCAGGCGATCCGGTCGCGATACGAAGAGAATCGTCCGCCGAACCCGGGACGCGGCTGGACGCCGCTCGATGAACGGGATGCGACGTAGCTTCACTTGTTGCCATCCGCAGACCAGGAGGGTTGGATATCCGTCCCCGCGTCGGTCGTCAGACGAGTCAGATTCGTAGCGTCCGGATCCATTGAATAGATCTTGCAGTCGCCATCACGATCTGTAGACCAGGCAATCCTCGCACCGTCCGGTGACCATTCCGCGAGTTCATCGGAACCGGCGTCTGCGGTGATTCACATCTGGTTCGACCCATTCGCATCCATCGTGTAGATCTCGTAGTCGCCGTCCCGAAGCGACTGAAACACGATCTGGCTCCCGTCAGGTGACCATCTGGGGATAATGTCATCCGCGCCGTCAGTGGTCAGCCTCGTCAGATTCAACCCGTCCGGGTCCATCACGTAAATCTCGAAATTGCCGTCGCGATTCGTCTGAAAGGCGATTCTGCTCTCATCGGGTGACCAGGAGGGCGATCCATCCAGGGAGGCGTCGTTCGTTAGGTTGGTCTCGTTGGCCCCGTCGCTGTCCTTGACGTAGACTTCCCAGTTGCCATCACGGTCCGTTTGGTAGACCACTTGATCTCCCTTGGGCGACCACGTCGGGTTTTGCTCCCCGCTCGCGTTGCTCGTCAGCCGAGTCTGGCCGGAGCCATCCAGGTCCATCACGTAGATCTCGTCGTTTCCGTCTCGATCCGTCTGATACAGCACGCGACCTGCGAGGGACAGATCTGTTTGACCGGTGACAGGGCCGGAAAACAGACCGCCATAGATGACGAGGAGTATGGTGCGAATCAATGACACATCAGATCGCGGAATGGCATTGCACTCTCAGAACACAGATGACAGTAATAAGTATAGAGACGACAGGCTTGAGTACAGGTGTACTTTGTCACAAGGGGCAATTACGCAAATCATTGTCAAATAGGAAATTACGATTCAGCCCCGTCAGAAGGTGTGCTGACGGCTCTAGACACGATATCGGTTATTCCTCGGTCGGGTTGAAACGGGATCGGAGGTCTCTTCAGCTGGTTTCCTGCAAAGAGCCCGCCACGTTTGACAACGAACGACCCCAACCGTATCGTGCGCATACATAAATAGATGTTTATATACACAGAAAGGCCCTTTGCCCCGGAGCTGGCACGTAGGCATTTTGGGGTTTTCCAGAAACCACACAGAGCACAACGAAATTGTAGCGCGGTCAAGAATGGCTTGCCCGCAACCCATATGAAACGGAGCCAAATGTATGCCTGAACAGACTCTGCGTTCCGTCGGACAGCGCACCGGCAGACTGAACGGTCCCGATATCGTCACCGGCCGGACCACCTACGCTGACGACATCCATCTTGCCGGGATGCTGCACGGACGCATCTTGCATAGCCCGCACGCGCACGCGTTGATCCGGTCAATCGACGTGTCGAAGGCGCTGGCACTTCCAGGTGTTGTGGACGTCATCACCGCCCGGGAAACGAGGGGAACATCCCTTCTGGCTGCCAAAGAGGCGCGCTACCAGGGCGACCGGATCGCGATTGTCGTCGCGGAAGATCCCGACATCGCAGATGACGGTGTCAATCTGATCGAGGTCAAATACAAAATCCTGCCGTCCTGCACCGATCCCTTTGCAGCGATGCAGCCCGATGCGCCTCACGTCATCGAGGGTACACCGACGGAGGAGGTTCTGGACAACGATGGTCACCGGCTTCAGAACATCGCGGCACGAAGCGAGCACACTGACGGGAACGTCGAAGAAGCCTTCGCGAAGGCGGACGCCATCGTGGAAGCGATCTACAGGATGCCTTTCTGGCACCAGACGTATATGGAGCCGAATTCCTGCACGGCACGTGTCGAACCGGATGGGCGGATCACACTGTGGACATCGTGCCAGGGATCCTTCAACATTCGCGACTCTGTAGCCGGCACGCTTAAGATCCCCGAAGGGAACATACGGGTCATCCCCCTTGAGATGGGCGGAGGCTTCGGTGCCAAGAACGGTCCCTTCCTGGAAGCACACACGGTTCTCGCGACTATGAGAACGGGACGTCCTGTCAAGATGCTGCTCAGTCGCGAGGAAGAGTTTTGCGACGGTCGACCGGCTCCCGGGTGCTGGGTGCGGCTGAAGACAGCCGGTACCAAAGACGGTACGATCACGGCGGTCGAGGGACTTATCGCCTGGGACGGCGGAATCTCCGGCCGTAGCGGCGCAGTGAATCGGCTCATCGGACCGTATGTCATACAGAACACACAGCTCGAAGCGCTCGGTGTCCGGACGAATAAGCCGGCCCCGGGAGCGTTTCGCGCACCAGGCGCGCCGCAGATGGCTGTTGCCCGCGAATCCAACCTGGATATGCTCGCTGATAAACTGGGGATCGATCCGATCGAGCTCCGGATGAAAAACGCCGTCGGACCCGGACATCTGTCACCCACCGGCGCGCCGATCCCCCACGAATGGCTGCGCGACACGTTACAGGCCGCTGCAAAGGAAGCAAGATGGGGCAAGCGCAAGCTGAAGAAGAACCAGGGCGTCGGCGTGGCCTGCGGTGACTGGCGAAACGGCTCGGGTGCGACTAGTGCCTTTGTCACAATGGCGGGAGACGGATCTGTCACCGTGCTCACGGGCCAGGTGGATATCACGGGTCTGCACACCGTGATGGCTCAGATTGTCGCAGAGGAGTTACACATCTCTGTTGACAAGGTCACCGTCACGCTCGGCGACACGGACAAGGTGCCTTACACCTCGCTCAGCGCCGGCAGCAAGGCAGCCTACACGGCCGGCACAGCCGCACGTCGGGCCGGTGAGCACGCCCGTAAGCAGTTTCTCACCGTCGGCGCAGGCCTACTCGAGGCGTCCCCGGCGGATGTCGAGATCGGCGAGGGGAAGGTCAGCGTAACGGGGTCACCCGATCGTGCCGTCGCCCTTTCCGAGATCGCCGACTATGCCAACGGTTCAGCTAACGGACCAATCCTCGGCACCTCGGTCGTTGGCTCGATCCCGAGCTACCCATCCTATGCCGTCAACGTCGCTACGGTGGAAGTGGATAGAGAAACGGGGCGGGTGGTGCTCATCGACCTCGTAGCCGCCCAGGATGTGGGTCGCGCCCTCAACCCGATGCTGGTCGAGGGACAGATTGAGGGCGGGGCCGTCCAGGCTGTAGCCTATGGTTTGATGGAGGGAATGGTCTATGACAGCGACGGTCGCGTCGGAAACCCGAACCTTCTCGACTACGCGATCCCGACCATTGGTGATATGCCCAAGGTCAGGACCGTCCTCGTAGAGCAGGAATGCGCACACGGACCTTACGGCGCAAAGGGTGTCGGTGAACCGCCAATCATCCCCGGAGCCGCAGCCATCATTAACGCGATCTACGATGCCGTCGGAGTCCGCGTCACCCAGATACCGATCACGCCGGAGCGTCTATTGAAAGCACTGAAAGAAAAGGAGGCAGCAGAATGAACGCCTTCGATTACTACCAACCCAAAACAGCCAAAGAAGCGTCGCAGTTGCTCAAGAAGCATCCCGACGCGATGATCCTAGCAGGCGGGACAGATCTGCTGGTTCGCATGAAGGTCCGCGTGTACCAGCCCTCGGTTGTCATCGACATCAAGCGACTTCCGAAAGCGGATGAGATTCGCTTCTCTACCAAGACCGGCCTGATCCTCGGTCCTGCCGTCAGTGTTCGGCAGACCGAACGACACGCAACGGTCCTCGATCGCTACCCGGCCCTGGCGCAGGGCGCAGCATTCATCGGATCCACGCAAATTCGGAATCGGGCAACGGTCATCGGGAACATCTGTAACGCCGCACCATCAGCAGACACCGCGCCAGGCGTGATCATACACGGGGGTAAGGTCAACATCTCCGGTCCAAACGGCCGACGCTCGATACTCGTCGAAAATTTCATAACCGGTCCCGGCAAGCGGGACCTGAAACGCGGTGAGTTCGTCGCCGGTCTCCAGATTCCCACGCCCGCTGCGAGAACAGGATCTGCGTATGTTCGTCATACGCCTCGCGTCGCGATGGACATCGCCGTTGTCGGTGTCGGTGCTGCCATAACGCTCATCCCGAGACACAACGTGTGCAGTGAGGTGAAGATCGCGCTCGGAGCCGTCGCCCCCGTACCTATGCGGGCCACACACGCCGAATCCGTGCTCCGAGGCCAGGAATTGACTCCGGCCCTGATCGCACAAGCAGCTGAGGCAGCTTCGGTCGAAGCTCGACCGATCAGCGACATCCGTGCATCGGAGGAATTCCGTCGGAATCTCGTCCGTGTTCTCACAGAACGAATGGTAACGGCAGCAGCGGACAACGCGCGCACGCCGATCTCAAAAAGGAGGGCGGCGTGAAACACGACATCAGTCTGACCGTCAACGGTCAACGCTACGACGTATCGGTGGAACCGCGCAAGACCCTGCTGGCCTTGCTGCGTGATCAGCTGCATCTCACAGGGACGAAGGAGGGCTGCAGCACGGGTGACTGCGGGGCGTGTACCGTCCTGATGGATGGCGAAACATATACCTCGTGTCTCATCCTTGCAGTGGAAGCCGACGGCCAGGATATCACGACGGTTGAGGGCATCGCCGAAGGCGACAAGCTGCACCCCGTTCAGGAATCCTTCATCAAGAAGGGCGGTCTGCAGTGTGGCTTCTGCACGGCGGGCTTGATCGTCTCAACGACTGCATTGCTCGAGGAGAACCCAGATCCCTCGGATGCGGAGGTTCAGACGGCACTCGCGGGCAACCTCTGCCGCTGCACCGGCTATACAAAAATCACGGAAGCGGTTCAGGATGCCAGCAAGGTGATGAAACGGCGCGCAGCCAAGAAGGCAAAGGCCGCCGCCAAGTAGACACCGCCATTTAGGTTATGGCGTGATCGCCAACCTCAAGCCCACGTCTCGCAAGAGACGTGGGCTTCCTTTTTCGTAAGCGACCAAGGGTTTCAAGCCTCCGTAGAGACTTGTGAGCGCCGCGGTCCACAGGCAGAAGACAAAGGAGAACTCCTTCGGCGCCTGGGCAGATCATCGTATCCGTCGCACTAGGGTTGTTGCACAGTCAGGAGGCAGCCGTCAACATTCTCAACCAGTATTTACGATCCTGAACCTTAGCATCACAGGGAAGGGCGACAACTCATCGAGTCGTCGCCCTGATTCACATCACATCCCTGAGACCCGACTCTAATCGTCGGCAGCTTCCGCTCTCTCCTCTCCCTCCGCCTTCGCTATTGCCGCCAGCGAGTGCTCCACGTTCAATTTTATCTGATCCACATATTTCGGGAACATACCGGCAATTGTCGCATCCCCCGGCTTGATGTTGTCGAACACATACTCGAACGCCTCCCGCACGTCCTCTTGCGACCTGCACTTTCTGCTGGCGGCCAGAAACTTGAATGCCATGCACTGCTTGTCCGTCTGGTTGATAAACCGGATCATCCTGGGCGGATCGTCTTCGCGAAACGCCTCGAGCGCGCCGGCATTAAACGGATCCACCAGGGCGCTCTCACGCTTCGCCTTGTTCAGGTTGTAGAAGCAGGTCATGTAGAAGTCGACGTCCCACCCCTTATCCTCGACGTAGTCCAGCACTTCCGGGATATGAGACGCGATCCCCACCTGGACACCGGTGTCCCGCATGCACTTCAGATGATCCTCGACCTTGTCGATCCGACCGTCCAGCCACAGGTTGTCGGTCCGAGAGCCGTGATGGTAGATCGCCTCGGCACCTGCCGCGGCGATAACACGTATGTTCGAGAACAGATCAAACATTTCGGAGGCCGTCTGGGCGATAAAGTGGAGTTTGCCCCCCTCACGCATAAACAGCTCTCGCCAATGCAGAACCCGATGGAAATCACCCCGTGCCTGGAGGGTGTTGATC
>CAYYGZ010000172.1:0-10149 GCA_964471275.1 uncultured bacterium | reverse complement strand
ATATGGATACGGTCAACGTTGGGATTATTGGGGCTGGCTATCGCGGGGTGAATACGCTGGCGGAGCGGATTGTGGAGGTGAGCAAAGAGACCGGCTTGCGCGTCCGGTCCCTGTGTGATACGCGGTCAGACCGGCTGGCTGAGACACAGGAGCATCTTGCGCGACTCTTTTTGGAGCGTGGCGTGGAAGTGGATATTGCTGTAACAACCGACGCGGCGCAGGTCATTCAGAGTCCTGATGTCGATCTGGTCATGGTTACGACCCCGCAGTGTTCGCATCGGGATCCGGCGATCGCCGCACTGGAGTCCGGGAAGAAGGTCTACTGCGACAAGCCGATCGCGCATACGCTGAAAGATGCCGTTGCGATCTTCGAGACGGAGAAGCGGACGGGCAACGAGATGATCCTCGGCTTTACCCGGCGTTACGAAACTCCCTGGAGGAGAGCCCACGAACTCGTGCAAGAGGGTGTGATCGGTGATCTGCACATGATTCAAATTCGTGATATCATCCCGTTTCATACCTTCTTCCACAGGTGGCATCGAAGGAGAGAATGGTCGGGCGACGCGATCAACGACAAGTCATCACATCACATGGATGTGTTCAACTGGTTTGCAGACAGTCGGCCCGAGCGGATGTCGGGATTCGGAGGGCAGCGTGTCTTTCTTCCGAAGAAGGATGCGCCTGCCCGCTGTCTGGAGTGCGATCTCGAGTGTCCGTGGCGGGTCAATCCAACGCGAGGCACAACGAAGAGTCAGGAAGAGCTGTCTTTGACGGGTGATTCCTGGATGAACGCCAAGAACGAGTACGATCGCGTCGATAACTGTGTCTACCTGCCCGGTGCCGACATCCTGGATCACGCCTCCTTCCAGGTTCGCTACGAGAATGGAGTCATCGCATCACTATGGGTCAGCTTCTTTGGCCCGAAGGCCGACGATCAGGAGACACTCGAGCTGGTTGGGACGAAAGGCCGGATCATCCTGACGCGTCACACCGGGGTACTCGACGTGGTGACGGACTACGGCGCAACGCACGACGTTGTCGATTGCAGGAAGGATGATTTTGGATCTTCACACTTTGGTGCCGACCTTGAACTGGTCCGCGAGTTGCGAACGTTCTACGACGGGGCCAAACCACTGGTTTCTTCACGAAACGGGTTGGAAGCGGCACGTATGATCGAGGCCGGGTTGCGGTCGATTGATGCCGGGGGTGAGATTGTGATGATGTCAGACGTAGATGATGTGGCATAGCAGCGCGCTCGACGGTCCGGATATCCAGACAAGACGCATAAGCAAGAGACAAGCGTTTCGTATCCCATCACTTCACCCACGGTGGCAGCGATACCGTTACTAGACAGGTGTACCCATGGCTGATGAACGACCCAACATCCTCCTGATCATGACCGATCAGCAGAGAGGAGATTGTCTGGGGATCGACGGTCACCCGGTTCTACAGACACCCAACCTCGATCACGTAGCGGCGTCGGGGGTCCGGTTCTCGAGTGCCTACTCGGCGTGTCCGGTGTGCACACCCGCAAGACGGACCGTGTTGACGGGAAGGAAGCCCAGCAATCATGGGGTGCTTGTCAATCACAACGCGCCGCTGCCGTGGCCGACGCTGGCCGGTGAGCTTCAGGGATCCGGGTACCAGACTCACCTGATCGGCAAATCCCATTGGGGCCCGTCGCCGCTGGACGTCGGGTTCGACAGCATGACGAAGGCAGGTGGGCCGCGAGCGCCGGGGCCCGGCCAGGACAACGAGTATCAACAGTTCCTGCGTGAGAATGGGGTCACCACCCCTCGAGCATCGGACGCGCACGGAGCATACGGAAACGGTTACCCCTCGCGGCCCTGGCATCTCGAGGAGCGGCTTCACTTCTCGAACTGGGTGGCCGATCAGGCGATTGACTTTGTCGATAATCGGGAGGAAGAACGGCCGTTCTTTATGTGGGCGAACTTCATTCACCCGCATCAGCCGTTGACCCCGCCGCAGTTCTATTACGACAAGTATATGGCGATGGACCTGCCCGAGCCCGTGGTGGGCGACTGGTCACGGGTGTTCGATGAGCCCGTAAGGGGTCTGGAGCCGGAGCCGTGGCGGATCTCGGTTGAACCGGTTGTGATGAAGCAGATCCGAGCCGCCTATTACGGCTGCATCGAGCATATTGATCACCAGATCGCACGCATGATCTGGCACGGGATGCTGCCCAGGAATACGGTCGTGATCTTCGCGTCGGATCACGGCGAGATGCTCGGTGACCATCAATGGTTCCGGAAACGAAATGCTTTCGAGGCTTCGGCGCGTGTTCCCTACCTGTTCAAATTTCCGAACGGCAGCGACGTCCCGCAGGAGCAGGTCATCGACAAGCCTGTCGAATTGATGGATCTGATGCCAACCTGTTTGGATATCGCCGGTGTAGACATCCCGGACAGTGTGGATGGCAGAAGCTTGTTGCCGTTGATGCACGATTCTTCGAGGGAATGGCGGGCGTTTGTGCACGGGGAGTGCTGCAACGTGCCCTCTGCAAATAGCGGTATGCAGTATGTGACGGATGGAAAGCGGAAGTTTGTGTGGTTCCCGGGGAACGGCGAGGAGCTGTTCTTTGACCTGCAGGCGGACCCGGATGAAATGCACAACCTGGTGGACGATCTCGGTCGGGCCAAAGAGGCTGCCCAGTGGCGGGAACGGCTTGTCTCGCAGCTGGGTGGAAGACCAGAGGGATTTACGGATGGGACGGAGCTGATCAAGCAGGCGGGTCCCACGGCGGCGGTTCTGCAGGACGTGATTTCAGCGGCGGAAGAGGATGCCTAGCGCGACAATCGAATACACGGTCATTGCCGTTTACCTGGTGATCCTGATCGCGGTGGGGGCCGTATTCCGACAGTTCAACAAGGATGTAAGCGATTACTTCCGGAACGGCTGCAGAGGGACGTGGTGGCTGGTAGGGTCCAGCGCATTCATGACTCAGTTCAGCGCGTGGACGTTCTCGGGCGCGGCCAGCGCGGCGTACGATGCCGGATGGAGTGTCATGGCGATCTTCTTCGGGAACTCTGCCGGATATGCGGTGAACGCATTGTTCATCGCGCCCTGGTTCCGCCAGCTTCGAGCGATGACATCCCTCGAGGTGCTGCGCCTGCGGTTCGGCCCGGGGACACAGCAGTTCATCGGTTGGTTCGGGTTTCTTGTCGCTCCCTTCTATTCTGCACTCACTCTTTTCAGTCTCGGCATCTTTACGGCTTCCGCATTTGATCTTCCGCTTCAGTCAGTGATCGTCGGTGTTGGTGTCGTTGTCATCGTGTATTCATTGATGGGTGGCTCGTGGGCCGTCACGGCCACGGACTTTCTCCAGACACTGATCCTGGTGCCGATCACCCTCTTGGTCGCGGTGCTCTGTTTGACCAAGCTAGGCGGCGTGGGCGCCCTATTTTAGGCGATCGACCAACAGGGGCTGACCGCCGACTATCAGTTTGTGAACCCACCCGGTCAATTTCCACCGAACCTGTACACAAAGTGGTGGATCGTCGCGATGGTCGCTCAGCAGATCATTTTTTTGAACTCGCTTTTTGCGGCCTCCCGATACTTCCTGGTGAAGGATGGGGCCGAAGCAAAGAAGGCTGCCTGGTTGGCATTTGCGCTTATGACTGCGGGCGCATTGATCTGGTTCATCCCGCCGATGACTTCGCGACTGTTGTGGTCTGCCCAGGTTGCCGCCATGCCGATCGCGAATCCCGCAGAGTCGTCCTACGCAGTTGCGGCAGTAAATCTGCTTCCCAGAGGTCTGATCGGTGTGATGGTGGTCGCCATGTTCGCGGCGACGATGAGTACCAATGGATACAGGGCTGAACCGGTCTGCCGCCGGGTTTGTGCACGACCTCTATCCTGCGCTTTGCCGCAGGTTCGGCTGGGAACCGCGGTCTGGCAGTCGTCTGCTTGCCTTTGGAAAGGCGTTTTCCGGGCTTCTGGGACTGATCATCCTCTCGCTGGCTCTGTATATGTCACGCTTAGACGGACCGGGCATATTTGAATACAACCTGCTGTTTGGAGCCGTCTTTGGTGTTCCCCTGGCGATTCCGTATCTGCTGTCTCTCTTTATCAAGCGAACGCCGAGTTGGGCGGCCGTGTTCTCGGTGGCCCTGACGTCGCTGCCGGCAATGCTAGGTCTCGTGAGTGAGCAAGTCTTGGGCGAGGAGTGGTCTTTTCAAAAGCAGATCTTCATCAATACGACCATAGGCGTCGTCAGCTACGTGTCTACCATGCCCTTCTGGGGACGCTCACCGGACACATACAAACAGCAAGTCGTCGACTTCTTCGATCGGATGTACAGACCCGTGGATTTTGAGAGAGAGGTCGGGGAAGCCAATGACCTGTTTCAGCTGAAAATTCTCGGATCCTTCTCGGTGGGGATCGGTGCGATGGTGCTCCTTCTCCTCTTCCTGACGAACCCCTGGGAGGGCAGGCTCGGCATCGGTTTCACCGGCGTCTTCATGGTTGCCGTCGGGCTAACCTTCATTCGCTCGGCACGGATCGGGCATCCAATCACGGACTGATTCGCGATGCTCTCAACCGGACTCGCTTCTGTGACACTGCGTTCACTTCCCTGCGAAGCTGTTATCAAGGCCGCCGTTGACGCCGAACTGCAGGGAATCGAATGGGGAGGAGATGTTCACGTGGCGCCGGGCGATGTGTCCTGGGCACACCGAGTGGGTGGCCTGACCCGCGACGCCGGACTGAGGGTGGTGTCATACGGCTCCTATTACAAGGTCGGCACACCGGTCCGGGAGTCGCGTGCGTGGCACAGGCTCGTCCCGCAGTTTGGGCGTCATCTGCTAACAAACCCGACTTTCGATGCGGTGCTGGACGCTGCTCTGGGGATGGGTGCACCTATGATTCGTGTGTGGGCCGGGGCGTGCGGGTCAGACAAGTCCACCGAGGATCTAAGAGCACGCGTTGTGGACGACGCCCGGCACATCGCGCATCTTGCCGCGAAAGAGGATGTTCGGATCGGCTTCGAGTATCATTCGGGAACACTGACAGACTCGGCAGATTCGGCCGAACGTCTGATGCGAGAGATCGATCGCGACAACGTGACCTGCTATTGGCAACCGCCTATGAGAATATCACAAGATCAGCGCATTGAAGGTCTCACTCAAATCCTGCCCTGGCTGTCGAACGTGCACGCGCATCCGATGCGGCTGCGTCCGCAACCACTTGCCGATGTGCAAACGGAATGGGAGACGTTTCTGACCTCTATCGCGGCAGCAGAAGGTGACCGGTGCGTTGTGCTCGAGTTTGTCAAAGGGGCCTCAGTGGATCAAGTAAAACTTGACGCGGTTGTTCTGAATCAACTGGTGAGGGTCGTGTGAAGGGAACATACGTGCTGTGGGGGCCGCCGCTACTCCCGATGGTCTATGACGAGGCCGCGCAGCGGTCGGTCAAAACGCTGATCGATCTCTATTGGCCCTTCGAATCGGGCCAGGGACTACTGGACCGCCCTGAGGTTCTGGAGCCAGCGGACGTACTGCTCACCGGGTGGGGGTGTCCCCGTTTGGACGCGAAGATTCTGGATGCTGCCCCGAATCTGAAGGCGATCTTCTACGCCGCCGGTACGGTTGAGCCGATCGTGAGTGATGCGCTCTGGGATCGTGACATCCTTGTGACGTGTGCGAATGATGCGAATGCCATACCCGTCGCCGACTTCACGGTTGCCGAGGTCATTTTCAGTCTGAAACGTGGATGGTTTTTCCAGCGTCAATTTGCGGAAAGAAGAGATGGGGCCGAAACGGCGATGTGGCGGTATAAGGTTCCGCACTCGGGTACCTATGGAAGCGTGGTCGGAGTCGTGTCGCTGGGTGGGATCGGCCGACGTGTCTGCGAGCTGCTGAAAGCCTTTGAGGTGAGAGTGATCGCCCACGATCCGTATGTGGGCGAGGCAGATGCAGCATCGCTTGGCGTGACGATGTGCGGGTTGAATGAACTTTTCCGAGAAGCTGATGTCGTCTCGCTGCACACGCCGCTTCTGGATACGACGCGCGGTCTGGTTACGGGAAGCCTGATCGGGTCGATGAAGCAGCACGCGACGCTGATCAACACGGCACGTGGAGGAATCATCGACGAAGCCGAGATGATCGAGGAGCTCGAGCGACGGCAGGATCTGACGGCTGTTCTCGATGTGACGGAAACAGAGCCAATCGACAAGTCCTCAACGCTCTTCGATCTCCCCAACGTTGTCCTGACGCCGCATATCGCCGGAAGCCAGATGATGGAGTGTCAGCGGATGGGGGGCTACATGGTGGGGGAACTCGACAGATACGTTCGCGGTCAACCGTTGAAGTATCGTGTCGACAAAGCCGCGGCAGAGCGGATGGGGACGCTGCGGAGTCAGGCTGCAGGGGAGTAGAGGGTGATTCGATGGCAGACATTCTGCTTGACAGGAGGATTAGTTATTTTAATTTACCGGTAAGTAAATAAAAATTGAGAGTTCCTTGATGTCCAGTCTTTCCACAAGGAATGTGTGGCGTGGCTACCATCGTTCCAGGAACCGCGACAGACATTGAGATCACGAACCAGGTGAGGTGGTAGATGGTTGAAAAACACGTAATCCAGAGATGTGCGAAGCGCTCCCGATGCTACCGCGGGTTCCTGGTCACGGCGCTGACAGGGCTACTTGCGACAGGCGCGTCAGCAAGAACAGACCAGCTCATCGACGAGGGGTGGCATTTTGTCGGGGGTGGTATCGATGGATCGGTGGTCGACGAGATCGTCGATCTTCCGCACACCTGGAATGCGACGGATGCGCCCTCAGGTTACGCATACTACAGAGGGAAGGGCACTTACACCAGGTCGCTGGAGATCCCTGCATCGGATCGCGGGAAGCGCTTCTTTCTCCATTTCGAGGGGGCCCAAACGGTCGCTGATGTGACCCTGAACGATTCGCACATCGGACAGCATCGCGGGGGTTATGCAGCCTTTGCCTATGAGATCACGGATCACGTCAAGGCTGGTGAAGCGAACGGGATCGTCGTCGAAGTTACGAACGAGGCGATGGAGGATGTGATTCCGCTGTCCGGTGATTTTCCACTCTTCGGGGGACTGCATCGATCCGTTCACCTGATCACGACGGAGTCCGTTTGCATCACGCCGCTCGACTACGCCTCTCCCGGTGTCTACATCCGTCAGCGGGATGTCAGTTCGTCGTCTGGCACGGTAGATGTGACAACGAAGCTGTCGAACGGCAGAACCGATGCGGTCGAAGCGACCGTGTACGTTACGATCAGGGGCGCAGGCGGAACGGAGGTTGCCACGGCGGAGACTCAGGTGCAGGCCAGGCCAGGGACCACTCCCACGATGGCAACACTGTCGATTGCGAACCCGAGTCTGTGGAACGGTCGCACGTCACCGTATCTCTACTCAGTAACGACAACCGTCAGCCTCGAAGGACGTGTGGTCGACGAAGTCGTGCAACCGCTGGGTCTTCGGACCTACAGATTCGACAAGAACACCGGATTCTACCTGAACGGCCAGCATCTGAAGATCCACGGTGTCGCCCGTCACCAGGATGTCAAAGGTCGAGGGCCAGCCCTGAGGAATGAGGATCATCGTCAGGATCTCGAACACATCCTCGACATGGGAACGAATTCGGTTCGCCTTTCACACTATCCGCACTCCGAGTTCTTCTATGATCTCTGTGATTCCTCAGGCCTCATGGTCTATACGGAGATCCCCTGGGTGGGGTCGACGGCGCCCGGTTTCAACAGCTCCGAAGGGCTGAAGGAGAACATACGCCACTCGATGATCGAGATGATTCGGCAGAACTACAACCATCCCTCTGTGATCGTTTGGGGAATCCAGAACGAATTGCACGATCCTGAGGATCTGAGTCCCCTCCCTTTCATAAAAAAGATGCACGAACTGGCGAAACAGGAGGATCCGGATCGCCCGACCGCTGCGGCGAACATGATGATGGGGAACATGGTCGGTACCGACGTCACGGGTTGGAACCAGTACTTCGGCTGGTATATTGGTCATTCACCACAGATCGGCGACTGGATGGACGAAACACACGAGGCCCTCCCTGATGTTCCGATGGGGATTACCGAGTATGGCGCGGGAGGAAGCATCCGTCATCACGAGGAGATGCCTCGCCGCGCATTTCCGTTTGCGCACCCCTGGCACCCGGAGGCCGGGCAGGCTCAGGTCCACGAGGAGACCTGGAAGGAGATCGCTTCGCGCGACTATATCTGGGGATGCTACATCTGGAATATGTTTGACTTCGCTTCCTTCTTCCGTCGTGAAGGCGATGCACTTGGGATGAACGATAAGGGGATGGTGACCTACGACAAGCAGACCCGGAAAGACGTGTTCTACTTCTACCGGGCGAACTGGTCCGAGGATCCGACGGTATACATTGCTAATCGTCGGTACAAGCTTCGGGAGCTGGATCTGACATCCGTCAAGGTGTATTCGAATGCGGAGGAGGTGATGCTGAACGTGAACGGGACGCCGATCGGGACCGCAAAAGGTGACTACGGTATCTTTCGCTGGGAGGATGTGGCGTTAACCAAGGGCAACAACGTCATTCTCGCCACGGCCACGATCGATGGCAGCATCCACGAGGACCGCGTCGTCTGGCTTTACGACGATTCCGGACGGCGGGACACGATGATCGCCTTCTTTCGGTATGGTATCAAGCCGACGCTGGTGTTGGGCCTCCTGATGGCCTTCGTTGCCTTCGGGCAGGGCTGGAAGGCCGGACTCTTGGGGTGGAAGAAGTGGACATGGCGCGGTGTGTTCGCAGTCTGTGCCGTCGTCTTCCTCGCGATAACGGGCGGGTGGCTGTTTGCCCTGCAGTATCGGATCGATATTTTCGCTTACTCGCTCATTTAGCGCATCACCGGGGGATAACACGGTAAGAGTCAGCGTCGGGGGAACACGACGGAAATCCGGTCGGTTGATACGTCGAAACAGATCGAGTCAGGTAGGACGAAATGGCTGAAGAAAAAGCGAGAGAAAGCCGTCGGGGCACGGGGCGTCCCACAGATGTTGCCGAAGGGGAAGTGCGTGCGCGTATTATCAGCGAGGCTGCTCGAATATTCGCGGACAACGGATACTCGGGCTCATCGATCCAGGATATCGTCGATGCGGCGGGGACCACCAAGCCGATGGTGTACTACTACTTCAAGAACAAGGAAGGTCTGTATCAGGAAATATTCCACTCTTTCCACGATGCCGCGATCGGGGCGCAGGAAGCCGTGGTTGCTTGCGAGGATCTCACCACGCGCGAGAAACTCGTGAAACTCGTAGACGGTCATTTCGAATCTGCGCGTAGAACGCCCGAAAAAGCCAGGTTCATGTTCGCCGCGCACTTTGGTCCCAGCAAGGACATGCCCGCGGTCCGGGATCACGATCAGGAACACACCCTTTTTGCTGCGATGGTCAACCTGGCCATGACGGGAGTCGAGAAGGGCGATCTGAGGGGAGAACCCGTGATGATCGCGCAGGCGTTGCTGGGCCAGATCCTGATTCATCTGACCTTCCACATCTCTCATCAGAACCCGATTCTGCTCGCCGATGACGCCGCAGAAAGAGTTGTCGACCAACTGCTATCGGGTATGAATGGGACCTGAGGAGGAACGATGAAACGTCTTGTGCTGGTCGCTATCAAATGGGTGACGGTACGATGCACATGCGAAGCGCAATTCAGGACCGTGCGGGAAAATGGCATCGCCATATCCAGCTTCCCGATGGAGTGAGGTCCTTTCCCGAGATTCTGCGACAGGCGGGATACTTTACTGTTCGAACAGTTTCAAGGAAGACTGTCAGGTCCCGACGCCCGAATATGCGTGGGATGAGTCGGGGCCGGCCGCTCACTGGCGCAATTGGCTCGACAGCACACAGCCGTTCTTTCACGTGGTGTACTTCATCACGACACACGAGAGTCAGGTCCAGCGTGTTACTTCGGAAGATGAGCGGGGTCCAGCGGACCTCTCGTCTCGTCGCATGGCCGCCTTTGGCGAGCAGATGAAGGCCCACGGTTACAGTGTGTTCAACCACGCGCAACTCCCGGCCGAACGTCGCGTGGATCCGGATCGAGTTCTACTGCCACCTTATTTTCCGGATACCTCCAAGCGGCGTAACGACCCGATCCTCCTGGTC
>CAYYGZ010000171.1:0-10169 GCA_964471275.1 uncultured bacterium | reverse complement strand
GGACGTCACGGCATACTGGATACCGATCACCTTATGATCGATCGAAAAGACGTAATTCCGCCAGAACGAAAGCTCCTCGTGGTGACCGTGCCCGTGATCGTCATTATGCTCGTGTGCGACACTCATCTTCAGGGCTCCTTAGAACGAAAACTCTTCATCACTCTCTTCGACCTGCTGCTCAACGAGCCAGGCATCGAAGTCGGCTTGCGTCTGTATGTGGAGTTGACCGCGCATCCGGAAATGCCCGAGCCCACAGAGTTGTGCGCAGGCGATATCGTAGACACCTGTTCTCGTCGTATTGAACCAGAACGGTATCTCCTGTCCGGGGATCGCATCCTGTGTCAACCGAAGAACGGGCACTTTGAAGCTGTGGATCATGTCCTTGGAGGTCAGCTTGATCAGGACCGGCTTACCGACTGGAACGTGCAGATTGTTGATCGAGTTGAAGTCGTCCTTCCCGTTCGGGTCATTCGGGTCCAGACCAAGGAGATTCTCCGGCGTGACGAACTCGAACGACTTCCGACCAAAGACCCCGTCAGCGCCCGGATAGTGCACACCCCACGCAAACTGCTCGGCCGTCACCTCGACCGTCAGGGCTTTGGACTCGGATGGCAGTTCGGTTCGAAAGTCCGACCAGACAGGCATAGAAAGGCCAACCAGGAGGAATGCCTCGAAGACCACAACAAAGACCTCCAGATACTTCGAGGCCTTACCCTTGATCGGCTCGTAGCGGGCCGTCGGGCTGGCCCCCTGCCGGAAACGGATCAGGCAGTACACAAAAAAGATGCCCCAACCAACGAAGAGCAGCAGCATGAAAACGTGTAAAACGTTTATCAGCTGGTCGACTGCTTCACCGTGAGTCGAGACATTTAGCGGCAACCAGTAGCCGTAAATGTCTTCCTGCATACGAGCCCCTCCCAGGTAAGCTCCTGCAATGAGAAATCACCGAGCCGCCGGACTCGCCGGCGGTTCGACTATCCTTGTCTTAGTTCTTCTTTACGTCCGCAATGCTGTATGAGAAATCTGCCGTCGCCGCGGCCCCGTCGGCCACGGTCACCTCCACCGATTTGGTGCCAAAAACTTCGTGCCAGGCCGTCACCGTGTAGGAGCCTGCAGGGACACCCGAAAGCGTGAAGGCGCCGGAATCGTCGCTGACACCAAAGAACGGGTGCGAGGTTACGCCGATGTGACCGGACATCCACGGATGCACATCACACTTCACCGGTATCATGACTTCCGGCTTATCCAGTGAAATCTCCTTCACCTTCAGAAACTTGGGCATGGCGAGGTTGAACTCCTTGTTCACCTTCGGCTTCGGATGAACATTGTGGAGCGTGCCGTCGTTGTTCAGGACTTTGATCTTCTGACCTGCCATCACACCCATCACCTTGGGCGTATACAGACAGCCCTTCTGGTCAAGGACGGCGGGTTCTGTCGGCACGTCGAAGGACTTACCCTCGAGCCCCTTGCTCACATACACAAAAACATTCGCCAACGATCCATTCTCGACCAGCACCTTGTTACTGAGAACCTTGTCCGTGTACTTAGAGGCACAAACCGGATCGGCCTGCATCTTCAGTGTCTTGCGCCCCGGAGCCTTCCCTTCCCAGGCCACCTTGCCTGACACGTCCCCACCGGCATATGCTGAGCCTGAGGCGATCAGGGCTGCCGCCAACACCACCATACCTTTGCGCATCATCTTACTTCTCCTTCAAGTAACGACGAATCGTCACGCCGCTGGTTCTCCCGGTCGGTGCCCAACTCCACCCGTCTTTGGGTGGATGCAGCACGACCATCCTTGTTATTGCTGATTGATCTTGACGTTCTGGTGTAGCCCGTAGATGACGTAATCGTTGATTGTCTGGATCACGCTATCCGTGTTGGCCTGCATCACGCCATATTCAGGTGTCGTCCCCTCCGCGGGTGGCAAGTACTTCGCCATGCCGTCAGGGAGGTAGGTTAACTCCTCCCCGAAGAACGTGGGCATTTTCGTTCCCGGGGCAATCTGCTGTGGATCCCACAGCCACTCGTCCATCCAATCTGCCTTCAAACGCTCCCGTGCCATCTTGAGATCAGGTGCGTAGCTCGCAGGATCGCCCTTCGGTTTGATGCTGCCTTGCTGGTGACAGGTCCAGCAGTTGTAGATGTCTGCGCTGAACAACTGCTCGCCGGCTCCGATTCCTCCGGCGTCGAGACGCTTCTCCACGACAGTCTGATACGGGAACTGCTGTTGATCCAGACGCGCAAAATAGGTTGTTACATCGATCCCCTCAAGGTCCGAAAACCCGAAGCCGGGCATTCTGACATCCAGCCAAGGACGGATGGGTGTCACGTCCTTCAGGAAGCCGAACAGCCAGTCCGGCTTGACCTTCTTGCCCTCGCCATTCAAAGATGGCGGTATATATCCGACGGCCCCGGCTTCGTCAAGACCACCCACGACGTAACTCCGGACCATCTCGTCCCGAATCGCGCCGCCATCTTCTTCAACGACGTGACAGCCCCGGCAGTTCCGCTCGTAGATGTGTCGTCGGCCCTTTTCGATCTCGATCTCTGCAGGCGAAAGCTGCCGCTTGCCGGCCGGTTCGATGAAGGTCTTGGACAAACTCAGCAAGGCCAGAGTCAGCGAATGGGTATCGTCATCCGAAAGCCCGAAGTTTGGCATCCTGAGCTTGTCGGCGAGTTCCTTGACCTTGCCTTCATCGAACACACGAGGCTGCTTGAGCTTCGTGAAGAACCAGTCGTGACGTGTGTGCGGTATGTGAGTCGGGTTGAGCGCAAAATCGAGCTTCCCAACGGACTTGCTGCCCTCGAGCGTCAGTTCGGTCCCGATGGGGGTTGCATCCTCGAAGCCCGGAATCGTGTGGCACCCAAAACAGCCCTGCCTGAGGATCATGCGCTCGCCCACGTATAAGTCCTTGGCTCGGTCCGTCATCCGGCTCAGACTATCCTGCGCGGCCAGAACAGGCATACGCGCCTTCAGGAAATCGAGGACAAGACCATCCCGGACTTTGCCGTCTGCCGAGGCCGGGCGTCGCGTCTCGAAATCGGTGTTCCGACGTGTCATCAAATACGCAGTGATGTCGGCGGCTTCCTGGTCCGTCAGCCGCATATCCGGCATCAGCGTTTCCGGGAAATACTGATCCGGGTTTTTCACCCAGGCATACAACCAGTTCGCGGATAGCTTGCTCCCAACATCATCCAAGCTCGGACCGAAGTTCCTCGGGCCGTATTCCTGCCCGAGATCATCTCCTTCGCCCACCACGTGACACGCTTTGCATCCGGTTTGTTCGACCAGGGATTGGCCACGTGTAGCGTCGCCTGCGACGGGCAAGTCGCCATAATCCGGATTTTCGGAATGCGCCAGTAGATATTCTGTGATACCGTGGATCGCGGCGGTGCTGATGGCGTGATCTTCGGGCGATTCGATGTTTGGCAGGTCGAAAAGCTTCGGCATCTTCGTCGTTGGGCGGAATCCACGGGGATCGCGGATCCACTTCTCCAGCCAGTCACGACCGAGCTTGGACGAAATGTTGCTCAGGTCGGGACCGACCATCCGCAAATCCGTGTATCCCTGGATCTTATGGCAACCGGCGCAGCCGAGCGTCTTGAGAAGGTGGATGCCCCGATTGAGGCGATCGGCCTTGGGCACGTCCACGACACCCTCGTGGCACGAGGAGCAGGACTGCTCCACATACCGTGTGGGATACATCGGGTAGTCCCAATGGTGCATCTCGTGGTAGTGGTAGAGCTTCTCCCAGCGTGCCCGCTCCTCCGCATCACTCGGCGTGTGCGCCGCGTTCACGAATGTCACGCCCCGATCACGACCAACGTGGCAACTCGTACATCCGGTCACATCGATCGGGTGTGCCGAGCCACTCGTCATGTACAGGTCGAGATCTGGATGGGACGCCAGAACCTTCGTCATCCCAATCCGCTCATCCACCTCATAGGTATCGGCCATGTATTTGGCCAGATCATCGTTCTCAAATGTCGCCGACTCCCAGTCGATCTCGTAACCTGCCTTGTCGATGTTCACGTGACAGGTGTTGCATCGATCGACCTTGGGTACGGTCGTAAAGTTGATGTCGTTCTTAAGATTCCCGAGCACAACCTGCCGGATCTTCACGGTCGGAGAGATGAAGTCCAACATCGGCATGTTCCGGAACTCGTTCTCAAACGTTGGCAGAAGACCCCTCAGTCGACGTTCAAGCAGAACAGTCTCTTTCAGAAGGGCGGCCTTCGCCACCTCTAGTTCGTTCCGTTTGCCCTCAATGGCTACCAGTCGCCCCTTGGCAGCCAACTGTCGTGCTTCGACTTCTTCCTTTGCCAGGCGGAAGTCAGCCATCCGCGCTTCCATCTCGTCCAGAGTCTTCCGCTTCTCCGCAGCCTCTTCCTGGTGGTTCGAGTGCCGGGCCTCCTCGAACTGGAACTTTATGACGTCATACTCGGCCTTCTCAAACTTCAGATTCTGGTCCGCGATATAGTACTGTCCCCGGATGACTTCCAATTCGTCCAGAACCGCCAGATGCTCGGCAGCGCGGGATTGGATTTCCACATCGACAACCTTTTCGCCCGCCTCCACCGCGGAGAGCTCGTCCTTGTCGACTGCCTCGTTTGCGGCGATCAATTCAACCTCGGTCTTGTATCGATCGAGTCGCATCGCTTCCCGCTGGAAGTGCTTCCACTCACGATCGTAATCCGCCCAGATCATCCACACAACGGAAATTGCCAGTGCGACGCTCGACAGCGCAAAAACGATGTTCATCTTGTCGACGTTATAGACGAAGTCGACGAAACCTCGCTTCTCAGCGTTCATCAGGGCTGCTCCACATGAGAGACATCAAACAGACAGTCTGTACTCTAGATGTTGAAGAAGAATTCGGGTATCGCTACGATATACTTCAGGTTAAAGAACCATCGCAGCAGCATCTTGGCGGGTAAGGAAACCATGAAAAGGAAGAACACCACCATGACGCTATAGCGGGCGAAGCCCAGCTGTTTATAGAAATCCTTAAAGAACGTTCTGGCCAGCAGAGGCGGCGGCAGGAGGAAGTAGGCCGCGCACACAAGCAACCCCCAGATCTCCCTCGTCAGCCAGAATTTGGGCAATCCCGTACCGAGCCATTTCACATAGATGAACTCAGACAGGTTTACGTTGACAAGTGCCTGCAGCTTGTGCAGATCCCAGAACTCATACGGGCCGTAGAAGTTCCAGTTCGGACCGCGGAGGAATGTACCGATGATGATCAAAACAACCCACAGGACGATGAATCCAAAGAGAAAAACCGTGATCGCAAAGGGTCGTTCCTTCAGCGTGTAGTAGCCGGCTCCCTTCGTGTTCCTGTCCATATAAGGGATCGCCATCAGCCCCACAATCACGAGCGATGGAAGAAGCACACCCGCAATCCAAGGGTCATAGTAGACGAGCATTTCCTGCAGACCCAGGAAATACCAGGGCGCCTTGGAGGGGTTCGGCGTATTCGCGGGGTTGGCGGGTTCCTCGAGCGGTGCGTGAATCAGGATAGACCAGAGAACCAATCCGACGGTCATCAGGGTGAGGGCGATCAGTTCGATGTACAGGAGATGGGGCCAGGTCAGCACCTTCTCCTTATACTCGGCCTTCTCGATCGGGTCCTCCCCGCGTGCGATTCGTTCGTCGTTCTCGTGGGCCTGCTTCAAACTCAGCCACAGAAAGAATCCGACAAACGCGAAGAGCATCACGATCGGCACGTTGTCCGGCTTCGTGACGATGATTCGAAAGTTGGGGTCCTGAAAGCTGAGAACAAAGAAGACGACGGAGCCGATCAGACCAATAAGTCCTGCCTTGTTCGTCCACAGCCACCTGGCCTTCAACCCGAACAGACAAAAAACCGTCGATAGTGCGAACAGCTTTTCGGGCGCAGACAGCCAATTGATAAAGCCCTTTACAGCCTCCATTTACCCTCCCCGATCACGGGACAGGACCGACTTACATCGGTCCCGAAATACCGCCGTCCTTTCGGACGCGCCAGAAGTGAACGGCCATCAAAATCGTGGCGACAAAAGGGATCGCCAGACAGTGCAGAACGTAGAAGCGAAGGAGCGTGCCCTCGCCCACAAAACGTCCTGCAAGTAGACCAAATCGAGCATCGTCACCCGCGTGGACCAAACCGACTTCCCCGATCTTCAGGAAAGCCGCACCCGGGCCCTCGTGACCGAGAAACGGCGTTGCACGAGCCATGTTGGAACCAACAGTGATAGCCCAGATGGCGAGCTGATCCCATGGCAGCAGGTAGCCTGTGAAGCTGAGCAGAAGTGTCAACAGCAGCAGGATCACGCCAATCGCCCAATTGAACTCGCGAGGCGGCTTGTACGACCCCGTCATAAAGACCCGGAGCATATGCAGCCATACGGTGATGATCATCAGGTGAGCACCCCAGCGATGTATCTCCCGCATGATTCCGAGCGGCACCTGCTCACCGAGATCGATGATGTCGGTGTATGCGTACTCGAGTGTAGGCCGGTAGTAGAACATTAGCATGATTCCAGTGACGACCTCGACCATGAAGATGAAGAACGTGAGCCCACCCATGCACCAGGTGTATCGGACCCGAATACCGGATTTCGGTGTACGGACCGGGTGCAGGTGAAGAAACACGTTAGTCAGGACAATCTGCGCACGACCCCGTTCGTCTCTAGGTATGTCGTGCCGGAAAATCGACTTCCAGATCTGGGTCTTCTTTACCTGATCCATCAGGTCTGACGTCTTCGGCATGCCTGGCTCCACTGAGTGTTGCTTGAGTGTCTTCGAATAGAACTAAATCAACTTCATATAGGACTCAGGATTCTCCCACTGACCCTTTTCCCACTGGTATTTCTGCGTCTTGTCGACAAGGATCTGTCCATCCTCTGCGAGAACAATCCGGGCACGCTCGAGAGGTCTCGGTGCCGGCCCCTCGAAGTGGATGCCCGTTGCGTAGAAGCCACTTCCATGACACGGACACTTAAACTTCGCTTCACCCGACAGCCAGTTCGGCGTGCAGCCTAGATGTGTGCACACTGAGAACAGCGCATACATCTGGGTCCGCTCCTTGACAATCCAGATCGAGAACTTGTCTTTCCACCTCTCGTCGACTCCCAGATCGTAGTCATCCGGAAAGCCGATCTTGAACGATTGCGGCGGCTCGAACAAGACGTTTGGGAACAGGAACCGGCCAAATGCAGCCAGCGCGGCGGTCGAGGCACCCGCAAACGACAGCCAAGCCAGGGTAAGCCAGGAGAAGAATCCCCGTCTCGTCGTGATACCCCCTTCGAGAACAGGAACGATGCGGTCGGGCCCGGGTCTGATCGCCGGTGGCGTAGGTGTCGTCTGAACAACGATCTGTGTCTCGCCCCCAGCCTCTCCTGTCAGGGCACGGGCCGCAGCTGCACGTCCAGCAGCCGACTTCTTCGCGGGAACGGCCGTCTCTTCATCAGAAGATGCTGCCACATCCCCCCCCCCGGCACCTGCAGCCGGGCCAGATACGGAACCGCCGCCTTTGGCGGCACGGACAGCAGCCGACTTCGCCTTAGCACGCTCAACCCGGTCAGCGATATCGTCAAACTGTGATAGATCGATTTCTTCAGACATCGAAATGACTCCGATCGACGTTTGTGCCGTCAGGCGAAAATGTCACTAAACAAGAATTAATGGGAATGTTCTGGATTTCGGTGAGGGAGGGTGATGCGATCAGCCGAATCGGACATAGGTCTGGTACAGTGTTCAGCCGACGATTATCGTTCAATATCCATCTCGACTAAAAGGATGGAAAGTATTGTAAAGTCACAGGTTGACCCGGTTATTGGCACAATAAGCTCGCAATATATCCCACATATTTTACCGTGTCAAGTTGAAATGGGCTCTTCCCTAGGGCTTCTCCCAGGCTTCCAGTGCCTCGATTGCCGCCTGCCGAACTTTCATGCTGGGATCGGATGATTTCAACGTGAATACCTGTGGCTTGAGGGCCTCAACTTTGAGTCCGCCAATGGCACGAAGCGCATACACCATGGCCGTCACACGCTGCTCTTCTAACATATCCAGCGTGGTCAGGAAAGAGCGATCGATCATTTCACCGAGGACCGGAATCCCCGTCTCATCACCGCGTCTCGCAAGCTGGAGAGCCGCGTTCCATCGCACATCGGGAACCCGATCGTTCGAAGCGACCCGCAGGGCCTCGACAACGCGGTCATCGGGCATCTGCCCAAGAGCAAAAACAGCAGACTTGCGGAATCCGGGGTCTGTATCCTTCGCGAAACGCAGCAGTTCCGGGATGCCCGCCGCCGCCTGTAGCCCGCCGAGTGAGTGGATCGCATACAGACGCGTCTCCTCGTCAGAATCCTTCAGAGCTCTGATCAGAGCGGCCACGACCGTGGGACTGTCCACCATCTCCATCGCGCGCGCCAAGTAACGGCGAACACGCGGATCGTCGTGAACCGATGTGTCGAACAAGCGGACGATCTCATCCGCAAAACGGGGATCGAGTGTGCCCTTCGCGCGCTCGGAAGAAAGAACCTTGACAAGCTCGTAGGCTGCCTGCCAGCGGCTGTTTATCCCACCCCGTCGAATCGTGTCCAGATGATCACCGGCAGATCGGTTGTCGGAGGTAAGGATACCCAGAAACAGGTAGATCGAGACACCAACGACTACGATCGCAAGTGGAAAGACGACAAACTGTGTGATGAGTCTGGACCGCGGGACATCCGGCTCGGAAAAGGCTTCGTCACCTGCAGATGGGGGAAATTCTGTTTCTTGCGTGTTGTCGGTTGGGTTCGAATCTTCTGACAATGGCCTAGCCTGATCTTTCGGATTGATTGGTTGGATGCTCGGAAATATAAGTGTCTGCCAAAACCGAGTCAAGATTGCCCATCGGCATCCTCCAGAACGGTTTCGAAAAGGGCCACCACCTTGACACCGATGTTCTTCACCCCTATTTTATTCGCGATCTAGCCGTGAAATCAGGTATAGGAGGAGAGACGTGAACGTCGACCTGTCACAGTTCGACCACATAACGGATCGTGCCGCCAGAGCGAAGGCGAAGTCGGAAGCGATCCGGAAAGCAAAACAGGCTGGCGGTGTTGAGCCGGCGGGCGGCGATACCCCGGCCGGTGCGACCCCTGCCGCACCCCAGGCGACGACCGAGGTCGAGGCAGGTCTCCCTATCCTGGAGTTCACATCGGGAATTCATTTCAAGTGGAAGGATCGTGCCGCCCGGACGATCGGCATTCGATACGATCTGGTCAGTTTCGTGTATGATGATGAGCCGGATACGATCGTTACCGCGGATCGATACCGACTGAGTCACGAACACGCGGAAGGCGAGTTCGTGTTCGCGCCAAAGAGCGAGGTATACCGACCGAACCGGGTTTCCGATTTCGCTCGTGTGGGCTACCACGATTACTTGTGGCTCGAGGGACGGTCCGGAATGACGGCCAAGAAGCGGCGTCCACGGCATATCGCGATCATCAACCCCGACTACTGCACCGGCTGTAACGCCTGCATCGAGGTCTGCCCGACCGATTGCATCGAGGAAGTCGACGTAAAAGAGGCCGGTCTGGACGGGCACGGTAAATTTGATGAGGTCCGACTGGCCGACTGTATCGGATGCGCGCAATGCGTGAAGATGTGTCCGTGGGAGGCGATAGACATGGTCAACACGGACAAGATCGAGGAAGCATATGAACTTCCGGCTGGGAGTCTCTAGGACAGTCGATAGTCGATACGCCAAATCTGCGAATTTCTGAGGGAGTGGAACTTGAGTTTCCACTCCCTTTTTCGATATGTGCCCTCCGGGCGACAAGTCAGTAATGGCTAGACTTAGCACTTCAGATGCCTATATATTGGCTGGAATTAGGGCCGTGTCTCACTGGCTGGAATCTCCCTCCAGCCGATCTTCCGAGACGCCCTTTCTTCCCCCGTTTCAACGAACCTGAAATTCGCTCGATCCAACCGGCGATCGGATCCCAGTCAGGCCCCCTCAACCAGGCCATTCTGTGTATCGGAATGCCGGTTTCGGCCTCGGGAGTCAATTTTGGCAGATCAGACCAACCAGAATGCCAATGCAGCCGGCCCATCCATCGATGTCCCGAACACCTACACAGCAAATGCCCCCGCCGCCGATCCGTGAAGCGGTCCGTACCGGGGAGATCGACGA
>CAYYGZ010000170.1:0-10179 GCA_964471275.1 uncultured bacterium | reverse complement strand
GGCCGGATGGACAAATCTCAGAATGATGAAGAACAAGATAAAGAATCCGGCAAAACCACCGAGACGCTTCGTGATGTCAGGAAAACCGAAGATCAATCGCTCACAGAAAAACGAGAACGGCAGCAACAGGATAAAGTAGAAGATGATACCTCTGACGGTATCGTTTGCGGTCGACATCACCTCGGGATACCCTCTCGCCTCTAGTCCCCACGCACGGCGTGCGGCTTCCATGAATCCCTCATAGTCGTAGGCGGCCAGCTTCGTGTTCGCCTCCATCAGGGCCTCACGAGCTCGGTCGTGGAACATCTCGAGTCGCTGGTTTTCTATACCGTATTGCGCCAACTGTTTCATCCGAACATCGTCGACCACCCACATGTCCTTCGCAGCCTCGTATGAGGGCCGGAATATCACACCACCACGATGCCCGACGCCTCGCGAGGTCTTCTTTAGCTCTTCATCGACATCCCATTTGTCTACAGGATCCGTCAACAGCTCCTCGGGTGCGTTCAGCAACAGATATTTCACCCCGAAAAGTCCCGTGCTCATCAGAACCTTAAGTGGATCCGTTTGCTCCGATTCCGGACGGTAGCGAGCGAATGCTACACCGGCTCGGGTCACATCCCCCTCGAGCGTGCTCTGGCCGACCACATACGAATAGCTGTACTCGATCGGGCGAACGTCATCCTTGTTGAGGACCAACATCTTGTCCAGCGCAGTCAGGTAGCTCGAATCGATGATCTCGAAAACGCTGAGGGATCGGCACTCGAAGAGGACCTCCATCATCTCGTTTTCCCACCAACCGTAGCGCTGAAATGTCGGAAACTTCGACTTCGAACCCGATGCCGCCTCAAGATCGCCTTCTGTCCCGTAATCCGGAGCGTAGGTAATCCTGCCCTCTTCATCGAAATCGTAGGCCAGGACCCTGTTGCCCCACCGGTTCACCATTATATCGAACTCAAAGGCGCCTGTTGCCTCGACCTGCTCTTTCGAACCAAATTGCGGCCCGGTGCCGTATCGGGCATCGTAGATCGGCCCTTCGGTCGCCTTGCCCCCATTGCTGATACGTGACAAGGGCGCCTGACATCGGTACCCGTGGCAGCGCGAAGTCGATGTTCCGGTCATACTTCCGGATCTTGCCGTGCAGGCGATGGCCGCGATCCTGCAGCTTGAGCTTGGACACCCGGAAGAAGTCCGGATCTTCACCGGCCTTGAGGAGCGTTCCGACGAGAGTCCGTGTCTGCTTTGTAAGGTTGTCAAGATTCAGGTTAGCCAGGTTGTCGTTCGGGGTATCCACAAAACGACGACTCGTGGAAGGCGCGGAGATCGTGATACCCTCTTTGCCGACGAGTGTAACCATTTCGCTATCGAAGCCGAGACGCACTGGCATGAAGTTCTTCCATGTCCGCTTAGGCGGCGCGATCGCATCGACGTGGCGACTCTCGTCCGGATAGACTCTCGCAAGATAGTCGTCGAATTTCTCTGCGTAGGGAGCCAGCAGGTTATTCAGGTAGTTATCCGTCAACCAGAAACTGTTGTTGAACGTACCGTGAGAGAAACTGGCGATCTGGTCGGACTCGCTACTCATGTCAAGACCGATGAACAGACGGAAATCGATCATCTCATTCCCGTTCTCCTCCAATCGCTCACGCCAGAAGTCACTCTCGCGCGAGTGATTGTAGAGGAAATCAATGATCCCGCGGAGGCCCTGAAAATGCGCACCTGTGGCCAGGAACTTCACTGTGTAGTTCGGCGGGATTGCCTTCAGGGCCTTCGCCGCCTCCAGTAGGGCGGCGATGCCGGTTGCATTCTCTGCACCGGGCGCAAGCGCAGGCACCACCGAGATTGCATCGTAGAAGGAACTCAGGACAATGATCTGATCCTTCCACTTTCTCTCCTGGCGTTCTGTGATATAACCGTCTATTCCCTCGAGCGTCGCGATCAGATTCCAGGAAGGCACTTCCTCCCACGTCATCTTCGCATTCATGGTAACCGCCGCCTGCTTCTCGGCCAACCCGAGCAGCGTCTGCGCGTCGTCCTTCTCAACCCAGAAGCGAGGCAGGTCCGCAGGGACAAGCAGGAACTTGTCCTGTGCCTCTCCTTGCGTGACACGGCCGTTGTCGAAGAAGACAACTGCTGTTGCGCCGAGCATTCTCGGGTTGAAGTAGTTTTGGCCGCAGTCAAAATCCAGCAGGACGATGCTGCCAGCGATTGGTCGCCCGTTCAGTTCCTTGAACGTTCCCTTGCCGCCATAGACGATCGGTCCGCTGAGCCCTGCGGCCGGCAGCGACGGCGTCTGCACGTGATTTGGCCAGAGCGAGTACAGCTTGATCTGTTCTCCCGTCTCATCGACACGAAGCATTGCGCCCTGATCGACGGGAACCGTCACATCGTATCGCTCGATTTGGAGATCGTCAAAGCCAAGCTTCACGAACTCGGATCTCAAGAATTCGAATGCCTTCCCGTGCCCCGGATAACCCGGTACGCGGGAACCGTTGGTTGTCAGAATTTCCAGGGTCTCGCGAAGGTCATCTCTCGTTATCTCATCTGCTCGGCGCTTGATCTCCCGATCACGCTCGGTGATGACGATTGGCTTCATCTCCGGGATCGAGGGTTGTATGTTGAAGAGTTTGACGAAGAAGTCCGTCACCTGCCCCGGGTTGAACACCGTAACCGAGGAAAGCATGAAGATGGCGATGAGCCAGAGAAAACCGGTACCGATCTTTTTGAGCATAATCGCTATACTCCGCGAGAGTATTTGAGAGGGTGAAAAAGGGTCGCCGGGGAAGGACGCAGAAGATCGTATCTAAGAAATGTATTGCCCCACAAGGTGTCAAGCATTTTAACCAATAGCTTTTTGGCCTTATATTCTGTTTTTACAGCTACTTGTAAATGCGCGACGGCTTGACACCCAAGCGATGTAGATTCATATTCGTTCCAGTTGCATCGGGAGACAATCCTGAAATTCACGACTGTAACGAGCCGTATGCCTTGCACCTGACACAAACCATTATCGTGCTCCTGGTCACTACGAGCTTTTCGCACACCCAGGATCTCACAGATCTCCCTTCCTCACACCCGGTCTACGACCTGCTTGACCGACTGGAGGCAAGGGGTTTCTACGGCACTTCTCTGCCGGAAATCCGACCCTATTCGAGAGAACGGATCTACACTTCGCTTGTCAGAGCCGCCAGAAGCACGACGCTTTCTGCCACCGAGCGGGCAAGGGTCAAAGACTACACGGCAGACTTCTCGGATCACAAAGACAGATCCGTATCGGGACGGCTGCCGAGAAATATCTACACCCACAGAGATAGTGTACTGACCATCCAGATCTCCCCACTCCTCAGACAAACCGCGCACGTCGTATCCGATGATCAGGCAGCCGAGCAATTCGTCTCCCAGACCTACGTGGGGATTGCCCTCCACGGAACCCTGCACGATCACATCGCTTTTCGGCTACAGCACTTCGAGGCCCGGGAGTGGAGCGATCTTCCTCGGACGTCTCGCTTCGCGATCTGGGCATCCCCCGTCGAGACGGTACAGCTGAAAGGGAAGACAGCCGATTTCCGAGAGACTCGCTACCAGTTGCGTCTGTCCCTTCCATGGTTTATGCTGGACTTCGGGAAGGAAGCATTCGATTGGGGCCCCGGACGTGACGCGAACCTTGCTCTCCACAACCACTCGCCCTCCTACCTGTATGCGAGATTACAAGCACATCACAAGGCCTTGCGATTCGAGCACGTTTTCGGCGCACTGCGAACACCGGTAGACGCCATCGACCTCGCGATGACCACCAACAGCAACGGGCATCGCAGAGCCCTTCCCCCACCCAAGCGGTTCGTTGCTCACCGGCTGGAACTTGCGCTGACCAGAAACCTCAGACTCGGGCTCCACGAATCTGTGGTGTATGGGGATCGAGGATTTGAGCCGGCCTATGCGATCCCGGTTTCGGTTCTCGTGGGGGCCCAATCTTACGCAGGTGAAACGGACAACCTCGCCTTCGGTGCCGATCTGGTCTGCATGGTATCGGACAAGGCGAAGCTGTACGGCGCGGTCTTCTTCGATGACCTCAGTAAGTTCAGCCCTGGCGCATTCTCAAATCAGGTCGGCATACAGATCGGCGCCCATTGGGTGAATCCATTCGGACTTAGTGATCTTGATATACGGTCGGAATACGCGAGGCTAGAACCTTATACCTATGCACACAACTTCGACATCAACGCCTACACCCATTTTGACTCAGTGCTGGGTCACCCCCTCGGGCCAAACGCTGACCGGATCAGTTTGAACGTTCGGTGGTGGGCGTCTCGACACGTCCGCATCGGTAGCTCGCTGTCTAGGAGCCGAGAGGGCGAGAACTACACAATAGATAACGTGCTGGCAAACGTGGGTGGCGATGCTCGCCAGGGAAGGCGACCGACCGACGCCGCGGAAAGGATCTTCCTGGCCGGTGATCGAACCACCACCACGGAGCTCAGCCTTCAGACCCTCATCGAGGCCGGCGCCTTGTGGAGATTCAGTCTGCGGCTCCAACGGAAATGGACAGACCAGCGCCCGATCATCGATGCACCGCGACCAGACCGCACCACGAGCATCCTGTCGCTTTCAACGGAGCTGAGCGCCTTCTAGCAGTTATGCTTTCGGACAAAACGCTTGCGTGGCCTAGTCGCCTGTATATATTGCCCACCTTGCACAAGACGGGAGCGATTACGAGTTTCTCGGCTTACAACGAGCCGAATTATCGGGAGAGAATCATGCTCATCGAACTGATCAGGGCGCGCGGAATGCGACTGACAATTGCCCTGCTGGCCCTCATTGCCGTCAGCTGTGGCGGACCCGAAAAAGCAATTGAGGACAAGCTGGAGGCAAACGTCCTGTTCTACGCCAACTTCGAAAAGGGTGTAGATGCTCTTTGGGCGGAAGGAGACCGAAGTGCCCGGATCGATGGAGCAAGAACAAGACACCATCTAAACGGGGGCATCGTTGATGGTTCTGTCGAGTTCGAGACAGACGCAACGGCCCTGAGCTACAACGCCAAGACGAATTTCGCCTATTCCGATAGCGCGTGGAGTGGTGCGGCCTCGTTCTGGATGGCCGCCGATGTATCGGGTCTGATTGCCGACTTTCCAGAGCCCTTCCACATCGGGAAACGGGAGGGCAACGCCTATCCGTGGGACGACGCAGTGATCTTCGTCGACTTCACAAAGCCCCCCCGGTCCTTGCGTTTTGGCTGCTACCCGGACAAGCAGGGCGAGATTTCGGATGCGATGGTCGAGAAGCACGTGATCCAGGTACCCAATATCAACTGGAAGTCTGGTCAATGGCATCACATCGTGATTTCCTGGAGCAACTTCAACAGCGGGAAGGCAGACGCGGCTTGGAGTCTTTACGTGGACGGCGTCGAAAAGGGCAGAAAGTCTGGCATCCTGATGGACACGACGTGGGACATCGGCGATGTAACGGCGCGCTTCAATCACTACAAGTATACGGGTCAGATCGATGAAATCGCAGTGTTCGGCACATCACTGAACGCTGGTGACGCTACCTACCTCTACAAACCGATACGACAACTCAACCAGCTGCTCAAGAAGGGCCCCTGAGCCGCGGCCGCCGCAAGAGCTGGTAGCAGAAAGAGGCGAGCCGCTTGTGAGCGGCTCGCCTCTTTCGATTACTACCGTTTCAGTGTGAGTCCCTGTATCACGTAGAGAATACCGCTGGCAAGAAGTCCTGAAACCAGACCGTGAATCAGGAGCCCTCTGGCATCCGGCAGATCCACAAAAAGCCAGAAGAGAGAAACACAAAGGATGACCGGGAGCACCGCCTGTGCACGCTCGGTCACCCCGAGCTTCCTGAGAACAAGCGTCCCAATCACCGACATCAGGGCAACGCCAAACTGGTTGTTTAATTCCAACGGGGTCATCGAGATGTACAAACCGTCAATGTGATCGAATTCACATCCTAGAGTGATTATATTTGCTAGATTTTGACTGCAGCCCCGGTTCGGGGTGAGCCGAGGTCAAATGCCCTTTCTCCGGGTAGGAACTCACCCAGGTGAGCGACCGAAACCTGAGGAACGGCGTTTTGTTAGCTGGATCAATATAGAACTCCCGAGCGTTCCCGGCAATAAATCTCGACGTTGCCCGGCATCTGCCCATGGCCTTATAGTTCGGGAATGAATGAGTGCCCCGTCTGTTCAAAAGACATCCCCGTTGGGGAGCGCATCAAGGTGACGGCAGAAGGGGGCTGCAGTGTCTGTGGCCTCGATCTGGTTGCGGATGCGCAAGTAACCGAGTTCGAGCAGACAACGGAGGAACGTGCCAGAATCGCCGAGGTCAAGCGCCTGCACAGGATCGCGTCCGGTGCCCGACCCCAGACGGTTCAAATGAACAGGGCAAAGGGGCTTCTGGCCCTCCTGATCATCGTATGCATTCTGGTATACACCTACACCTGGGACAGGCAGCGCAAGGAAGCCAAACAAGCAAACAGGATCGAGGTAAGCTACCGATCGTTTAACGTACTCTTCGGTCCAGGGAGTCGACTGGCCGATTCGGAGAAACTGGAGGAATTCAAGCACTGGCGGATGTCGCCGGTCAGCTGGAAAGGGAAGATTACATACTTGAATCTGGGCGCAGAGCCGGATCTGTATGTAACGGTTTCTCACGCCTCTCGTCTCCCTTCGTCTGACGTGCTGATACGCTTCGAGGAGGTCTGGCGAGACCGTCTAAGTGAATTGAAGGTCGGGCAGTATCTGCGTTACTCCGGCCGCATCTCGGAATTCGACCGCGGAACTAGCTTCATAACGCTTAAACGGGGTTCGATCATCGGTGAACCCCAATAGCGCGGAGAAATCCGCCTTCTACAAAGGAAAATCGGCTTGACATCTCAGTCGGGCAGGTGTATCTTCTAACTCGTCTAACTAGTCAAATAAACACAAGTTACGATAGAAATCAGGTCTACCAAGTCTTCCGGTAAACACACGGATTGACCCTTGCTTAGGAGGGGCGGATGCGTTCTTTGTTCAGAGTCGGTGCATTATTGACGTTGGTCGTGGCAGTTGTGAGTTGTGGCTCTCCTCCCCAGGCGGAACTGGATGCTGCACAGGCGGCCTTGGATTCAGCCAGACAGGCAGGAGCGGAAGCATACGCAGCAGACGCATACAATCGGGCCAAGAACACACTGGCTGATGCGCGCGCCAAATCGGAGCAGAGCGACTACGAAGAAGCGAAGACCGCCGCTATTCAGGCAAAGGATCAGGCTGATCAGGCCAAGTCTCTCGCAGAATCCACAAAGACTCAGGTACGCGACGAGGCTCAGGCGATCGTGACTCGTGTCTCAAACGCGATCGGTGATGCAAGATCGGCTGTTGATGGGGCGCCTCAAGGCAAGGGCGCAGACAGCGATCTCGATCAGCTCCGTGCGGATCTGGGTCAGGCAGAAGCTGCCCTGGGCGATGCCCGTGGCAGCCTCGGAAGCGGTAGTTTCAACGCGGCGCTCGAGCAGGCCAAGTCAGCTGAGAGCAAGCTGAATCAGATTCAATCAGCTGTTCAGGTCGCGATGAAGAAAATCGATGATTGGAAAACAAAGAATCGTCCCTGGTACGAACTCTGATCTCACCTGATCATCGCTAGGTACTTGGAAAACCGAGATGGCGCCAGCCACTCGGTTTTCCTGTTTATGGAGTGATTTGTGTATCTCCGATCGCTACTCATCTCTGGGATCGGGTGCGTCGCCCTAAGCTGTGGCCCACCCTCACACACACACACACCCGAACTAACGGGCGACTCTTCTACCATCTCAGGTGACACAGTTGACCGGATGGCAGTTGACCGCCTGCGTGCCGAGATCAAAGGACTGTCCGATACATCGCCATACATCGTGATCGATCGAGCCCGCAACCAGTTGCTCGTTCGGCAGTCCGACACGATTCGCCTCAGGGCTACCTGTGCCACAGGCAGCGGGAAGATCCTGTTCGGCGAAAAGCGGAATCAGACCTGGCGTTTTGACACGCCCCGACGTGTATTCAGCGTACTGAAGAAAGTGACAAATCCGGTCTGGAAGAAACCCATCTGGGCCTTCATCGAGAAGAATGAGACGGCTCCCGTCCTCCCCTGGGAATTCAGACGGCTGGACGGCACGACGCTTGGCGCATACGCTCTGGAACTGCAGAACAGTTACGCCATCCACGGCACACTCTACCCCAGCCTTCTCGGGAGATCGATAACCCACGGATGCGTTCGACTCAACGCAGTCGATCTTGCCGCTACCTATGGCGCCGCCGAAGTCGGCACTCAGGTCTACGTGTTTTGATCTTGCTTATTCTCTTTCTCATCATTCCGAACCTTGCTTCCAGCCAATCCGGTGTCATCCCGTATTCCGTAGAGCGCACCGCCCTCGAAACGGAGCTAGGCATCGCGCGGCCGGCGCCGGAACGCTACTACCTGGTCGTTGATCTCTATGCAAAGGCAATTTCTCTGAAGGCGGGAGGACGCGAACTGATGACTGCAGCCGTGACGGAGTCCCATACAGAAGACGTCTCGGCACCTGTGACAACCTATTACTACAGCCAGAGGATCTCCCCTCACGTGCCGATCGCTTCGCAGGCGGGCAATCGGCTTGCCGGGCGGAGGCTCCCTCTCGATTTCGCCGGACGCCTGATCGAGGGTCCTCGCCGGCACGACCGGCTCTACTTCGAGCCCGCGCTGGTGATCTGTTCTGAGCGAGCACCCCACACAGGGAGTGTGCCATACATCCTGATATCCGGCGTGGATCTCAAGTCACTGAGCTCTGCAGTCGACCCAACCACAGCTGCCATCCTGATCGACCCGAGTAAGCGATGAGACGCACGTTCCTGCCGATCTTGCTGCTCCTCGCACTTCCTGGCGTGTCCAACTCGCAGGAATACGCCACCGACCCGTTCCTGCTGGGTGTGGGAGCACGAGCGCTTGGGATGGGAAGCGCGTACGCGGCTGTCAGTGACGATGTCACGGCCCTCTACTGGAATGCCGCCGGTCTCGTTCAGATCGAGCGTTCCGAAGTCCAGGCCCAGCACGCGGAGCAGTATGGGGGTACCGTCAATCACGATTTCGTAGTCATCGGTTTTCCCAGTACGCTGGGTGCCTTTGGCATCGGGCTTGTGAGACTTGCCGTCGACGGTATTGCACTAAGCCGTCTTGAAGACCCCTCTCGACCACTCGGGCCCGACAACCGACCGATCTCGCAGGGCACGGTAGGGACGTCAGACTACACGCTCAGTGCCGGGTATAGCAGAGCCTGGAGAGAGAACCTGTCATTCGGCGCAGCCGTCAAACTGATCTGGAGAAACCTCGAGATCGGTAATGGAACCGGCTATGGTATGGATGTGGGTCTACATTACAAGCACAGCACTCGGTGGCGAATTGGCGCCGTCATCCGTGACATCACTCGGACCCGCATCACTTACGATTCAGGCACGCGTGACACGATTCGCCCCTCACTGATGCTTGGCGCAGCATACACACGACGGATCGAGAGCCTTGAGGGTCACGTCCTGTGTTCCTTCAGCGGTGTCATCAACGAAACGAGTTCGGAAATCGAACAAGGTCAGCGACTGAGGGCAGGTTTCGAGTACAGACACCACAGAGGACTCGCGGCCCGGATCGGGCTGGAAGGTGACCACTTCACCGCCGGAGCGGGAATCGAACCAACCGAACGAATCCGTGTCGATGTCGCATTTCTGGAAGACAGCGATCTCGACAACACATACCGCATCTCTGCCACCGTGACATTTTGATGGATCAATGGATAAACGCACCAGCCGGGTTCCGGTCCGGCCACATCGTAGTCTTGGGTCGCCCCAACACAGGGAAGTCAACGCTCTTCAATGCCCTTGTGGGTGAACGCCTGTCGATCGCAACGGACAAACCGCAAACAACACGCAAGACCATCCTCGGAATTTTCACCACACCAAAATCTCAAATGATGTTCCTGGACACGCCCGGGCTGCTGGATCCTGCCTATCGACTCCACGAACTCATGCGAAACGAAATAACCAACGCGATCGAGGGTGCGGATATCGTACTTTGCTTGGTCGACGCGACAGATATGGATAGAACCTTCGACAAAGAGGTCGTCCAGTCAGTGAGTGGCCACTCCGTTCCCCTGATCGCCGTAATCAACAAGACGGATCTGGTCAGCCCAGAG
>CAYYGZ010000169.1:0-10309 GCA_964471275.1 uncultured bacterium | reverse complement strand
ATATCTCCTCCACCAGGTTTGCTTCCCTCTCCCGATCCACGGGAGAGGGCGATCGCGTTCTTCACGATCGGGTGAGGGCTTACAAGCCGCCCACCCACTGGACTCCGTCTACATAACAGAAGGGGCAGCCGCCCCCTCTACCTCACGGCCTAACTGCCCTTAGTCCGCCGCCAAACCCAACGACGATTTCCTGCCTTTCCCGTTGAAATAATCCGTGATCTGCCAGATCAACTTCACCATGACAGGCACGACTACCAGGGTCAACACCGTGGCAAAGGCCAGCCCAAACACAACCGCTTTCCCCATCGGACCCCACCATTCGCTGCTGCGTCCCCCAATCTCAAACGAAAAGGAGAAGAAGTCGAAGCTCACGCCCGTGGCCAGTGGAATCAGACCGAGAATCGTCGTGATCGCCGTCATGATGACCGGACGGAAACGTGTACGCGCGGCTTCCACGATCGCCTCTCGATCACCCATACCGTCGTTGCGCAACCGCAGGATGTAGTCGATCATCACGATGGCGTTGTTCACAACGACGCCGGCAAGGCTGATCATGCCAATGCCTGTCATCATGATGCCAAACGGCGTTGCCGTCACCAGAAGACCGATCAGGACACCGATCAATGAAAGTACCACCGACGTCAGGACCACAAACGGAAGAGCCACGGAGTTGAACTGCGTGATCAGCACGAGCGCGATCAGAAAAATCGCCACGATAAAGGCGCGGGACAGAAAGTCCGCGGACTCCTGCTGATCTTCGTTTTCACCGGTATACTGGATGCGGTAGCCCGCCGGGAGCTGGAAGTCTGCGAGAATCTGTTGACAATCCCTGAGTGCCTCGTCAGTCGTACGTCCGACGACCTTCCCGGAAACGGCCACGACACGTTTCATATCCTTCCGTTTGATACTGCCGAGCCCACCGCCCGTCTCGATTCTGGCCACCGTGCCCAGAGGCACCAGGATCCCGTCCTTCTCGATCATCAGATTCTCGAGATCCGACAGACGCTGACGTGCATCGGCCTTGAGTCGCACACGAATGTCGTAGTCGTCTTCACCCACGCGGAACTCGGATGCTTCGTTCCCGTAAATCGCCGTACGGACCGTAGTGGCGATCAGTGTCGTATTCAGGTCTGCAAGAGCTGCCGCTTCGCGATCGACGATCACCCGGATCTCCGGTCTTCCCTTGTCGTAGTCATCCTTCAGATCTACGACGCCAGGCACATTCGCTACAAGCCGCTTTATCTGCGAGGCCAGATCACCCAGGACATCGAAGTCCTCACCCACGACCTCCAGGTTTATCGGCGGGCCCGTAGGCGGACCGACACGCTCCTTCGTGATCTCGACCTCCGCGCCCGTGATGTCCGCCAACCGATCACGCAAGTCGTCGATGATTGCAAATCCGGTTCGATCGCGCAGATCCTCATCCAGCATATCCAGAGTAACACGACTCTTGTGAGGAGACCCACCCGATGTACCGAAATCTTCGGCATCCGCGGACGATCCGACTGTAGCGACATACGTGCCGACATCGGTCATCGCTCCGAGCGCCGACTCGATCTCGGCAACCAATCTATCGGATGTCTCTAAACGCGTTCCGGACGGCGCGCGAACATCGACGTAGGCCTTTCGCGGATCGACTTCCGGAAAAAACTCCACGCCGTGGCCCAGAATCCCGTAGATCACGATCACGCCGACAAGCGTGGCCCCGGCCAGAAGCAGGGCCTTCACCGGGCTGTCCAGCGCGCGGTCGAGTACGACCTGATAGCGGTCCAGAACCCGAGCAAGTTTGCTGTCTTCGGGGCTCGTGTCATCGATACGCATGAAGGATGCGCAGAACGTCGGATTCATGACCAGACCGACGACCAGCGAACAACTCAGCGTCACGATGAGGGTAATGGGAAGATATTTCATGAACTCACCCATGATGCCCGGCCAGAAGATCATCGGCGCAAACGCACACAGGGTCGTGAGTGTCGAGGCGATCACGGGAATGGCCACTTCACTCGTCCCAATGTAAGCACCCTCCGCCCTGGGCTTGCCATTCTGTACGTGACGGTAAATGTTCTCTACGATCACGATCGCGTTATCGACAAGCATCCCGAGAGCAAGTATCAAGCTGAACAGAACCACCATGTTCAGCGTCATACCCAGCGCATCGATTACGATGAAGCTGATCAACATCGACAGCGGAATCGCTACACCGGCGAACACCGCGTTTCGGAAACCCATAAAGAAGAAGAGAACGGCAACAACCAGGATCAGCCCGGACATGATGTTGTTCTCAAGATCCTTCACCATCATCCGGATGTCTTCGGACTGATCCCCCTGTACCGAAACCATCGTCCCCGGTGGAAACGTCGGCTGCAAGCTTACCAGCAGATCCTTCACCGTGTCCGATACCTCGATCAGATTCTCGCCGCTGCGTTTGATGATCGACAGACTCACACACGGCTGGGCATTCAGCCGTGCATAGCTGGCTGCATCGGCGAACCCGTAGGCCACGTCCGCCACATCCCGAATGTAGACCGGGCGGCCCCCACCTGCTTTTATCACCATATCGGCGATTTCGGAAACCCGCTGCACTTCGCCCGGCACGCGGACCGAATACTTATAGCTTCCGATATCCATGCTGCCACCCGGAAGCGTAACATTCTCACGCTGGATCGTCTCCACAACATCGTTCAGGGACATTTCATACACGACCAGACGATCCGGATCCACATCGATCTTTACCTCCCGCTCCAGCCCACCAGCCAAACGAACCTCAAGGATGCCGGGAACCGTCTCGATCTCATCCGAAAGGTCCTCGGCGACTTCCTTCAGCCTCACCAGGTCGTAGTCTCCGGACATGTTGACGATCATGATCGGGATGTTCGAGAAATTTATCTCCGACACAATCGGATCCTCGGCATCTGTTGGCAGATCCTGCTTTGCCAGATCGACCTTGTCCTTGACCTTCTGAAGCGCATCGTCAATGTCGATCCCCGCGATAAAGGCGATCTGAATCGTCGAGATGCCCTCGGCAGACGTCGAATACAGATCCTTCACGTTCTCCAAGCCCTGAAACTTCTTCTCGATCTTGCGGGTCACAAGACTCTCCACATCAGCCGGGGCGGCGCCGATGTAGGGTGTCATGATGATGATGAACGGAATCTCGATATCGGGGGCGGCCTCTCTCGGAAGTGATATATACGTCGTCGTACCGGCAAGCACCATCAGAGCCACCAGAACGTAGACGGTTACTCGCTTGGAGATGGCATATTCGGTGATCTTCATTCGCGTATCTCCTTCACGATCACACGCTCACCGTCGATCAGGTCTCGGGCACCCGCGACCACTACCCGTTCGCCTGCCCGCAACCCCGCCAACGCAATCACCCGATTCCCCTGTCCGGGCCCGACCGTAACCGGTCTCGAGCTCACGATGTCACCATCGATCACAAAAGCGACTGGACCCGTTTCACGTTCTACGAGTGCTTCCCGTGGAATCACAATCGCATTCTCGTGCGTCCTCCGGCGGATGACTAGCTTCCCCATCATACCCGGTCGGATTTCACCGTTCGCATTGTCAATATGGACTTCGATCGGGAACACCCTCCGTTTGGCATCGCCCACAGGGCCTATGCGACCAACTTCGCCTGAATAGGTGTTGCCGGGGAGGGCATCCAGCCTGACATCTACCTCGCGACCCCGTGCAAAATCGGCCACCTCGGACTCCGAGACCCACGCGCGCATCTTTACCCGGCCCCACTGGACCAACTGGATCGCAGACTGACTGGGGCCGACCAGGTGGCCAACTTCGATATTTCTCCCCGCGATCGTACCCGAGAACGGGGCCAGCAGCGTACTGTTTATCAGGCGCTGCTCGATCGTAGCCAGATTTGATTCGGCACGCTTGCGGTCATACTCGGACTGGAGTAGATCACGTTCTGAGATCGTGCCCTCTTCATACAACTGCTCCGACTTCTGGTAGTTGTACCGGCTGAACTTGGCTCCTGCTTTCGCCTCGATCAGGGCCGCGTCCAACAGGCTGGTATGCAGCGTTGCCAGAACCTGTCCCTTCTCGACGATATCTCCAAGATCCACGAGAATCGTGAGCACCGGACCTGATTCCAGAAAACTCAACTGTACATCTCGCCAAGCCTCGACAGATGCCGGATAACGGCTTACCTGCGTCAGCGAATCCGGCTTCGCAGTCATCGCCGCAACGTTCGTCGCCTTGATTGCCGACGTGTCTGACGGCGTTGCCTCCACCACATCCTGATCGCCCCCACACCCCTTGACCAGCAGCGCAAGCACTGCTGCCGTCCACACTAATGTTGCTCTTCTCATCAACCCACTCCTCATATCAGTGCTGATCAGCCAATCAACCGGTATCCAAGCTTCCAATTAGAAGACGACCACATACTCTACGAAATGCCTCACCTGTCCGTCGAAACCTGCCCCGTGCGATCGACCCGCAAACCGACGGATCTTTCAAGGTTCACCAGCGACACCGCTCGATCTCGTTGTGCACGTACGAATTCACTCTTGCTCCGGGTCAACACAAGCTGGGCATCCAGCACCTCGAGCTGTGTCCCAAAGCCGTTCCCGTATCTCGAATGCGCAATACGTTCGCCCTTCTCTGCCTGAGAGACCACTCGGCCCTGCGCCTCAACCCGCTCGGCTGCCTCTCTCACATCAAACCAGGCCTGCCGAATCTCGAGGCGCACCTGTTTTTGCAGCCGATCAACTTGTATCTGAGCCTTGCGCTTGTCTACCTTCGCTTTGTTTACCAGGGCTCGATTCCGCAGGCCATCAAAGAGCGGGATACTGAGACTGACACCCGTGACCCAGCTCTCCTGCGCTTCGTCCTTGGAGAAGCCGAGGTCGTTGCTCTGGACGGCGAGCTGGGCCGTTGCGACTAAATCGAGCGACGGTCGCAGTTCCGACTTCTGAGCGCGTATGGCGGCATCCCTGATATGAACCTCGAGAGAAGCCTGCTGAAGTTCTGGCCGGGACTGGATACCCGAGTCGGTCACACGCGCCAGATTCGCGAGGTTGAGTTCAGTAACGGACCGGAAGGTGCCGCTCAGTACAATATCCTCTGATTGCTCGATCCCGATAATGTCACGCAGGTTCATCCGGGCAATCTCGACGCCCTTCACCGCCTGAATCGAATCGGGACGGAGCCCGGATACCTGGACCTCCGCTCGGAACAGATCATAGTCGGAAACACGGCCGGCACGCTTCAGAGATTGCACCTGGGCGAGGTTCGCGCCTGCCAGACGCAGTGCTTCATCCACAACCTCGACGAGCGACTCAGCCAACATGGCATCGTAGAACGCAACCTCGGCCCTCGCCGCGACAGACTGCCGGGAGAGCTCGTAGCCCTGTGTCGTGAAGTCCTTGAACGCACGTGCAGCCCGCAACGCGGCACCCACGCGCCCGCTTGAAAACAGCAACTGCTGCAACCGGATCGTGCTCGTGATGCTGTTCGACGTGCCGATCGTAAAGGACTGCTGCCCGTCGGGGGTGTCAAACACGAACGTCGGCAGCACCCACGAGCGGTCGTAGTTGCTGATCACGCGAATGTCCGGCAAAGCATTCGACCATCCCTCCCGAATCTCCTCGCGTGCTCGCAATCGGTCCTGGTCCGCAAGCTGCATCTCTTCATTGTTGTCAAGGGCAAGCGCAACCGCCAGATCCAGAGTCACAACGCGTGCGTGCGTGTCCGTAACCGTAATAAGAAAAAGAAGACATCCCAACACCAGAATCCGCATGAATCTACTCCCTTGATAGTTATTTTATTTACCGGTAGGTAAATTACTCTACCGAGGTTCTACCTGTCAGCTCTTCGTTTGATGATCGGGCGGAGGAAGATGTTTCATCTGAATCCCGTCAACAAGGTGTGAATCGGTACCTCGCACAAAGCTGATCCACGTGTGCGGTTTCGCAGAAACATCAACCTAGCTGCTGCCCGTAGGCCCCGTGATCAGGGAAACCCAGGAGCCAAGCCGACCGTTGGCATCTGAGTAGACTGGCTCTGGTATCCAATCGTTATTGAATGGGCCGTATTCGCGACCGATGATGCGCCGTGCATCGATCACCTGAGTGATGTATCGCATCCGCTCACTCCGAATCGGGTGGTGACGCCCCGAGTAGATGCGAGCACGGAATGACCACGGTATCACTGTGTTTGCCCTAGCGCTCACCCATTCCAGCGATCCACTGCCTGACCAATTCAGCGCCTTCCTTGTGCACCAGAGTTCTGCCGAGTTCAGGCATCGCCACATCCGGCTCCGTAGACTCGATTCGGAACATCAAGATCGAACGTGCAGGTTCACCAGGCACTACATCATACTGTCGGCCGCCCGTACCACGTCCCGCCGCCGTTGGTGACTTATGGACCCCGAAGAGCGACGAATCCGATTGGCTCGCCATCAGATCGAGCCCCGTGTTCCAGGCCTGAGCGCCCTGCGTGTGGCAGTGCGCACAGTTCATCTCAATCCAGGCGCGTGCACGCTCATCGACCGTGCCGCTTGCGGGATCTGCGTAGTCTGCAAGCTTCGGTGCATCCTTTGCAGAAGGGGGTGCGCCCGTCAGCATGCCCTTCCGTGACCAATGCACCAGCTGGTTCTCACTGCCCGTCTCGTAGGCGTGATCGCGGTTCAGATGCCGGGCCCGGATGCCGATCGGCACCATCTTCCCATCCATGAGGTGGCATTGCTTGCACTGATTTGTGTTTGGGATCTGATAGTCATTTACCATCACGTTCCCGTCCTGATCGACCCATGAAGCGATCACATCGTGGCCGGCAACCTCGAGGAATGCATCGTTCTGCCTGAAGTTCCAGATATAGGTCAAACCACCCCACCCATCCTGGCCGTGAATCATCAGTCGAGTCTCGACCAGCCGCTCACCAAGCGATAAATCCCGCATATCCCGGGGATAGGAAAATGTCTTGGCGATGATCGTTCCAACGGGCATCTCGAAAGTCTTTATCGGGTCGTAGATGGCGGGTTTGCTGCCAGGCAGTTTGATGAACCGACGCTTGTATGCGTAGTCCGTGAAGAGCTGCGAATTCACTTTGTAAGGCACCACGCCGTAGACAGGCTGCTGCGATACCCCATCATTCGCGAAGAGACCGTAGGATGACAGCCGGTTCGGCGGATCAGACAGATAGTCTGGCGTCCCGCAGGAAGAGGCCGTCAGTATAGCCGCCAGCGTGAGAACCAATCGGGTCATTCTACTCCATCAATATGGATCGCTGGCAGTGCCTGCATTTGGCCAGCGTGTATGCTCAGATCGGTCGACACATTCGGCTTCTTCCCGGCCGCCATCGCTGTCAGATCAAGATTCGCGAAATCGGCATCACCGTTGTCGTGGATTGAAAGGCCAAGCGCCTCAGAGATCTTACCCGCCACCCGCTTGGCGGGATCCTGGGCGCCGTCATATACGATGTCGGGCCCGTTTGTCCCGAAGGTCGCCTTGATTGCCAACCCCAGGTCGCCGACAGGATTCGTGCCACCCCCGCTGAAGACATTGTTGTGAATATGAATGTTCTCGCAGAACGGGTCGAAGTTCCTATCCTTGATCTTCCGCTTCGTCGAACGGAAACTGAGGATCGACAAATTCGCCGTGTCGTTGTCGGCGATCGTGTTCCCGAACACCTCAACCTCGTCCGTCGCCATCAGGATCAAGCCGCCGCCGGGAGGAAGACCGGAAACCAGTGTTCCCGGTTTGGCGAAATTTTCACGGTTGTTCGACTGAATCACGTTGTTGAACACGCGACACTGACGGCTCTCCTTCTTCGGCAGATTCGGAAGCTTGAAGATGAGCACGCCACCCGTGTTATCCGTCGCCACGTTGTTGTACACGTCAGCACCGACTGAATTCTCTATCTCGATCCCCGTAACATTCATCTTCGAAACACTGTTGCGAACGATGATGTTCTCGCTTTGCCCCACATAGATGCCGGCATCGGAGGCCCCGATGGCAACGCATCCCTCTACGAGCACGTTCTTACTCTCTACGGGGTATAGACCGTACGCCCCATTGTCCGGACTAGGACCGCCGGTCCACTCGACACGCACGTTCCGGAAAGTCACCCCATCCACACCGGAAACCTTCACGGCGTCACCGCGCGAATCCTCGACGGCGAGATCCTGAAGTGTAAACCCACCCTTGGTGACCAACAATCCCTCGCCACCCGAGCCTGTCACCTGACCTTCGAACTTGAGGATCGTCTTGTCTGACCCGGCTCCCAAGACAGTCACGTCCGGAACATCCAACGAAAGCGTCTTGGTGAAGAGGAAAGTTCCCTCCGAAAAGCGAATCGTGTCACCGGGAGCGGCCGTAATCAGAGCGCGCTGCGCCTGACGCTGGACATCCTTTCCGGGACGGATTGCCTGTGGAACAGGATTGCAGGCTGCAAGCATCGCCAACCCAATCAGCCAGCAAACCGATGCATGTTTCATGATTGCCTCTCCCTTAGGTCAAATGTGTCACCAATATACACGGTCTCACCCGATCCGACGAGTGATTGATGCGTGAATAGTTGACTGGAGAGACAAAAATGGATACGTTCTCAATACCCCCTGGGGGTATATGAGTTCAGCCGCGCCCTCCCCGAGATGTACGGGGCTCAGCCACGCGCCAAGCACTAGGCACTGCACTACACCGCAATACACTTCTCCCACACCGGAGAAACCACTTGTCCCATTCACACACACACCTGAACAAAAAAGTCCTGAACCGGCTTGCTCGGATAGAGGGCCAGGTCAAGAGTATCCGAACGATGGTCGAATCCGGCCGGGATTGCAGTGAGGTACTGATCCAGGTTGCCGCCGTTCGCAGCGCGCTCGATCAGGCAGGCAGGCTGATTCTCGAGGATCACATGGAACATTGCATCATCGATGCGGTCGAGGAAGGTCGGGGAGCGGAGACACTCGATGACCTCAGAATTGCGCTGAAGAGCTTCATCAAGTGACACGGTCTCCGGAAACTCGGCTCGAAAGAAGCGTTCGACTCTACACGGCCTACCTGTTCTTCCAGAAGGCCAGCTATTGGGGGCCGATCTTCTTCCTCTACCTCAGCAGTGTCCTCTCTTTGAGCGATGTCCTGCTGCTTGAGTCGATCTATTACATCAGCGTCGTCGTTCTGGAAGTGCCAACCGGCTACCTATCCGATCGCATCGGTCCGAGGCGCGTACTCCTGGCGAGTTCCATCGCACAGATGGCAGCCTGTGCGGCCTTCGTCAGCTCGGGTCTCTTCGAGATTTTGGCCTGCGGGCAAGTCCTTCTCGCGTTGGGCATGGCCCTGGGGTCCGGGTCGGATACGGCCTACCATTTTGCTGTGCTGCGCTCGCTGGGTCGGGATACAGAATACGCGGATCGAGAAGCTCGGGCTGCACGGGCGCTCTTGATCTCGCAGGCCACGTCGGCACTCATTGGCGGCGCTATTGCGATGGTCGACCTGCGACTCGCCTACATCCTGACACTCTGCAGTTCCATCATCGCTGCGGGCATCGCAACCCGATTCGGTGAAGTCAGACAAGACAGGTGTGAGAGAGAATCTGCGACAAGACAGGTCAAATCCTGTCTCCAGGAGATTGCGAAACCTCGGCTCGCCTGGTTGATGGGCTACTTTATCTACATGACGGTCATCAATCACATCCCCTACGAGTTCTACCAGCCCTTCCTGAGGAATCTGATCAGCGACACCGGGGAGGGCCTTCCCACACCGGCCATAACGGGTATCCATACTGCACTCACAATGGGTGCCGCAACCATTGCCGCCACATATTCCATCCGATTGCGTGATCGTCTGGGCACGTCGATGACCCTCCTGCTCGCAGGGGTCCTCCAGAGCGCCATTATTGCCGGCATGGCTCTCATGCAGTCACCTGTGATCGCGATCCTGCTCGTACTCCGCAGCACGCCGCGTGGATTGATGCAGGCACCACTTCACGCGGAAGTCGTGCCTTTGATCGGTGAGAACCGTCGCGCCACATACCTCTCAATCCAGAGCCTCTTCGGACGACTCAGCTTCGGTGCCGTCCTCTTCGGCTTCTCCACAGTGTTCAGTGACAACGAGATAGTCGCCCCGATCCATGTATCCGCGACCGGAGCGGCTGTGGGCCTGCTTCTGCTGACGGTTGCGGTGCCTCTATCGAACAGAAGCGCCTCACGTAGAAGCGATCCATCACACTTGACGACTTGATACCATCCCTGAACGTGTACCCTATTACACGCCGTTGATTGACACGACCCGAATCGGGCTTACCGGTCGGACGTCCCATTCCCTGACGAAGAAGATCGAGAGCCCGA
>CAYYGZ010000168.1:0-10342 GCA_964471275.1 uncultured bacterium | reverse complement strand
TCTCCCGTCGACCCAACGACGACATCGATCAACCCATTTCCGTTGATATCCGCCGTCGTCAGTCCGTAAGCGCTCCGAATCTCCTCGTCGATCTTGTGAACACGCATGGGTCTTCTCGTTCACGGTCTCTGCCCGTGATCATCAGGAAACGAGGTCCTTACCCCAGTACCTTGCTGATCACATCGATAAATCGGTCCGCTTGCCTCTTGAATCCAAGATCCGTCGGGTGCGACCCATCGACGGTGTCGTCGCCGTCTTCTCCCAGAAGTGTCGCACCCTCCAAGTAGTGCACATTGCGCACACCGTTCGCCTCGAGCCCGGCGAAAACCTCGCGGAGAGCCCTCCGATTCGATTCATTCTGCTCGCGCCTGGAGTGCACAAATACCGAATCCCCATACATCCGGTCCTCAACCAGCAGGACCGGCGTGTCCGGACGTTTCTCGCGAAGGGCCATCACCAGTGAGGCTGTGCGTTCGGTTACCAGGTCCGCAGTCATATTCGGTAAACAGTCGATCACAAATATATCCGGATTCAGCTCGGCCAGAAAACCAGCCACTTCGGGTTCCATCACCCCGTTCCCGGAAAAACCCAGGTTGATCGTTTCGCAATCGAGGGCTCGACCGACCTTCGCGACGTGATTAGTTCCGGTGCGCGATGCAGATGCACCCTGCGTAATGGATGTCCCGTAGAAAAGCACGGTCCTGCGCCCCAATGGTCGTTCGACCGATTCGATCGATGTCCCTTCGGGCACACCAATCTCAACGGAAGACACACCGTTGTACAGAGGGAGATAGACGGTGCACGACTTCTCGCCATCGGCCATGCCTTCGACAAGGACATCCTGAACATCGGGCAGCGATTCCGGCCGACCCACACCTGCCCATCGCAATCCCGAAGCCGTGTCGATGTACAAATCCAAACCGCTGCATCCGGTCGCAGGCATGTGTCCCATCGCCAGCCGATCGAGAGTCAAGGTCCATCGTCCGTGTATCTCTGTTGCGTCCGTCCGGAACTTGACGCACAGACCGGCTGAATGCCGGCTCAGATCCCATACCACATCGCGAACCACACCCTCGGCACGCGCGGGCAGTCGGTCGAAAGGCGCCTTCGTATCTGTCCATCCCTGACCTTCGATCCGCAGATCCCGAATGTCCCTCCAGATCATCTCATGCCTTTCAGACGCGCCTCAGTGCAGGTTCGATCTTCTTCCGCATATACTCGTCCATCGCCGCTCGGTCTTCCTTTGCACCAGGCAGCACGTTGTCCCCGGAGCATAATTGTGCCTGCTCGTCCACGTGAACGGGAGTGCGCGAATCGAACAGCATCCACTTCATCAGCCCGTCCTTCAACGATGTGATATCCTTCTGGTAACGCTCGTCCTTAATCAGATTGGTCGTCTCGTATGGATCGTTTTCCAGATCATAGAACGACGTAAAGGCACCATCTTCGCTCAGAAGGAGTTTTCGTGTCTGTGATCGGGCCATGTATTCCCGACCGCGCGAGGATTCCGCAAACACGATTGCCCGTTGGCTACCCTCGCTCGCGGACAGATCACGCCCACCCATCTCTTCAGGCACATCGCAACCGGCGCAGTTCAGGAGTGTCGGTGCCAGATCGGTCGTATTGATCAGGTCCGCACTCCTGGCCTCCCGCTCCCGTTCGCCCGCCAGTTTGATTATCGTTGGAATCCGGATCAGCGGCTCGTAGATCCGGTTGCCCTTTCCGATCATGTGTCGATACCCGAGATACTCACCGTGATCTGAGTTGTAGACGATCACCGTGTCGTCATACAGACCGCTCGCCCGGAGAGTGTCGATCATCTGCCCGACCCAGTGATCGATTTGGGAAATGGTCGCATAGTAATAGGCCATCACTCGGCGCAGCTGCCCCTCAACCCACTGATCGTGCGGGAAGAATCCGCGAGAGTAGAGCAGATCATTCTGATCGCACCGGTCTGTGTATCCCGGCAGTATCGTCAGCGCGCCAGGATCATACATTTCGTGCCATGGTGCCGGTGGAACATACGGATGATGCGGAGGAACGAAGCTCGCCATCAACAAGTTCCCGCCGTCTTCCCAGGATGAAAGCGTATCCACTGCGTGCTGACCGACCCACGTCGTCACGTGGTGTTCCTCATCCAGCGTCGATACCATTGCCCCAAGTGCATCCGAATAATTCTGCGGGGCTCGGCTTCGATACTCCCGCTCTTGATCCATAAGATCGATGTCGTCGCACAGATCCAGATCACGTAGATACCGGTGGTAATCGTCATCGTAGCGTCCGGGCCCGTTCTGTTCGACAAGCAGCATCTCATCAAAGCCGACATCCAGATACGTCGGCGTAAAGTGCATCTTCCCGACGGCCTTCGTGCGATATCCCGCTTCCCGCATGATCTTCGGAAACGTCGGCAGACCTGCGGGAATGGTACAGTGATTCGACCAACCTAGATGCTGATGCACATTCAATCCGGTCAGAAACGAAAACCGCGAAGGTGTGCAGACTGGATATGGACAGAATGCGTTCTCATAGATCGTCCCGTCCTGCGCGATCGCATCGATGTTCGGCGTCCGCACATCCGGATTCCCCATACACCCCAGACAATCGTACCGATGCTGATCCGCCTGAATGACTAACACATTCGGTTGTCTCATTGATTCCCCCATCTTCTCGGTCCCAGAGCGCTCACCCCCTACACCCCACCCCCTACGCCCTGCCTCTTGATCTCAAAACAATGATGCATCCCAGCGCGTCTCTCGAAATCCAGCGCTAGTGTCTGCTTCGATATGTCCTTCACAACGTATCCCTCACCGTCAAACCCCATCCGGAACCCACGTCGATTACACCTAAAAATCAGACAACCTGTGTCGCGCATCAGACCGAGTGCCCGATCGATCCACGCGGCATGATCTCGCTGCACATCGAACGATTCATCCATTCCCTTGGAATTCGAGAACGTCGGAGGATCAAAGTAGATCAGATCATACTTGTCCGATCCGTGCAGCCCCTTCTCCGCCTCACGCAGCCACGCCAGACAATCTGCTCGTACGATCTCGTGTGCGTTCAGGTCTACCCCGTTCAGCTCGTAATTCTGTGCCGCCCATTCGACGTATGTATTCGACAGATCGATGGTCGTCGAGGAGGCTGCTCCCCCGAGCACGGCACTCACCGTCACGCTTCCTGTGTAGGCGAACAGATTCAGAAGCCGGATGCCCTGCGAACGTTCCTTCACGTAGGCACGCACGAATCGATTGTCGAGAAACAGCCCAGTATCGTGGAAATCCGTCAGATTGACGAGAAAGCGAGCATCTCCTTCCGCGACCATATCGTATGTGTCCTTACGGTCGATCCGCGCGTACTGGGCATCACCCTCCTGCCTGCGTCGCGACTTCACGATCACTCGTTCCTGCGGAATTTCAAGTACCCGCTGAACCACCTGAATCCCGGTTGACTGCCGTGCCTTGGTCAGAACACCTTCCTCTTTGACCTCATTGACGGTCACGTGGGCAGTCACCGTGTCGTTTGCATCCCGATAAAGATCTACGGCAAACGCATACTCGGGAAGATCGCTGTCATAGAGCCTGTAGCTGGCAATCCCGTTCCGTCGCGCCCACTTGCCGATATGTCGGAGATTTCGGCGAAACCGGTTCACCAGCATCTCGACTCCCGGCTCCCCTACCACTTGCGATTGAAGACGTTCCGCAGTCGCAAGCTTATACATGGCAAACCGACACGGAATCGAGCCGTTGCGGTAATCATAGGTACGACGCGGCTTGAGCCTCAATTCGCCGCACAGCGGGGGGTTTCCCGTGAACACTGCAGCCATCCAGCCGGGCCAGTACCCTCTCAATCGCTCACCCAGCGTGCGATAGAGGCCGGCAAGCTTGCGCCCGTCTCCCATTCGCTGCCCGTATGGTGGGTTCGTAATCAGGAGACCGGCCTCTGCTCCCTTGGGAGGTGCTGCGTGCCGAACATCACCCTCTTCAACACGGATGAGACCATCCACCCCTGCCTGTTTCGCGTGCTGCTGTGAAGTTTGTACCGAGCGTCTATCCCAATCAGACCCAAAAGCAATCTCTCGGGCCCCTCGGATCCGAAGCTTCTTCGCCTCCTCGACGAGCCTCTCCCACACTGCGGCATCGTGCTTCAACCAGCGGGCCACACCACACTGTCCTCTGAGCAGTCCGGGTGCAGCCTTGCAGGCCATCATCGCAGCCTCGACCAGAAACGTTCCCGTGCCGCACATCGGGTCGACCAGTGCCCCGCCTTCTGCGGCGATTGCCGGCCACCCTGCGCGATACAGCAACCCAGCCGCGAGATTCTCTTTCAGCGGTGCCTCCAGTCCGACGGTCCGGTATCCGCGCCGGTAGAGGCTCTCCCCGGCCAGATCGATACTGAGTGTGGCCGTGTCCTTGTAGATGTAGGTGTTGATCTGCAGTTCGGGATGATTGACATCGACCGATGGTCGCTCACCCAACAGGTCACGAAGACGGTCAACGATTGCGTCCTTCGTCTTCAGAGCCGTGTAGTGTGAATGCGTGATTCCGCTCTGCACGCAGTTTGCGTCCACCGCCAGGGTCCCTTCGGCATTCAGATGCTCCTCCCAGGGGAACGCCTTCACACCGGTATAGAGCGCGTCCTCGTCAGCCGCCGGGAATGCCATCAGCGGCCACAGGGCGCGGTTCGCCACCCGCGACCACAAGCAAACCTTGTAGCCAACCTCGACGGACTTCTCGACATACACTCCCCCACGCATCTCGCGACGCACAGGGATCTCCAGATCCTCCAGCTCCTTCGCGAGTAGTGCCCCCATGTTGGGGGGCGATGTCACAAACAGCGTATCGAGCGTTTAATCCATATCAGAATAAACCGCGGGATCCTCAGACCCCGCGCTCTCTCTTGCCTAATGCCTATCAGCCGATTGGCCTGCTTCTGCCCCGAGTTTGCCCAGCAGGAATCTCCTGCATTCCGGAACCTGTTCCTCCGTCAGGCTGTGCAGTGCGATCGCTCCCTCATACCCGACCTGGCTCAGCAGACTCACGTATCGTTCATAGTTGAGGAACCCCGTTCCTGCCGCATCGTGCCCGGCCTCTCCATCCTTCGACAGATCCTTCCCGTGCGCAAACACGATGTGTTCGCCGATCAGATCGAAGGCCTCATCCAGGATCTCGTCCATTCGGGGCAGCTCCCCCTCGTGAAACAGGTTCGCCCCGTCGATACAGACCTTCAGCTTGGGTGACGCAACCGCGTCGATCACACGCTTTGCCTTCTCTGCACTGTCGATCACGTTCGACACCTCGGGTTCGAAAGCCACATATACATCGTGCTTCTCAGCGATCTCCGCCGCACGAGCCATGGATGCGATCATCTGATCCCACGCTTCCTTGCCGTTGTTGCCTGGATGCGGTCGCCACAGATAATCTGCCATCGTGCCGCTGCACAGGGTGACCACTGACGTACCAAGTGAACGTGCGCGCAAAGTGAGCTCGTGTAGACCTCGAAAGCCTGCTTCTTTGGCCTCAGAGTCTTGATCAATCATGTTGAAGGTACCCGATAATACGCTCATCTCCAGCCCTCGCACAGCGAAGGCATTCTGAATCCGACCGCAGAGACCTGCAGGCATCTTTTCGGGTATCTGATCGATTCCCGCACAGCTCATGTGAAACTGCGTTGCCCGGAACCCGGCCCCGACGACTGCATCGAGTACGCCCTCCAAGCTGTCGCGTGAGAAGACGGTGGAAAAAATACCTGCTTTCATGTTAGCACCACCAGCATCACTGAATCAGCCTTTCGTAACCGGGTCCATTACAGCAGCTCCTCCACCACACCCAAGACATCCCTCACATCCTTCAAAACTCGATACGCGCCAGAAAAGCCCGCATCTCGGGTCAGGGCGTTCGGCACAACCACGCATCGCAGACCGGCGCGATTCGCTGCCGTCATCCCCCTCACCGAATCCTCGACCGCTATGCAGTCTTCTGCGCCCAGATTCAACCGCGCCAATCCTTCCAGATAAGGATCTGGGTTCGGTTTGGATCGTTCGTAGTCCTCGTTGTCGACAACACTCTCGAAGTAACGCAGAAGCCCTGTCGTCTCGTGTATGATCCGAAAGTGATCTCGTCGAGAACTCGTCACAATCATCATCCGAACACGAGCCCTCAGGGCTTCGAGGGTATCTTCTGCGCCCGGGATGATCAACCCTCCCTGCTCTAGCAACTCAGCGTAAAGCGCGTTTCGTACGGTCCGGAAGCGTTCGTGTTCGCCGGCGCTTAGGCCTGCCAGATCGGAGACGCTAGTCCCTTGCGTCAGGGACGCCTCAATGTAGGCTTCCCGCGTCAACTCGAACCCGACCTCCGCGAGCGCTCGGGCGCATGCCTCAAAATACAGATGCTCGGTATCCACGAGGACGCCGTCGTTGTCCCAAAGAATCGCTTTCAGACTCATTCGTATCTTCCGCGTAAAGATATTGGCTTGGGGAGAAATCGGGGCGATTGAATCTGAAAGGCGATTGGCGTAAACTCAGACAGAGACGTAAAGCTACGGAGACTCGAGATGACGGATGAACTGTTGCTACAGGAGCTGGAAGCATTGGCCGAGAAGCTTAAAATCGACATCAAGCGAGTCGATCTCGAGGGCCGCCCGGGAGGCCTGTGCGTCGTCAAGGAAGAACGTCGTTTCATCCTCGACCGAACGCTAGATTCAAAATCTCAGGTCGAGGTCCTTTCGAGAGCTTTCGCCAGGCTGCCCCTGGATTGCTACTTCCTCAAACCGGCCGTCCGCGACGTCATTGAGAACAACGGCGAGCACTGGGTCTAGCGTGCCATACCCCTCTGTCACGCATACGTGATGATTTCAGCAGCATCTTCCAGGTTGCGCCGCCCACCATCCAGAACCATCGCCTGCATCGCCGCCCCGTAGGCCGCCTCCTCGGTGTGCACGGGCACCCGCATTTCCAGACCGAACACCCGTTCTGCCACTTCACGCAGCACCTTGTTCTTGCGAACTCCGTTTCCGGCGCCGATCAGGACCGAGCGTTCTCCCGCACCGGCGACCAGCGTGGTGTCATACAGCCGCTTGAACTGTGCGATAACGCCCTCAAGCAGCGCGCGCGACAGGTTACCCGGACTGAAGTTCACCGTACCGATTCCCCCGATCGTCCCACGCCGAGCTGGATCTTCGCGAGTACCCGTCAAAAGAGGCTCCATCATCAGACCGCTCGACCCAACATCAGCTTGATCCGCGAGATCTGTCATTCGCTCGTAAACCGCTTCGGAATCTCCCTCATAGTCGAACAGCTGTCGGCCGACTTCAAGATAGAAGTCTCGAAGCCACGCATACGTTCGCCCACCCACCAGACCCGCTCCTACCAGGATGTATCGCCCGTCAACGTGAGGACGCGCTTCGAGCCCCGGTCCCACATCCGGTTTGTCGGTGTTGACCGATACCTGTCCGCCAGTCCCGACATTGATCAGCACGGAAGCCTGCGGATCGCGTACGCTGCCCAGAAAGCTTGCCTGGTTGTCGCCGCACGCGACACAGACCGGAATCCCGGTGTCGAGTCTGCCGAAAGTCCACGCGTCCACCAGAGAACCGGCTGATGATCCCGATTCGACTACGTTCGGCAGTCTGCTGCCCCTCAGTCCAAGTTGATCGATCAGCGGCGAATGCCACGCACGATTTACCACGTTAAAAAAACCGGAACCGGCTGCATTCGTCGCGTCCGTAACGGGTTGCGTTGACGTAAGCTGTGATGAGATGAAATCGGGCAGGAAGGTTGCGCGCGTGCCTTCGGGAAGCCTGTGGTGTGCTTTGAGCCAGGCGAGTGTGGCGCCGAGATAGCCCGTCTTCGGTCGACAGACGTAACCCTTTGGGTCCGACTCGTCGACGGCCTCGATAAGACCGGCGATCACCGTAGCCTCCCCACCGGGCAGTTGCTCCGCGGCCCTCTGATCCTGCCACCCGATAAAAGGTCCTTCCGGCCTGCCCTCATCGTCGACCAGAAGCATCCCGTGCATCTGACCCGTCACCCCGATCGCACCGATATCCGATCCCGTTCGTGTCACGTCCCTCAACACGTCCCGCACGACATCGAGAATGCGGCCAACATTCCATTCGCTCCGGCCCAGCTGCTTTTCCTTCGCCGACGTGGTCTCAGAATCGTTCGCCGACGTAGCCTTCCCGACGACATCGCCATTCTGACAATCCACAACGACGGCCGTTACGGTTGTCGTACCGACATCGAGGCCAAGGTAGTTAGGCAAGGCAGACACCTGGGTATGGGGGATGGGAGTTCAAATGCTTCTCACATCCGTTTGGAAATCGGATTGGGGGACGACGAGCGCTCATTTGGTGATGAATCCCACCCCCGACACGCCACACCCCACACCCGCCTCTCAGATGTGCCGAATATTCTTCCCGAGTGTCCCGACCACTTCACCTGTGGCAACCATCGGACGCAGGGCTCTCGACCAGACAACGGACTCCTCGGGTGCCACCAGTGTCTCAAGTACTTCACCAAGCGGATCGGTGATGTCGGCGACGGGATCGCCCTTCTGAAGCACCTCGTAGAGCTGGGTGCGATATTCAACGATCCCCCCTCGGTTCGAAAGGAGCGTGAGAAACCCGTCTACAACGGTCTGGCGATCGGGGATTGAGGGCTTACCCTCGACCATCTCAAGCATCTTCATCACATTCTCGACCCCCGTCACACCTTTACGGATGCTCTCTTCCTCCCAACCGATGCATCCGCCCAGTTCGGGATCGATCGTGGGAATCCCCTCGTCAGGCGCACACCGTGCCAGCTGACCTTCCGGACCGCGCGCATCGAGGATGTACCCAATGCCAAACACGCGCGCCAAGTCCATGCAGGCACGATGAATCCGCTTGCGGCGATCAACCCGGACGCGGACCTCGTCGATCATCGGCCGAATGCCGCCCTGGTGCAAATCGATGACGTAGTCCGATTGTAGAACTGCATTCTGAAACAACCGATACGCAATACGCTCGCTCGAGGTGCCATCCTGACGTCCTGGAAAGCAGCGATTCATCTTCTTGTTGTCGATCGGGCTGAATGCCTGGTGGGCGTGGAAAGCGTGAACGTTCACGATGGGGACCGCAATGACGCAGCCACGAAGATGCTTCAGATTCAGTCGGGCAAGAATCCGCCGAATCACGGCGAGACCATTGAGCTCATCCCCGTCACTGATCGCTTGCAAATAGAGCGCGGGACCATCCTCGGCCCCGTTTAACAAGGCGATTGGTATCTGTGTCGGTGTTCCGTCACGCATCTCGGTAACCGAGAGATAGCCGTGCTTGGCCGTACCAGGTTCAGCCTTGAGATGTTCGACTTCGAGCACGCCATTCACGTGAGAGAGTCCTCGGATAGGGGATTGAAATAGGCACGCACGACAGAATCACTCGCCTCGATTTTCTCTCACCCGTCCAGCTTGAGATCGAGACGGTAGATCCGCGCCTGGGCCGACATCAACCACCGGCCGTGGACCTGAGAGTCTCCAGGTCACACGCTGCACAGGCGGCTGGATAAAGATGAAGGCTCTCGGAAAATGTGTCAACTGGAAGCCATTAAAACAAAGCAAGTTACGTGATCTCGAACACGGAGAAACCGGATCTTCGCAAGGCCTCGTGCTTCAATCCTCGATCACTATGCTGGTACGGCAGTCACCGATCGGTGTGTCTGACCGGCCTGCCCTGGGCAGAACAGCGGACTTCCCTGTGCCGTAACGGTGTCGGAAAAGAAAAAGGGCCGGCGCTCCCCAGGAGCACCGGCCTCAAATCCCACGGATCAGAATCGGGGTCACTCTTCATCTTTTTCGTTCAGGGCCTCGAACGGAGCGGGATTCATGATCAGCGCGTCAGCCACGTCCTTGAGTACATCTCTGTCGGCATAGTGTCCGTTCTCGACTTGCTCTCTCACGCGCCGGAGTTTCTCGGCGCGAGTCTCCTTGGGCTCTTCTGGCCCTGGTGGTAGTGGCTTGAACCTGACGCTTGAATTCATCTCAATCCCGTCTGATGAGTAAGATCTCGATCCATCCTGGATGCTGCGTATGTCATCTATGCGCGGGCGAGATCACCTCGACTTCCGCCCGACCCAGCTCGTTCGTATTAGTTCCGACTTGCTACGTTTAATACATCGGCGTCGACGGAAATTGCTTAACGGAAATGATTAAAAAATAACGACTTATACACAATTGTATTGTGTTATGCTGTTGCGCGCAGGACAATGTAGTATCAATTGCCAGGGGGGAGGGTCGAGCTGCCACCTGTACTGTTTCAGAATAGTGTTAACAGGTTAGGACCTTGTTCCCTGGGAAATGAGGCTCGCCTA
>CAYYGZ010000167.1:6706-10465 GCA_964471275.1 uncultured bacterium | reverse complement strand
AAGTGTCTCATCTATTCTGATCGCGGCTTCGAAATCTTCCAATCGGAAATAGCATTCAGCCAGGAGTGCTCGACTTGACTTCTCGAGATCCACGGAGGTCGGTGCGGTCAGAAGTTCAGCAAACTCAGTACTGGCACTTTGCAGATAACCACGCTCGAGCAAGATGAGGCCGAGCTGAAACCGCGCCTCTTCACCGAGATCGCTGTTGGGGTAGGTGAAGAGAAAATCACGGAGCGCATTCTCGGCCGCAACGTAGTCCTGCTTGATCGCGAGGCACCTGGCGATGCCGTAACTGGCTTGCTCCCCAAGCTTGTCATCCGCATTACCGATCTTCCCGTATTTGGCTCGAGCAAGATCAACGTGTTTCGTGTCAAATCTGGCGAGTGTAAGGTGGGCGTTGGCCTGTTTGAGGATGCCCTCTGAGAGGCGGTCAGAGGTCGGATAGGATTTTACGAATTGGTCGTAGGCTTCAATACGTGTACGCACCGAGGCGGTATCGCCCGAACCGTGCTGGATTTCTATTACACGGAAGGCGGCATCATCCGCAAACTCGCTGTTCTGCCCCGTTGCGGAAAGCTCCCGAAGTATCGCCAGAGCCCGATCCTGGTATCTCTCTCCTGAGCCTGTGAGGATGTCTTGCCGCCGGTCGATTGCCAGCAGGGCCTCTGCCAGCAGGTAGGCTCCCTCAGGGGAGCCGGATGTGTCGGAACTCGCAGCCTCGAGATGCGGGATTGCCTGATCGTAATGACGCTGGCGAAAGAGGAGACGCCCCAGCTGCAATCGTGTTTGAGGCGTGGCCGATATGAGGCCGAGCAAGTCGATCAGGTCTCGGTCGACCCGCTTTGTAGGCGCGTAGGTCGAGAGGTATCGAATCCTGTTTTCGGCCAGGCGGGCGTCGGGCTCGCCTGCGAAGCGTTCCAGATAGTTGCGGTATTCGCGGATGGCCAGGTTTGTGTTCCCTGCGTCCTCGTGTGTCTGACCAAGCTGGAACTGCGCGGAGGCGGCCGTGCGACGATCGTCAACCAGCGAGAGATCCGACAGGACATCGAGCGCAAGATCTGTCCACCCGAGCTGACCTCGGTAAACCACTGCGATTTTGAGGCGTGTAATGGCCGATTCAGTGCTGTCTGCGGACAGAGTCAGGTGGCGTTTGTAAGCGGCAAGTGCTTGGCGGGGTGACCCCAAAGCCGCGTAGACGTCGCCGATATCCCGGTGAGCGGCAACACTGTAGGGATGCCTGGGAAATGTCTCCTGCAGGCGGTTGAAGGCATCAATCGCTTGACCATACTGCCGTTTGTCCACATAGGATCTGCCCAAACCCAACCTAGCGTCTGGAAGATACGGGCTGGCCGGGTAGACTTTCAGGAACTGGGTGTATAGCTGGAGCGCATCCTTCCCTGACTCACGATAGACGCGCGCCAAACCCAGGATTGCCTTCTGCTGATGCTCTGTGCTCAATCTTGACGATCGAGCAATTTCGTAGATCTCTGTCGCTTTTGCCCATTCGCCCCGGGTCTCATACCAATCTCCCAGGACGAGGTAGGATTCGTGTGCAGACCGGGTTCGCGAGAATCGTTTCCTCAGGTCGGCAAATGTCCGTTCCGTTCGTGTGAGATCATCCTGGCCCAGAGCGATCCGGCCGATTTCCAGGAGGGCATCTGGTTCACGTTCGCTCTCAACCACCGTTTCCAGCTGCTTCAGAGCCTCCGATTCTCGATCCTGGTCGATCAAGACGAGACCCAGATTGTAGGCGGCTTCCCGAAGCAGGGGCGTCGACGGATGGTCGGTGATAATCATCCGCAGCACACGTTCGGCGGTCGCGAAGTCACTGGCCTTTCTCGAGTTGGTTCCCGCAGATAGGAGGTCCTGAACTGCATACTCGCCTGTACGGAACCGGTCGTAGAGTTCCGTGAAGGCAGCGGCAGCTCTACCGTAGTCCGACAAACGTTCGAGAGCACCCGCCCTGTTTCTGAGTGCCGCGGCGACTTCGATGTTATTGGGGTTTCTATCGACGAAAATCTGATATGCTTCGACAGATTCCGTCAGGGATCCCGCACGGTAGTATGCATCAGCCAGTCGGAGTCGGGCCTGAGCCAGTCGCTCACTCGTTGGATAGTTGAGGATGAACCGACGGAACTCCTCAGCAGCCGTTTCGTAGAGCTCGTCTCCATACAGCACCTGGGCATACTCGAAGGCCTCGCGCTCGTCCTGAAGCGCCTGCCCATGAGAGGCCATCGGAATAAGAACAGCCAAAATGGCTGATATCAGGAACCCGCGTGACGCGCTACGTATCTGCAAAAAATCCACCCAATTCTAGGAGTTAAGTTTGCACATATTGGGCAATTTAAACTATATTTGCCGCCCGGTCAACGTCGTCGGTGCCCAGATCGGGGGGACTAAGTTAGATGTTTTTATCTGCAACTTTGGCAGAGGTTCTATGAAGCTATTCTCCTACGCGAAGATCAACCTGGGTCTGAAGGTTCTCGGCAAGAGAGAGGATGGATATCACGATATCCTTTCTCTGTTTCACGAGATCGATCTGGCGGACACGTTGACAGTTCGCGCGCTTGAAACAGATGATCTCAGGGTTACCTCCTTAGGAGCCGGTATCCCCGATGGCCCCGACAACCTTGCGTATCGAGCTGCGGACGCCCTGCGAATCGCCACGAATCGGCCCGAACTGGGTGCGGAAATCGACATTCTCAAGCAGATTCCAGCTGGTGGCGGGCTTGGCGGGGGTAGTTCGAATGCGGGCAGCACACTGGTGGCACTGAACAAGCTATGGGATCTGAACCTCGCCGCTGATCGTCTTGCCACGTTAGGAGCCTCAATCGGGTCTGATGTACCTTTCTTTATTCGAGGGGGCACAGCGCTGGTGACCGGAAGAGGTGAGCACCTGCAACGTATTGATTCTGAAGGGGATCCAGTTCTTGTCCTGGTTGAACCCGGTTTCGGTGTGTCCACGCCCTGGGCGTTCGGGAAAGTCAATATAGAATTGACATCGGACAGCCCATATATTAGATTTTTAAATTCTGTGTGCGACTGCGGCAAAGTCGATCTTCTTGATCTACTTGCGGCTGTCGAAAACGATTTTTTGACGGTTGTTGCAGCGCGCTATCCGAGCATTCAACATATCCTTTCCGTTCTCCGCGAAGGAGGCGCAGCAGGTGCCTCAATGAGCGGAACGGGTGCGACCTTATACGGTGGCTTTGCGCAAGAATCCGATGCGCAGATGACCATCGACCGTCTGCGCAATCGGGGTTATACCGTCCGTCTGTGCAGGCCTGTGCGTCGGCTGAGTACGAGATTCACTCAGTGAACGGGGCTGCCGGGTCGTCTAAGGGTAAGACAGCGGCCTTTGGAGCCGCTTATCGGGGTTCGAATCCCTGCCCGGCAGCCAATGCACGACCGGGATGAATTTGGAGGAGTAACAAATGGCAGACTCAGCGGTTCTTGAAGCCAGGCCTCGAACTGACTCAGGCAAGGGCCCAGCGAAACGACTTCGGAGCGAGGGCACGGTTCCTGCCGTGGTTTACGGTTCCGAGATTGATTCCGTGAAGTGTGCGGTCGATGACAAGGCGTTCAGAACGCTGATTCACGACTTCGGCCGTAATGCGATTGTGTCTCTCAAGGTTGAGGGAAGCGGAGACTCTGACTACTCAACGATTGTGAAAGAGATTCAGCACCACCCGGTGTCGGGCGATATTCTGCATATCGATTTCCACCGGATCTCTATGACTGAAAAGATTGTTGTCGATG
>CAYYGZ010000167.1:0-6696 GCA_964471275.1 uncultured bacterium | reverse complement strand
GATGTGCCAGTGCACAGCGAAGGAGTTCCGATTGGTGTCCGGAATGACGGCGGAATTCTGGAGCACATGCTCTACCAGATCGAAGTGGAATGTCTGCCCACAAACATCCCTGAATCGATCGATTACGACGTAACTGATCTCGCGATCGGTGACACGGTCCACGTTTCGGATCTGGCCATCCCAGAAGGTAGCACGATTGTTACCGAGAGTGACCGATCTGTCTTTGCCGTGGCGCCTCCGACGGTCCGCCAGGAGGATGAGGAGGACGAGGAAGGCGAGGAGATGGAGGAAGAGGCTCAGGAGCCCGAGGTCATCGAACGCGGCAAGAAGGACGACGAAGAGGACGAGGAGTAGGACTGGGCACCCGGCTGGTTGTGGGTCTCGGGAACCCGGGACCCAAGTATGTCGGTGCGCGGCACAACATTGGGTTCGAGGTCGTCTCCCGACTCTCAGGATCCACGCAGTGGGAGTCTCGTCAATCATTCGATCACACGTGCGTGACGATTCGTTCACGGCCGGTACTGTTGATCAAGCCGACAACGTACATGAACGACTCGGGTCTCGCGGTCGAGGATGCGCTTTCGTGGTCCGGCGGGACTCTCAGGGACGTTCTGATCCTGGTCGATGACATCAATCTGGCTGTCGGTCGCACCAGAGTTCGGCGATCGGGATCCGAGGGGGGGCATAACGGCCTCCGGTCTATCGGGTGGGTGCTGAAATCCGATGATTTCCCCAGGGTTCGGCTTGGTGTTGGAGAGGTCCCTTCCGGAATCTCTCAGATCGATTACGTTCTGGGGGCATTCGACACGACAGAGTTGCCCGAGGTCGAACGCATGGTCGATCGGGCTGCAGAAGCGGTTCGGGCGTGGTGCGGCAGCGGTGTTGAGGCTGCAATGAACACTACAAATGGGAGGTAGCAACCGCACCTTGGTTTTTGGCTGTGCGGTTGTCATCCGGAGACGAAAATGATCGAATGGGCACCGTTGCTCGGTGTGGCCGGGCTCGGGTGTGCGTTGCTGGTTTATCTGCGCATCCTGAAGCAACCGGTCGGTGCCGAGCGGATGCGGGAAATCTCTGACGCCATTCACGAAGGCGCGATGGCATTCCTAAAGCGAGAATATGTTGTTCTCGCTCTTTTCGTTGTATTCGTAACCATTGCCCTCGCCGTAGGTATCGACCTCGACACGGCCGCCTCCTTTGTTCTCGGATCGGTCTGTTCGATGCTTGCCGGTTTTCTTGGTATGAAGGCGGCAACGCGAGCGAACGTACGCACGGCATATGCAGCCAACCAGAAGGGCCAGGCGGAGGCGCTCTCAATCGCCTTCTCCGGCGGCACGGTTATGGGGTTGGCTGTTGCCAGCCTGGGGTTGCTGGGCGTGGGCCTTCTGTTCGGGCTGTATGGTTCACCGGAAAACGCCAAGGTGATCAATGGTTTTGCGATGGGCGCGAGCTCGATCGCCCTGTTTGCACGTGTTGGCGGCGGCATCTATACAAAGACCGCCGACGTGGGCGCTGATCTTGTCGGTAAGGTCGAGGCGGGTATTCCGGAAGATGATCCCCGTAATCCAGCCGTGATCGCCGATAACGTCGGTGATAACGTCGGCGATGTCGCCGGTATGGGTGCCGATATCTTTGAATCGTATGTCGGCTCGATCATTGCCACGATCGCTATTGCGGCAACGGCAAGTGTGTCGCTTCTCGGTCGATTGAAGGGTACCACGGTCGATCCGGCAAGTGTCCAGATCCTGGTGATGCAGCTTCCGATCGCGATCGCGATGATCGGTCTGGTTTCCTCGCTGCTCGGTGTCTTTTCGATGCGTCTTCTGAGGAACCTTGATCCCGCGGCAGCATTGCGGAATGCTCCTCTCGTGGCGGCCGTGTTGTTGTTCGCGGGGAGCTATTTCTTTATCGACTCTGTTGGGCTGTCTCCTGACATTTTCTATGCGGTCGTCTCCGGCGGTATCACGGGCATCGTTATTGGGTTGCTCACGGAATACTATACCGGTGGCGAACCGGTCCGCAGGATTGCTACCGCATCCGAGACGGGTCCAGCAACCAACATGATTGCAGGACTGGCTGTCGGCATGGAGAGCACGATGCTGCCCATCCTCGCGATCTGCGCGGCTATCGGTCTGGGCTTTCATTTCGCAGGTCTCTACGGGATCGGCATCGCTGCCGTTGGTATGCTGTCCACCGTGGGTGTGACTATGGCAGTTGATGCCTACGGCCCGATCGCAGACAATGCGGGCGGGATATCGGAGATGGCTGAGCTCGGACCGGATACACGCAAAATTACAGACGGTCTGGATTCGATCGGCAACACGACGGCCGCGATCGGTAAGGGCTTTGCCATCGGTTCGGCTGCATTGACGGCACTTGCTCTGTTCTCAGCCTACACCTCCACCGTGGGGCTCGAGTCGATCGACCTGACGAAGCCCATTGTGGTCATCGGCTTGTTCGTCGGGGGAGCCGTTCCGTTCCTAGTCGCTGCACTGACGATGACCTCTGTGGGTAAGGCTGCTTTTAAAATGGTCGAAGAGGTTCGCCGACAGTTCCGCGAGATTCCGGGACTGATGGAGGGGACCGGCAAGCCTGACACACGAAGGTGCGTCGATATCAGCACGGTTGCGGCTCTACGCGAGATGGTACTTCCCGGTCTGGTCGCCGTTTTGAGCCCTGTTGTCGTTGGGGCATTACTGGGTCCCGAAGCGCTCGGTGGAATGCTGGGTGGGGCAACCCTCAGCGGTGTGCTTGTCGCGATAATGATGGCAAACACTGGAGGCGCATTGGACAACGGGAAGAAATGGATTGAAGACGGGAATCTCGGGGGTAAGGGATCCGAGGCGCACAAGGCTTCGGTGGTCGGTGATACGGTTGGAGATCCCTTGAAGGATACATCCGGGCCCGCGCTGAATATCCTGATCAAACTGATGTCTGTAGTTTCTCTGGTTCTGGCACCCTTACTGAAGGCCTGGTAGAACCCGATAAGGAGCTCGAGAACGTCTCGGGTTCCGGGATAGCCAGAAGGGCTATCCCGATACGTCCAACCCCCGCTCAGACGATATGCTGAGCCGATAGTCCAGGGGAGGTTGTATGACAAGGCATTACGAGCTGACTTTGATTGTGGATTCGCAGGCAGGCGATGAAGCAGTCAATCAGACGGTAGGGAAGTACGAGTCCTTCCTGAACGACAACGGTGCGGATCCGGTTGTTGCGGAGAAGCGCGGTGTCCGGAAGCTGGCTTACGAGATCAACAAGCAGTTGCAAGCTGATTACACGTTCTTCCAATTCAGCGGCGAACCCCTGATGATTCATGAAATGGATCGCCTTCTGAGGCTGGATCAGGGTATCCTTCGACATCTGTTCGTCAAGATGGATGAGGCACCGGTCGTTCCCGTTACAGAGGAACCCAGCATCGAGGAGACTGCGGAAAGCGCGGATGGCGGAACCGACGACTCGGAAGAAGAGGAGGGCAAAGAATGAACGTGCGTGGACGAGTGAAGGTTTGCCGGTTTTGTGAAGACAAAGCTATTTGTATCGATTACAAGGACGATCGTCTGCTCAGACGTTTTGTGACTGAGCGAGGCAAGGTGATCCCCAGACGGATGACCGGTACCTGCGCCAGACACCAAAGACAACTAACCAGTGCGATCAAGCGGGCTCGGAATATCGCCGTCCTGCCTTACGCCTCTGAGACGAGCAAGTAAGGGAGTATGCGATGAAAATCATTCTGACGGAAACGCTTGAACACGTCGGCGACGCCGGTGAAATTGTCGACGTCAAGCCCGGCTTTGCGCGCAATTACCTACTTCCGCGCAAATTGGCACTTGTAGCCAGCAGCAGCAACTTGGCGGTTTACGAAGCAGCCAAGAGCCAGCAGGGAGCGCAGCTTGCGAGAGAGCAGAAGGATGCAGAAGACCGTGCCGCGGCGCTCGGCAAGGTGTCGGTCACAATTGCTGTTGCAGTCGGAGAAGAGGATCGAATCTTCGGGTCGGTGACGAATCAGCAGATCGGTGATCAGCTGAAGGGACAGGGCTTCAAGATCGATCGTCGCACGATTCAGCTCGATGAACCGATTCGAGCGCTCGGGGTCTACGATGTGCCGATCCGGCTTCACCCACAGGTAGAAGCTAAGGTGAAAGTCTGGGTCGTTAAGGAGTAGCGCTTCTATTGGCAGTTCTGCGAGGGGGTTCAGGCTGTTGTCTGAACCCTCTCGTTATGTACGCCGGCGCTACCGTGCGGCAGCCACTGATCGACGTCCGCGGCTCACACTTGGGAGATTATTGCAGGTGCGCAGAGATCCTAGACCTTCGGCAAGTCTCAAGGGCATTCTGGATGGCATCAATGGTAGAGGGTATCCGAACTATCGGTCTATCGAGGGTGCATTCAGCTTCGGGGAATTCACGCTGCAGATCGACCGTGTTCAGCGCGATCCGTTCGCTCCACCAACGCTCGTTCGTGTTTTTGCTCCGACTGAAGTGACCGGACTGGACACTGACCTTTGGTCGAACCGGAGCAGACGGGTTGGTCTCTGCGATTTCCTCACAAGGCGGCTTGCACACGAGATTGCAGACATAGCCAGAGGGCACCGAGGAACAGGCAACAGCGGGGTCATCGAGGTGGCGTGTCCCGGGCAGGAGATCATCGAGCGTACATCTGTCCAGTTGAAGGGGGATGCCTTTGAGGCAAGGATGTTTGTTGGTCTTCCTGCCGACGGAAGAAGAATCAAGGCAGGCGATGCAGGGGCTGTTCTTCTGGAGGAGGTACCTGAGATCGTGCGCAAGTCTACACAGGCGGACAGTCTGGATCTGCGGTCACTTCAGGGGCATGTCGACACGAATGAAGATCAGGACGCTCTGCGTGCACAGCTTGCAGGTCTCGGGCTGATCGGCTTCATCGCCAACGGATCGGTTCTGCCCAGACAATCCGGAGCTGACGACCATCCCATGGTTGGGGATGATGTTGTTCGGTTCACCAGTCCACCTTCCCTCTAAACCAGGATAGGTGTCCCGCACGCCGGTGAATTGATCGGTATGGGTCTGAGAACAGGAATCACTCTGGTCACAGGAGGCGGCTTTCACGGTAAATCGACACTGCTTAAGGCAGTCGAGCGAGGGATCTACAACCACATTCCGGGTGACGGTCGTGAGCACGTTGTTGCCGTCCCGGATGCGGTGAAAGTACGGTCCGAAGAAGGTCGGAGTATTTGTAGTGTAGACCTACGACCGCTAATCGGTGATCTACCCTCGGGGGGCGATCCTGCCACATTTTCTACTCAGGACGCAAGTGGTAGCACCTCGCAGGCAGCAAGTATCGTAGAGAATCTGGAGGCGGGTGCCACCACGGTCCTGATAGACGAGGATACATCGGCCAGTAACCTCCTGGTGCGCGACTCCCGAATGGCTCGATTGGTTCCGGATGAGAATGAGCCGATCAAGCCCCTGCTACATTTCGTCAGGTCTCTATCAGATATCGGGATCTCGTTTCTGATGGCCGTGGGGGGCTCGGGTGCCTACCTGGGTAGGGTGGACTGTGTGCTTCGACTTACAGGCTATGTGGTCGATGAGGTAACGGAGGAGGCTCGACAGATTGCGGTAGACCTGCCAGCTTCAATCGAGGAATCACGGGAGACTCGCTGGGAATATGCTGCCGCGGCACGTAAACCGACGGCGTGGGATGTTCGAAGTCGATCGGGAAGGCTACGAGCAACCAAGCGAGGCAAGGAACTGCGGATTGGGGACGATTCTATTGATGTCACTGGACTCGAGCAGCTATGCGTTGGTGGCCAGATGGAAGGCCTCGGGAACGCGTTGCTGCTTGTTCAGGGAGGAATCGACGGCGAAACTTCACTCAGAGATCTGATCCGTGAGGTGATGACGCGAGTTGAGCAGGACGGTCTGGACGCACTGACCGACTATCCTTCAGGGAGAACGGTCTGGGTCAGGGAGCTAGAAATCATCGGAGCTGTTAATCGGGCGCGTCGATTGGCTGTCAGCTAGCGACGGCGTTTGAGAATTGGGACCACAGTTTCTCCTCTTGCCGAATAGGAAGACGCAACTTCCCAGCCTTCCTTGCCAGAGATTCTGGAGCCGTTCGAGGTCAATCCGCCTTCCCTCAGGTGTTGACTGTGGCGTAGCACCGTGTATTGCCATCTATCGAGTCGACCTTTTCCTGCCCGAATAGCTCTGATCGTATTGTGATCCCGATGGCCAGGATCAGTCCAAGGGCGATAAGCATTCGTTTGACCAACCGATCTTTCCTCTCCGGTATTGCCAGCAAGGGACTCCCGGCACATCCTAATCTGGGGTTGTGTTGTCTGGCGTGTGCTGATTTCTGACTGCGATCCTGTGCTGGTTGTGTGAGGGTCGCGACAAGGGGACGTGGCTAGGATATTGACCATCGGGCTACCGCCGAATCTTCACGAGGGTGGTCTCTAACGTGCGTTGCTGTGGACCCCGATGATGGCCTCACAGAATTTCGCCGACATATTATATGACTTGTATCCGCGTGGCGAGGCCTTCTGTCACAAGACCGAGTTGGCTCTCGGTGTCCCTATTCGTAGACCTTGATGATCAGGCTACCACTCACCAGGGTGACTCGGTCATCGAGGGAACCCTGGTGCTCAATGAAGACGCGATATCTACCGGCTTCGACGTCTATCAAAGCCTGATTGTGCAGGGCGGATCCTCCCGGGCT